>JAHQXB010000149.1 GCA_029856435.1 Candidatus Jordarchaeia archaeon
TTCCCCGGCAATCTAAAACTCCCTCCGATTATTAATGAGTAATTGTTTCTCAAAAATTGCCCAAAAAAGGAGCCCAAAACTTGAACGTCGAACCAAAAAAGTTTACACCCCCCCACAACCTAGATTTAGGGACTTTCTCGCCAACAATTTTGCAACTCTCAAATTTGCGGAGAGGTTAAAAGGGGACTCATAATTAGGGTTTAGGTGCCTCGTATCCTAGCCACTATGAGTTCTAAATAGGATCTTCTTTCGGTATTCTCTCTTGATAAACCTAATTTGTCCAGTATGGATAATAATTCTTCTCTTTTGGCTTCGATTTGTTTAATATCTTCAATATCAGACTCTAACTCCAAGAAGTTACCTAAATCCTGTACACAATCAATGGAAGCAACTACCCTTCCATTTATGTCAAACATCTCTCTAGATTTAACCACCCAAGCTAATGGGATAATCCCTATTCTTTGGAAAATATTCAGAATCGTCTCAAAATTGTCCACATAAACAGATAACTCTTCCCTAGTTTTTGACAGGGAATCTATTTTTGGACCCTTATATGTTAATTGAACACCCTCCTGTGACGTGCGCAACCTTAACGCTTCATCAGTTTCCGCAAAATTCCTTGAAGGATGTTGCAAGTAGACATCCTTCTGAAAAACCGTCTTTACATATTTTGCGCCAAATTCTTGAACCAATTTTTCAATGATCCCCTTAGGATCATCTATGGGACACTTTACTTCAACCTCAATCATAGCCATTCACAGCCTTACCAGTAAATATGTGAACGCCCTTTTCACATTAAATCTTTATTTATCGATTTGTAATTCAAAAACCTGTAGAAGCAATATGGGACGACTTTACTGTAAGATTGATTTATTTTTAAAATTCTGCTTTTGCGGGCTCTTTTGTGAATCCACAATTTTTAATATGCGTTATTGATCCATTGAAAATTCCCAAAAAGTAGTGAGAGGTTAAAGGATTTATCAAAAGAAATAAATTGTAATGAAAAACAAAATCACGCCAAAAACCCAACTAAGGTGTATAAAAAGCAAATTGGGATTCTATACTCAGTTAAGAAGGGGAGCGCAGCCATGGGGGTATTTTAAGATGCATAAATAAATATTTATTTTGGGTACTGTGTTGTATAATTTTTATTTTCTAATTTCTTTATATATTTGATATATTTTTTTATAATTTTACATTGTTAATTTAAAAAATTTTCAACAATTTAAGGAATAAATTTAAAAAAAGTAAAATTATGCAAAAAAACAATTTTGGGAAAAAATAAAAAAGGGAGAACAATCTTTTTCTGTGAATGTCCAATAGGTTCTGGCGCTAAATTTCCCTCAGGGCTCTAAACTAGTTAATACAGGAAAATTGAGTTTCATTTACTTATTCCCACAAGCCTCTTGACTGAAACGCTAAATACTTGATTTCTAGTTGAAGGTGGCCGCCATGAAGAATAAAATCGTTGAAGATTATAGGAAGCTTTTTTATGCCGACTCAGTAGCTGTGATTGGTGCAACCTCCGATTTTACAAAACTCGGCTACTATGCTATGTTTTCCATGTTAAATTACAATGGGAAAGTGTTTCTGGTTAATCCCCACTTTAAGGAACTGGAAGGAAGAAAGGTTTACCCCTCAATCAGCGATGTTCCAGAAGATGTTGATTTAGCTGTTATAGTTGTTCCAGCTAAACTAGTACCCGGCATACTGAAGGAGTGTGCCAAGAAAGGAGTGAAGGGAGCCTCCATAATCACTGCCCTTTTCAAAGAGATCGGCGAAGAGGGAGAAAAACTTCAAGAGGAGATAAAGTCCATCGCAGAAGAAGCAGGCATTAAGATAATCGGCCCTAACACAATTGGCTTCGCAAATATACACAGAGGTTTAAACGCCTCATTTAACCCCTTATTCGCATGTTTGAGGAAAGGAAACATAGCGGTTTTTTGTCAGAGCGGAGGGATCTCATCGATACTAGGAAATATGGCTCTAGATGAAAACATCGGTATAAGTAAAATAGCTAGTTTAGGCAACCGAGTTAACGTTGACTTCCCAGAAATTTTAGAGTACCTGCTATACGATGACGAAACTGATGTAATAGCTCTACACATAGAAGGGCTCAGCAACCCAAGGTCTTTTCTCGAAATAGCTCGAAGAGTAGTAAAAGAAAAACCAATAGTGGCTTATAAGGTGGGAAAAACGGATATAAACAAGGCCGCCTACTCACACACTGGAGCTCTAGCTGGAGATTACAAACTGTACAGCGCTATGTTTAAACAGGCAGGCATCATACAAGTTGATAGCCCAATTGAGCTTTTAGACGCAGCTAAAGCGTTGGCACTCCAACCTGTCCCTGCCGGAAACAGAGTCGCTGTGCTCAGCCAACAGGCAGGAGCTGGTCTAGTACTTATTGATTTTTGTGCCATGAACGGACTAACAGTACCCCCATTTACAGATGAAACCAAAAAAAAGTTTGAAAAGCTCCTACCCCCCTACACTATTAGAACTAATCCCGTTGATTTGGCCTTTGCACCCCTTCCTTGGGGCAGAGCGGAAGCTGCAAAATTGGCTCTAGAAGACAAAAACATTGACGCCCTCATATACTTTCAATTATATTTTCCCATGATGGGATTTCCTTCAGAGGAACTAGTGGAGTTTAGTAAGAAGTACGGTAAGCCCATAGTAGCAGTTTTAAACGGCCCCCAAAATACATGTAAAGAAGATGCAGCCAAGCTGGAAAAGGGGGGGATACCGGTATATCCTACACCAGAAAGAGGAGCAAAGGCCTTGGCATATCTAGCACAGTACGGGCGAATACTGAAACGATTCTCTAAAAGGTAAATCCATCCCTTTGAAATATTGAAAAGGAGGGGTTTGAAAACTTTTTTGAGTTAAAAATATGTAGATTTGTAAGCTACTGTTCCCTCATTATTTCTCGGAGCGCCTCTACACATTTACGATTTTCTTCCATGCTACGCACAGTTATTCGTATGTATTCTCCTTCGAGACCCGCTTTTCCAGAGTATTTTCTTGTCAGTACCTGTTTGTCCGCAAGCTTCCATTCTAGGTCTGTTCCAGTAACATTAGGTTTCGTAATTTTTACTAGGAGGAAGTTTGCCTGTGAAGGGAAAGCCTTTAACCCATTGATTGCCGAGATTTCCTTGTAAAGGTATTCTCTACCTTTTACTATTTCATTTCTCACTTTTTTGAGATATTCCTTATCGCTTAGTGCGGCTATGGCTGCCTGAACTGCGATGTAATTTACATTAAATGGAATTTTTATTTTTGTTAAATAATTTATTATTTCCGGCGTTGCAATTGTGTAGCCAATTCTCAGAGCTGCTAGACCGAATGCTTTAGAGAGCGTTCTGGTAATTATCACGTTCTCATATTCTCTGGCAAGATGAGTCAATTGTTTATCCGCAAATTCACCGTAAGCCTCATCGAGAACCACGAGAACATCTTGCCCCAAGATCTCCCTTATATCTTTCTCAGCTATCGTGTTGCCTACAGGATTGCAGGGACTATCTATAACAACAAGTTTGGTTCTCGGCGTTATGGCTTTAATTATTTCCTTAACATCCCAATAATAGTTTGGAAGAGTTTTAGGAACTACAATACTTTTACCCCCTGCAACATGTATCCTTATGGGGTAAAGGGGGTAGGTGGGATCTGAAAGAATCACCTCATCGCCCGGATTAATGAACCCCCTAAAAATCATGTCCAGAATCTCTGTACTACCATTTCCAACTAAAATTCTCTCTTTATCAAACCCTGTGTAATTCGCTAAAGCTTCTCTAAGATCTGTAAAATCTGAATCATAGTACCAACCTACTTTGTGAACAGCCTCTTCAACCGCCTCTACCACCCTAGGAGAAGGCTCAAATGGGCTTTCATTAGACATCATTCTTATCCAGTCTTGACGTTGCTGGTAAAGAACCCTTAAAATTCCTCCTGGGCTATAAACATCTGCCGCATCAATATATTTCTTGAAAAATTTTTTAATATCACTCAATTTGCACACCCCAAAACAAACTATTAACCCAAGCGAAAAATGACAGATATTTAAAGTATCGTAGCTTCTAATTATACTTTTTGGAATATAGCTGTTATATTCATCGCAGTGTAAGCTGCGGGTTTCGAGCCTTCAAACTTTCTCCATTGAGTTTCCACAAACTGTCTAATTTTTTTGGGGAGAAGGCTTCTTTTCCTAATCTTCATTTTGTGCAGGTTCCGGATAAATAGAGGCCAAACATCCCACCCCGAAAGCTTCACCAATTTAAGAGAGTATTTCTTACCAATTTTTTTCATGTCCTGAACAGAGTAGCTCCTCTCCCAAACCATCGGCCAATTATCAAAATAAATCAGGACAGTTTTATAGACGTTATACAGCGAATAAGTTTGAGGAGCGTCAATTACCAGATATCCCTGTTTTTTCAGCACACGAATTTGCTCCTTAATTAGTTTTTCAGGCTCCCGAAAATGCTCAATCAAGCCTTGAGAAAACACAAGATCAAAGGAGTTATCTTTAAAGGGAAGATTCTCTCCATCAGCCTGAATGCAGATTAGCGGCAGATAATTAGAGTAGAACTTTTTCTTAATCATTTTCGCCGTTGCATAATCTAAAGCATAGGATTGCGCCCCATATTTTGACAGAAGCCAGCTATCTCTACCAGACCCAGCGCCAACCTCTAAAATTCTCAGCCCTGCCACATTATAGTTAAGTTGATTAAGAATTTGTTGCACAATATGGCTATGCGGCGTATAGCTTTTGTGCACTGCTCTAAACCAAACCTTCCAAAAATTTTTGTCATCCATTTTTTTATTTCTTGAGGCTTCCATTCCGGTTTCATCGTCTCCTAAAAATAACCATCATAAATTTACTCAAACCCACATCCACTAACTAGTTTTAACTTATGATTTTTCAAATTTGCAGTTTCGGAAATAATTTTTGATAAGCTTTAACTCCAAATAGAGTAGGGGTGAGGGAAGCTTATGAATAGGCCACTCCTCAAACGCAGGTGATTTACGTGTCGGCATGTTTGTGATTCCAATGGAACCTAGTTATACTTCTTTTCTTGTGTATACTACTATACTTTTTGGCCAGAGATTATTCCAGAAATTCTCAATTTTTTTGAGTAGCTTGAGACGAAGGGAGAATACGAGTATTTTTTCCCAGAAAGCAGGGATTAAAGCTTTCTGGTTTTTTAGGCCGGATAGGCATTTTAACATCCAAAAAACGGAGTGGAAGGCATGTTCACGGCACACGTATAATATTTTCAAACCACTTTTTTGCAATTTTTGTAGTAATTCTTTTTTCGTATAAATCCTTACATGGCCTCCGGGAGTTCTGAAGTACTCATATGAAATTTTGCCGAATAATCTCTCTGTGTAGGGCGTTGGCACGCTGACCGCCATTTCCTCATGGTTTTTTAGAACTCTCACTAGTTCCCTCATCCCCTTCACATCTTTATACAAGTGTTCTAAGACTTCGGTGCAAATTATTTTTGAAAAAGACTCGTCTTTAAAGGGTAGCTGAAGAACATCTCCAACAATTAGAACCACGTTTCCCTTTAATTCGCCCTTTTGCGCCATAAGATCAAGGACATATTTCAGCCTCTTTAACTCACTTAGTGAACTATCAACAGCTACAAATTTGGAATCATGCCACTTGCTTCCTTCCATAGTGTGTCGACCGGAGCCACACCCAGCATCTAGAACTAGGTCATTTTCCAAAATTTGCAAAAGGTTTAATTTAACGGTAAGCATCTATGGTCTCCCTGTAAATTTTTAATACTTGTTCTGCAGCTTTTCTCCAAGTGAAAAGCTTTTCCGCCCTCTCTCTGCCTCTTTTTCCCATGTTTTCCCTCAATTCTCTGTCCTTCAAAATTTTAGCGGCTGCCTTTGCCAAAGCTCTCCAATCTCCAGGCTCTGCCAGTATTCCCGTCTTACCATCATCTACAACCTGTGGGAGGGCGCCTACTTTGAAAGCCACGACGGGAGTTCCGCAGGCCATGGCTTCAACTGCTGGGAAGCAGAATCCTTCAAAAAGTGATGGAATTATTATCAGATCCGTTGTTGCGTAGCGCTTGGATAGTTCTTCGAAGGTTAGAGGACCTGTGAATACTATGTCGTTTTCCAGGCCATATCTTTTTATGAGGGGAGGGGCGATACCCTCCTCCTTCCACTTATCAACTATTGTTAACTTAACATTCATTCTCAAATTATCTTTGAGATATCTCAAAGTTTTGAGAAGGAGGGGTAGCCCCTTAACCCGATTCTCACAGTTGCCAACAAAGGTTACATCATATGCGTCATCAAGCTCTTTCTTGGGTTTTTCTCTTGTGTGGAATAAT
Source organism: Candidatus Jordarchaeia archaeon (assembly GCA_029856435.1). Taxonomy (GTDB): domain Archaea; phylum Asgardarchaeota; class Jordiarchaeia; order Jordiarchaeales; family Jordiarchaeaceae; genus Jordiarchaeum. The sequence goes on from JAHQXB010000149.1 coordinate 6,354, forward strand.
TCGGTGTCCACGCCATTATGGACTACACTTATTCTTTCTCGGGGTATTTTGAAGTGTTTAACTATCTCTCTTGCCGAAAATTCTGAAACCGTTATTATTTTGTTGATCCTCTTTGCCACTATTTTCTGCATAAATTGTGGGTAGAATAGTATCTGTTTTAACTTTGTTTTGGCATCCTCAGAAAGATACATTGCAATTTGTCTATCGATTGGCAGAGGGTGATGTATCGTAGCTACTAAGGGAATATGTAAAGCTTTCATTAGTAGGAGTCCGTAGCCTAAACATTGATTATCATGAATAATGTCGAACTGGTAATCTTTAATTAATTCTTTTATCTTGAAGAAAGCTCGAATGCTGAAACTCATTATCTCAGGAAAATTTCCAAATTTTGCAGCCGTATATTCGTAGAAGGTCAAAAGGGATAAGTTTTCTGAGGTAACCCTGTCACCATTTAGTTCGTTAAATCTAGGAGTTTTAATTTTGTGTACTGTAGCCCACTTCATTTTATAAGGATAGGGAGGCCCCACAATTACATGAACTTCGTTTCCCAGCTCCGCTAGTGCTTTTGAAAGGTTGTAGAGATAAACTCCTTGACCGCCACAGTACATGTTTCCTCTGTAGCTTAGCAGGCATATTCTCATTAGTTTACCTCCCATTAATAGCTTCTTGGTACACGTTAAGATACTTATCCACAGCCTTTCTCACATTAAACTTTTCCTCAACGATTTGCCTGGCTCTCTCCCCCATTTTCCTCTTGAGCTCTTTATCCGAGAGTAGTTCAGAAGTTTTTGCCGCCAGTTCGTTAATGTTTCCCTTTTCTACAAGAAATCCACTACGACCATTTTCAATCTGCACGCCTACACCTCCCACATTATAAGCGACGACGGGCCTTTCTGAAGCCATAGCTTCAGTTATGGATAGACCAAAACCCTCCATCTTTGAGGGAAGAACAACCACATCTGCCATTTTGTAGACTTTGGGTATGTCCTTGTGGGGGACATGTCCCATAAAAATTGTATCATTTTCCAAATCTAATTTCTCCACTAGTTTCTGAATACTTGCTCTTCTCTGTCCCCTAATTTCTAGAACATTGTCGCTTAACGAGCCATTACCCACAAGAACCAGTTTAGCATTTCTATGTTGCTTTTTAATTATAGAGAATGCTTTTAGAAGCTCTTCATGACTTTTTACTGGATCTATTCTTGCAACACACAATACTATTTCTGAGTCTAAGGGAATTCCCTTCTCCTTTTTGAATTTGTAACCTTCCTTCTCATCTAAATAAAATCTGCTTGGTTCAACAAAGGGGTGAATGCAAACCAGTTTTTCTTCGGGCACACCTAAGAGCTTTGCATAATTTAGATAATCCTGAGTTGAAAAAATAACTTTGTCACACTTTTTCAGTTTAGCGGTTGCCTGCCTCCCTAACTTCTCTCCCATATTACTGGTAAATGGAACATGCCAAGTATAAACCACGGGAACAGAAAAATCAAGGTAATCAGGCGTTAGGTGCAGCTGCCAATCGTGAGGGTTGACTATATCAATTTTTTTACTGGAACAGATTTGATTAATTTTTGAAGCCATAACTTTGTTAAATTTTACAAACTCTTTGTAGCCCTCTCTACTCCATTTTCCCTCAACTCTTAATCCGTGGATTTGTTCATAAAGTCTCTCCTTAAATAAGGAGTAACGATTCCAACTCTCCTTTTTATCACCTAAACCCACCCGGTACACCTTCACACCCTCAACTTCTTCCACAGAGGGCGTGGAAGGCTTACCCAAGTGAACCTCGTAAACCTCAAATTTTCTCCTCAGAAATTCCTGAGAGAGATAATAAAGATAATAGGAAACGCCCCCCACATATGGATAAAAAGAATGACTGGCAAGACAAATTTTGCGGATGCCACCACTCCGGGAGCTTAATTCATTAGACATTTATTTCTCCTCATCCCAAATAGGTGATGACAGACTTTCTTAATTAAGTGTCTTGCTTAACCCTTCAGTCAACTTGAAGTTCCTAATTGGAATCGCCGATTCTTGTTTTTATTGAGAGCGGGAACTATTGTTTTTCAGGGTTATTAAAATATTTTTTGTCTTATTACACATTTATCTGACAGTGAGATTAAAAGAGGAGCTTACTCCATTTCAAAGAGTGTAAATTTATGGGTTGACAAAGGAATTGATGAACAATTTAAACCTTTCGCGAAAGCGGTTATGCGGATTCGAAGGAAGTTTTTCATTTCAAGGTTCTAAATTGGAAAAGTAGTCTATAAAAGCTCGTTTTAAATAAGAAATTGAATAATTTAGAATCAGGGTTCTCTCAGGTTGGACAAATTTTTAAGAGATAATAAATTATTATACTTCAACAAAATATATTTCAAATGAAGGAGTGGAGAGAAGTGTATAGCGAGGAAGAAATAAAAAAGGCTGCAAAGGATATCCTTAACTCCCAGAGAATTGTGGTCTTAACTGGAGCAGGTATCTCAACGGAGAGCGGAATACCTGATTTCAGAGGCACCGACGGTTTATGGAAAAAATATAATCCCGACGATTTTACCTATTCGAAATTCCTATCGGATCCGGCGAAGTACTGGAAAATGTCTTTAGAGTTGGGCAAATTTTTTCTATCCTCACAACCAAAACCGAACCCTGCCCATTTGGCACTTGCCAGACTTGAAGAGTTAGGTAAACTGAAATGCATTATAACTCAAAATGTGGACGGACTACATCAAGCTGCTGGAAATACCGACGTCATAGAATTTCACGGTAACCTTCGCAGAGTTGTATGCATAGCCTGCGAAGAGCGATACCCTCACGATTTAGCAATGGAAAAGGCCAGCAATGGAGAACTACCTCCCAGATGTGATAAGTGTGGAGGCATACTAAAACCTGATGCAGTCTTGTTTGAAGAACCAATACCCAGATATGCTCTGGACAGAGCGCTTGAAGAAGCTAGAAACTGTGACCTCATGATAGTGATTGGAACATCCGCCGTAGTGTATCCCGCCGCCGAGTTACCACGAATTGCGAAGGAACGTGATGGTTACCGTATGGGATTCTTCGGATTTTATAGCCATTCTAGAGTATCTAATCACACTAAAGGCGCCAAAGTAATTGAAATAAATGCGGAACCCACACCACTTACCGGCATTGTTTCTGATTATCTAATTGAAGGAAAAGCTGGAGAGATACTTCCAAAAATAGTGAAGGAAGTGGAGAAACTATTAGGTTCACAGAAACCATAATTTTTAAGAAATATACGCCCCATTAAGTACACAGCCTCTTGAAAAAAGGAGACATTAATCCTATAAACCCCCTATCCTATTCTAATGGGAAAATGGGGGTGTGAATATTGCCACGCATCAACTTGATACTAGCTTCCAGGTTCAGATCCTCGACTGAACGTGCTAGTATTCTTTTAGAAACTACGGACTTTGATGCACTCTTTTTGGGTTTTCCAGAAAATTTTGGAGAAAGTTTGAATCTTTACCGATTAGGAATTATAAGTGAGGAGGAGCTTTGGAACGACTATATAAATATGACAGGATTATCAGGTCCTTTTGCAAATTCTTTAAGATATAGGCTAGAACCTCTAATCAAAAAATTACCCTTAATCGCACACGACCATGATTTTGAAATTTATGGATTCGAAGATTTCCAATACCATATACGTTTAAGGGGGTTTGCTGAACAGCAACTTCTGCTGGAGTTCAAATCACGCGCAACAGGAAAGATAAATCCAGACGAGTGGCGTGCTCTACTTAGAGAAGAGTTAGAAACTACAAAACTTTTGGAGGAAAAAATTGTTAATAACCTTCAAGAAAAATGCGCGAAACATAACAATTCTGTTTTCATCTGCGCTGGACTTGTAAATAATATTAAGAGAAAACTTAGCCCCATCTTCAATGTCAAAGTCATCTGCTTAGAGCGTTACTGGAAATCTCCACTAGAGGTTTTAAAAACACTCTTTATTCTAAAAGGATTTGATAACATTCCAGATAATATAGTCAAACTATGCATAAAACAGCACTTAGAGTACCTTGACTATATACTCCTCTACGATAATATTGATACAGCCCACGAAGCTTGGGTCAGAGAACTTAAACCATATATGATCAAAAAAGGTTAGACTACATGTGAAAAACTAATTTTTACTCTTGAAATCTCCAGAAACCAAAATAAAAAAGAGAGAGGTAGTTTTTTAGAGATGGTTTTTAGCTACTCTTTATAATGTATTCGGCGCATCTTCTAGCAAAGGCAATGTCCCCTCCAGCGTCTTCCCCGTTACATGTGTCTCCTGCAAGGTATAAACCCTTCATTGTGGCCGAAGCATCTGTTCTTTTATCTTTGGACTGAGTTGTAATTAGGGCTGCACCGTCTACAATATCAAGTATCATGGGCCTCACACATTTCACATTGCCTTTAGCCTCTGGAAACATTCTGTTATATAGTGTTTTGTATTCTCTGCAATTCCTTTTTTGCGGCTTAAATCTTTATTATGCTAGAAGGCTGTACAGAAAAAACTGTCAACAGCTGCTCTCCTAGCGGGGCCAAGCTTGGATTCATATTTGAGGTAAAGGTAGCGGTCATCCAAGGATCAGAGCACATGAAGGAATGGAAATCAGAAACCTTTTATGGAATCCGTAGTCGATAGATATCCCCACACTCAGCAGAATAGTCTTAGATTTAAGTCTCTTGGAAAGTTTTTCTTCTCCACCAAGCTAAACAAGTTTTGAACTGAAAACGCCACTATGTAACTTTGCTTCTATAGTTTCTTCCCTCGTTAACACTCCTTTGACTTCATTATTCTTCACAATAATTTTTTCCACTTAACCAACCCTCACTTCTCCATTAGACTCGGTTTCAGTTAGCTTATCTAGTATTGTCTTCCACCCGCCTATACCGTACGCTGCCCCATTACCGTTTTGACAAATACTAGAACTAGATTGAAAAGTTCCCCGGTAGATGTCGCCGTCATATCTGCAGCAACCAGAAGTAGTTTGGTTAAAATTTCTTTTAAAAACCATTTAAGATTGCCACTCTTCATATTTTCTTCTGACCATTTCTCAACAGGGGTATCATAATACTCTTCTGACTTGCGTCAACATCTGTGTGAGCGCCGGTCCCAACTCTTCCCTATCCTTTTGGGTGAATATGGGTGTTGTTGAAAGCTTGTTATTAACAGGCAGGGGTAAATTTGTCCAACTATCTTTATAATACAATTTTTGCATTTCAGGTTCAACAATCTCCAATTTTTCGCTGATTCACTCGAAACCCTTGGCAGCAGCCTTATCTGCAAGCCTCAAAGCAGGAATACCAAAATCAACAATGTACCCCTTCTTATATTCGAAGGAATTACCCCTCTCTTCAACTCCAAGTTTCTCTTCCAAAACCAGCGTTTTAAATCCATCCTTCGCAAGGATAGCACCCGCAGACAAACCGGCAACGCCGCCGCCTACAATAACCACATCCCAAGCCATTCACAATCCTCCAAAAATTAAAATTTCTATTTTTTACATTGTAAATCACCTCCACCCTATTATATTTTCACCCCTAATGGCAGATTTTTACAAAAATGTTGACGAGAAAGCCTCCGACTACAGTCACAGAGAGGATCAAAGCAATCCCTTTAATATAAACTTAGCATATTTAGTTAGCTATGCCCCTTCCAATAAAGTTTTAGGGAGTAAAGCAGAATAAAAAAAATAAAAACCCTTTTTCATCCTAATTACAATTAATTTAATATTAAATCTATAAGACAAATAGCAGTAAAAAAAGGGTAACACTTAATTAGACAGATTTGTCGCACAATCATAGATTTTAAACAATTATATTATCAGTGGGCGACCGGAGGCTCTCTCAATGGAAGAGGTGGAATTAGATAAATTACCCGATTGGTTGCAGGATAATTTGGGTAAAAAATTGGAAGCGTTTAAGCGAGACGGACAGAAATCCCGCGACAAAATCGCTGAACTCATAAATGATTTAAAAGACGCCTTCCAACGCTTAGGAAGCAAGGATGAGAGAGGAGTAAGCGAGCTTGCAATGAAATCTGCCAACCGCTTCGTGGAAAAAGTGATTCCCCTAATTGAAAATTTTGGGATTCCAAACGAAATAACCTACAATAATTTGGAAACCTTGCAATACAATCTGGAAAGGACTCTAAAAACAATTACTGAGCATGGTCAGAGATGGGTGCCCAAAATGGCCCCCCATTACAAGGCAGAAATCACTGAAATAGATATTTACCTGAAAAAGTTGGGCGGAGAATACCAAGAACTGCAAAAGCTACTAGCAAAAAAACATCCCCACGTTAAGGATTACTACTCAATTTTTAGCATAATTGAAGAAATACAAAAAGAACAAAAAATTGCAAAAGAACTCCTAGAACAGAAATCAAAATTATCAGAAACACTCATTAAATTTGAAAAAGATAAAGAAGCGAAGCACAGCGAATTGAAAGAGATTAGAGAAGCCACCCTTGTGAGAAACATAACAGATGTAGAAAAGGAATTAAAGCAGGTAGAGGAAACCATACTTAGAGAGCTACGCTCCCTAGAGAAACCATTTAGAAAACTGGAAAAACTCGTTGCCGACGGAACAGTTAGCATTAGCGGGGAACAGAGACAAACTTTAAGAAACTATCTAGACATCCCCCTAAACACCTTCCTCTCCGAAGACCAAAACTGCTCCCAACTAAAATCCCTCCTCATCCGACTAAACGATGTTCTAGCAGCCGAAATGCTAGACCTCAAAGGCAGCAGACAAAAAAAGGCAATGGAACAAATCAGCAGAATCTTCCAAGAGAACATCTTATCCCTCCTCAAAAAGAAATATGTGGAGTTAGCCTCCGAAAAAGAAACATTAACAATACGCATAACTGAGAAGGGATTAACACAGAAACAGAAACATCTTGAAACCATAATGGAAGAACTCAACCAAAAAAGAGAAGACTTAAACACAGAAATATCCAGAATCGAAGCAGAACACCAAAAAAGTACCAGCCGAATAGAAAGCCACATCAAAAGACTAGAACAAAAAATAGATAAATTAACAGGAACCAATATAAAAATCATCACACCCAACACAACCGAAACATAAAAAAACAACCAGAAACACACAATAACAAAAATCAATAATAACAAGAACAGAAGAAAAATTTTAATACAAACATTACCCACCCAGTCTCGAGGAATAATAATGACCAAAAAAGAAACAGAAGACCAAGAAGACGAACTCACAGAACACCTCCCACGCGAACGCTTCCAAACAGTTTTAGAATGGACCGGCTGGGGATCATTAGCCACCCTAATAGCCATCCTAGCAGCAATGATGCTAATCGAGGGAGTTGGCCTAAACTCAGAAACCTCCACCCTACTAATAATGTCTCTATACTTCTGGGGCTTATCTTGGGGCACAAACAAACTAGTTGAAGAAAACCCAGACGCTTGGAAACACTACTTCTTCTGGTGGACTGCAGCAGTAATACTAGGTGTAGCACTAAGCATAGCAGGAGTAGCCATTATACCAACATAAAACAAAAAGGCAGTAAACACATTACAGGAAGTCCAAATAGGTTACGTATTTTAAAAACAGAAGCCTCCAAGAGAGGTGACACAAAAATGGCAGACATCAAATCCGAACTAATCGTCACAAAAATAGAACCTACAGACCTAAACAAAATACAAAAATACCAACTAACCTCCGAAAAAGAACAGTTAAACATCACAATAGAACTCCCCAAAGAACTAACACCCCTAAAAGAAAACGATAAAGTCTACATCCAAATCAGCGACAAACCCCTAGAAACAAAAAACACCAAAATCGCTCTAGAAGGAAAAATAAGCCGAAAAACAAAAACAGAAGACAAATACATCTACCAAGCATCATTCGGCGGACTACAAATGAAAATAGAAACAAAAAAAGAAGAAAAAATACTCCAAACAACACGAACCATCTACCTCAACATCACTTAAAAAACACAAAAACCCAGCAACCCATAGTACATCAGCCCTAGGAAAAATTTAAGTATTAGTACAAGACGAAATATCAAAAGTGCGGCTGTAGTCTAGCCTGGTTTAGGACCCAGGCCTTCCAAGCCTGTTACCCGGGTTCGAATGAAAAAGGAAGGAAGCTTCTTTCCGAAATTCCCGGCAGCCGCACCAAACCTACTTTTACTAAGCATAAGAATAGGAGTAAAGACAGAAATGTTTCAAGTAGGGCCTAGATCTGATTGAAAATAAACTGTTAATGAACTTGTAGAAAAAACAAAAATAGGGATGTTATGTGGTGCCGTCGGCCGGATTTGAAGTCGCCTTCTGCCAGGGACTCTGACAGCATCCAGCGACAATCGGATCTTCAGTTTCGCCTTCCGTCAGAAAACTCTGACAGCATCCGACGCTCTCCCGGGCTAAGCTTGTCGCTATTTTTTGCGAATAGTTACGACGGCACCTGGGAGAATTTGGGCGACGGCAAAAACAAGTTTTTTTCACAACTTATTAAATCTTTTGTTTTTTTCTTGGGTTGGTGGGCGAGGCAGGATTGTCAGATATAGTGTCCAGAGCACTATACCTTTTGAACCTGCGACCTCCGCCACGTCAAGGCGGTGTCATGGCCGCTAGACTACTCGCCCTTTTTAGTGTTAACCTTTGTATCGTTTAAAATAATTAAGTTTTTCGTGTGTGGGTTCTTGAAAGAGTAGGGGTTGAAGTGATTGCTGAATTTTTTGATAGGGGGATATATTTGTTTCGTGTTTTTTGTAGTAGTGTTTGGTGGACTCAGCGGGAGTTTCACCTTTTGAGTTTTCTCTTGGTTTTGAACCCGCGGCCTCCTGGCTGCAAACCAGGCGCTCTTGGCTTCCTTTTTTGGGAATCTTCCACTGAGCTATGAGCCCACCTATCCATGTTAGAAGTGTTGGGTGGTAGTATTTTAGTTTTTCGAATGGTTTTTGTTTATTTTTTTGTGTGTGGCTTTTTTATTTTAGTATTACGTAGGTAGTGGTTTTTGTTATGCCTTTGATTTTTCTCATTTCGTCGAGAGTTGTGTTTAGGTCTGCGATGTTTTTGGTTCCTAAGAATGCGACGATGTCGTGTTTGCCGCTTATTTCGTAGACTTTTTTTACTGCGGGGATTTTTAGTAGTGCTTGGGCGACTTGTGATGTGTGATATCCGGTGCTTGAGATGAACATGACCATGGTTTGGATGTCTTTTGGGGGGTCTTGTTTGTTTTTGAGGTATATTTCGCTTAGGATGATTCTTGTTTCCGTGGAGTCGATGCCGTTTGTTTCTCTTATTAGGTCTATGTATCCGTTCAGTTGTTCGATTGTGTTGGCTTTTAGTATGGCTACTAGGTCAAATTCGCCGCTTACTTCGTTTATGCTGGTTACTCCTGGTAATTGTAGAATGTCTTTTATTATGGCGTCGGGGTTACTTCCTGCCGTTGTTTCCATCATTACTAGAGCTTCGACCCCTTCGGGGGTGCGCAAACATAATTCTGAAGCTTCATTTTTTGGCATTGCTAATTCCAACCATTTCAGTCAATTAGTTGCCTCCTAATCTGTAAGGACAGCCCTAAATATAACACTTTTCTAAACATAGAACAAATTTGTGTTCTAATGTATAAAGTGGCATACTAGTTAGAGGGTGAATTTTCACTATTAAAATGGCTTTGGAGCGGAGTGTTATGGACTGGGGGTTGTGTTTGGAGTTTTTTATTAAATCTGGTGCTGTTTTTAAAGGAGAAACATTGTGGATAGTATCCAGAGTATTTGGGCTGCTCCGTCGCCGGTGGCGACCCCTGCTAGTGCGTTTTGGTATTTCATTTCTTCTTTTTGGTATTGTTCTTTGTTTGCTTTGTTTATACGGTAGACGTAGTAGTTCAGTATTCCTCCCAAGAACATTGTGGTGGCTATGTATGGCGGTATTATTAAGCCTACCGCCAAGGAGATGGGGGACCAATCATATTTGGCTAGTGCTAGTCCAACTGCGAAACCGGCGATGAAGAATACTGCGGCGCCTATGGGGATTGCTCCTGCGCCTTGATCGCCACCTATGAACCAGCTTTGCAAATAGAAGGGTTTGGATTGTTCGTAAAGGAATTGGAACCAAGTTGCTGTGGGGTCGGTTGGTGTAGTAGGTAGTCCTGCTCCTGTTCCTCCAAGCCAGAGGGTTCTCAGCTCTACCATGCTCATGAAGAATAGTCCTGTAACTGCGGCTGCTGGTGCAGGAAACTGGGCGGTGCCGAATCCTCCATATGAGTAGAGTAGCATTATGATGAATGCAGATATGAAGGCGCCGGGAACTATACCTATTAGCATTGATTTTGTGATTATTTTGTCTTTTACTTTTAGTTCTCGTCCTACTCTGACTCTTGCAATTAGTCTTGCTGCTGATTGTTGCCATGTTCCGAGTATTGTGGTGAAGATGACGATGCTGGGAAGGTTTACGGAGAATAGTAGGATTGCGGGTACGACTATGGAGTCGGTTAGGTAGTTGGCTGCGATTCCTGCTTCGCCCAGAACAACTGTGAGCCACCATCCGGAGAAGGGAAGGAGGGGGGTGGTGGCTAAAATTAAGTACCAGGGGACATCGAGAACTTTGATTCCTAAAATATTTTGGCTTAGGGGGTTGTTTGTGTTGAATATTAGCATGGTGCCTACAGCAAAAAATGCTACAGATATAATCATTGGAAGTAGTTTCCGCCTATCTACTTGTATTGTTTCTTTGAATCTGGCGGTGGCCAATGTGGTTGATTGTTTAACTTTTGCTAATCTGCCCATTTTTTCTACTTCCAAGTAGGGGGCGGCTTGTTTGGCGTCGATTTTCCCTTCGGCTGCCGCCTTAATTATCTGCTCACGAATTTCTTTCATTTTTTTCTGGTCTTCGCGGTATTTTAAGAGATTCTTAATAACTAATTCCCAAGTTATGTAGGATACTAAAACGCCCATAGAGGTGTAGTAGATCATAGGTAGCATGAAGTGGGTTCCGTAGGTTGCTAGTCGGCTTCCGCCTTCCCAAACAATCCATACAATAATAGACCAAACAGCCCCCCCGAAAATTACTAATGCTCTTTTCCACCCTACAAAGTATCCTATAGCGCCTATGAGGGGCGAGTTTGCAATTCCTAGAAAGTTGGGGAGGGGACTAGATGTCAACCATTGAATGAGGGTCTGCTGCCACTGAGGCAAAGTGCTTAACCACAACGTTTTGAAGGGATTAAGTACGGCTAGCCAACTTGGAGAAACCGAAACCGTGGGTAGTTGGAATATATTCTGCTTTGAAGCTACACCCAAAGCGGTGAATATCCCTGTGTATGCTGCTCCCACTCCTATTCCTTTAAGGAGTGTGCGTTTTGCTTCTTCTACTTCTCCTAGTCCCTCAATGGTTCTGTAAACGGGAACTGCTCCTGGCCATGGTAACTTTAACAACTGTTCTTTTAGTGGGAACACTAAAAATAGTCCCAGTACTCCCGCAAAGAGGCCTATGGTAATTAGAAGTTCGGGAGTAATTAGGCTATCATACCAGATGTTGCCACTTAGATTTCCAAATAGGGAATTAACAAAGTAGAATACTGGGTCAAGCTTTCTCTGGCTAATTGTCCAGGAGTAGATGACTATTGCGGGTAAGCTGGCTATCACACCAACACCCACTAGAATTGATCCCTCGGCAATGGTGGTAATTATAACATTTTCCTGAGGATTGTATTTTCCTCTAAGTGATAGAAGAATGTATCCCACTAAAACCGAACCGGCTATGAAGGTGACGCCGGTCTTTAAACTAGTATAGATTGCGAGAAAGACATATAGAGTGCCAACAATGAGGCCGTAAATGATGGCCCGCTTGGTAATGGGCGACTTAATTTCAGAATCCGTTTCTATGGAAGGATCATGCACAATTTTTCTGGGCAATAAGAATACCACGCACAATTTTTCTGGATATAACAAATCCTACTTGCACACGTCTATAAAGGTTTTTCTTTGAGGAAATTTTTAGGGAGGAGGCGTCTAATAGTCAAAGCATGAAAAACAAACTAGGTGAGATGGGGGCAATAGCTCAAAAAATGTTGAAAAAATTAAATCTAGGAAGAGTTTTCAAGTATGTCGAGACTCTTTTGCTTAGTCTTTTTTGTGGTAACCCACCGGTCCATATCACCATCTATGAAAAACTTCTCGCGCCCTAGTGGAGGGTCACTGGAAACTGCTGAAGAAAGCCATAAGCAACACCCTCATCAGGAGCGCCTCAGAAATCCGCTACAAACTCACCCACCACATAGACAATGTACTGAAAGGAAACGCGGAAAGCTTGATGAAAGCCACACAAAAACAGTTCCAAACAACTGATACAAAAGCTTACTGAAGCACTATGTATA
>JAHQXB010000037.1 GCA_029856435.1 Candidatus Jordarchaeia archaeon
GTCGGGAGGATGTTTTTGTCCCACAATCCTCTCTCGTGGGGAACTCCCTCCATCTTCAGGTACACATAAACAATAAACTAACGCCTATATAAGCCTATATATTTTGGAACTGTTGATTACGGCATTTCTACCAGTATTTTTATTGCTTGGGAGTCTCTGGCGTGTTCAAAAGCTTTTAGCACATCTTTAAACTGGTATTTGGCGGTTACTAGTGGTTTTGTGTCAATGAGCCCCTGCTCAAGAAGCCTTATTGCTGGAGGGAAGGGACCGCATCTGGAGCCAATGATGGTGATTTCATCCACAACTATTTCTGACCAGTTCAAACTAAGTTCTTGGTGATAGGTGCTTTTGGCTACTATTATTCCTGAGGGGCGAACCAGGCTCTTGGCCAAGTGGTAGCCTTTGGGATTACCGGAGCACTCAACCACTAGATCCGCTTTCATTTGAGCCAAATTCTGGGGAGTGGCTGTTTTAATTCCCATCCTTCTTACTATTTCCATCTTGTTCTCATGTTTACCCACCAGTAGCAAATCGCATCCAGTTAATCTAAGTACTTGTGCTACCAGCAAGCCCAGTTTGCCATCTCCCAAAACCAAAACTTTCCAAGTGGGTTTAATGTGGGCCTGCATCAGAATTTCCAAGGAAGCCGCTAGGGGCTCTATGAACACCGCCTGCTCATCAGTTATACTTTCTGGAACAATGTGAATGTTCTTTTGGGGCAGAGCCACAAACTCGGCAAAAGCTCCATCAGCTCTCTGTATGCCTAGGACACTTCTGTTTGGACAGTGTCTCTGCAAACCAGCTGCACAATAATCACAGGAGCCACAGGCAAAGTTTATTTCGCTCACAACACGCTTCCCCAAAAATTTCCCGTCCCCAGAATCCACAACAATGCCCACAAATTCATGCCCCGGAACACCACTAAAACCCATATATCCCTCAACAAGCTCCAAATCCGTCTTACAAATTCCAACAACAATAGGCTTAACTAGAACCCAACCGGGCTTCACTTCGGGTCTAGGATAATCCTCAACAACCCTCAGTTGCCCATTCTGAATCATCAAAGCCCTCAAAACAAACACACCCAACCTTCAGCCTTTAAGAATTCTAAAAAGGCAAATAACATTAAAACAGTATCGGAAAATCAAACCTCAAATCCTAGGAGAAATACTTAAACACTACCGTCGCCGAGAGAATAAAGTAATGGAGGATTTAAGATGAGCAATTTGGGTGAAGAGATGCCTTTCATGGGCATTCCAACCTTTTGCAAGTTCCCCTACACTAGGAACCTTGAAGGTGTGGACGTAGCGGTAGTTGGAGCACCCATAGATCAGGGAACCACAAACAGGCCCGGAGCAAGATATGGGCCTAGAGCCATAAGGGAGGGTTCTCAGATTTATGGCCCCTTCTTTCTGCCTGACAAGGGGATATATGATATTGAGCTTGGAAGATACAAGCTTGCACGCACCAAAATCATTGACTTCGGCGATGTACCGGCGGCGCCTACACTACATGAGTTAAACCTGAACTTAATAACATTGTACATTGAGGAAATCATAAGCCATAAGGTGTTTCCCATAACCTTGGGGGGAGACCATTCTATCACTTTCCCCATTTTAAGAGCATTTAGGGACACAAAGCTAGAAATAGTTCACTTTGACACCCACCTTGACTTTCTAGATGATATTGCGGGTGTGAGGCTCAGCCATGCGAATCCATTCAAAAGGGCTACAGAGCTAGAACATGTTTTGGGAATAACACAGATTGGCATAAGGGGACTACTCAATCCCACTATTATAGCAGACGAAGCTCAAAAATACGGCTCCAGGATAATCACAGCTGAGAGAGCCATAAAGGAGGGAACCAAATGGGTGATGGAACAAATCCCAGAAGCTGGAAATATCTACGTTTCAATAGACATAGATGCCCTCGACCCTTCTACAGCCCCTGGAACTGGAACACCGGAACCCGGAGGATTCACATATTTACAGATGAGGGAGATGCTCACTGCCCTACCAAAGAAGGGAAAAATTGTGGGATTCGACCTAGTGGAGGTGAATCCACTCTACGATCCGGCGGGAGTCACGGCTCAAATTGCTGCAAGACTCATAATTGACTTCCTAGCAGCGATAAGAGAAGAAAAGTGGAAAGGAATGGTGTGAAACTTTTGGCAGTTGTAAATTATAAAAAATTGGGAGTTCCCCCTCGTTTGTCTAGTTTTCTATTCGTTTTTCTAATGTATTTTCATTCTTTTTAAAATGTGAATATTAATTTAAGCTATGAACATTACTAATGAAACATATCCAAAAAAAGGTAAGAGTATACAGGGAGTATCAAAATCGCAAACTATTTAAATTTTAGAGTCAAAATAATGAGCAAAACTGGAGAGAGGTGAGGTGTAAGAATGGATCCTGGTAAATATGCCAATGATGGTACCCTGTGGTTAGAGAAAGGTATTCCCTTAGAGTTTAATCTTGAGAAGCTGGGATTGTGGCTTAAAGAAAAGGGGCCCGCCTCCTATTTGATGTTTGGTATAACCTATGAGTGCCAGTGTAAATGCAGACACTGTTGCGTTGGCAACTATGTCAAAGAGAAGCATAGGGAACTCACTACCGACCAAGTTAAGAACGTGTTGGACCAAGCCAACAAAGCCTTGGCGATTAACTTTTTCGGCGGAGAACCCACTATGAGGAGAGATCTCATGGAGCTAATAAGTTACGCTTCGGAAAAATCGGTATTCGTCTTTTTGGACACTAATGGAATCAAAGTGAATATGGATTATGCCCAAAAGTTAAAGGACAGCGGACTAGATCTACTCTACGTCAGCATTGACAGCCCACACCCGGAAGAACACGACGAGTATCGGGGATATAGGGGATGCTTTGAGAAGGCTGTTCAAGCAGTAAAAAATGCTCTCAGTGTGGGGTTAAAGGTCGTGATATCTACCTACATTACAAAGGAGAATCTTGCTAACGGCGATTTTGAGAGAGTGATTCAAATGGCAAGAGAACTGGGAGCCACGGGAGTAAGATACTTGTTGCCTACACCGGCTGGCAGATGGTTGTACAATGTGGACGTAAAATTGTCACCACAAGAGGAGGAGAGAGTTAGGAGAATTGCAGAATACCCATTTGTTTGCCGCGATTTCTACTTCCAAAATCAAGCCTCAAGCCGCTGTAGGGGTATTGCGGACAAAGAGTATGTCTACATTTCTCCCTATGGGGATGTTCAGCCCTGTTGCTTTATGCCACTTACCTTTGGAAACGTCAAAGAAGAGCCATTGAAGGTGATTCTGGATAAAATGTGGAGCCACCCCATGTATAGTGAACCCTGCATATTCAAGGAGTGCCCCATGCTGAGCGACGAGTTCAGAAGCAAATACATAGACCCTATACCCCGCAACACAAAACTACCATTCAGAATGTAACTCTCCACCCAACATAATTGCACCTTAAATAAAATGGTTAGGATTTCGCTCAAAACTGGACATTCTAGTTAAATCTAAAATTTGTTTTTATTGTAGGGGTAATTCTGCTCCGTACTCTCCTACTTCGTAGACCCATTTGACTGTGAAGCCGAGCTTTTTGACCACATGGATTATTCTCCTGTTTGTGGGGGAGAGGTAAGCGTATAGTTTTTTTACTCCCGACTTTTTTGCTACTTCTATGGTGTAACTGAGTAGTTTTGTTCCTAGACCCTTTTCCTGGTAATCGTCGTGCACAACTATGGCTATCTCTGCTTCCCCAGTTTTTTTGTCTAGATAGTAACGGGAATCAGCAACTATTCTCTCTCTCCCATTTTCGTTTACTATGGCGACAAGCGCCATCTTATCATCATAGTTCACATCACACCAATGTTCCACGATCCACCTCGTGACTGGCTGATAGTTCAAAAAGCGGTAATAGTTTGTTTCCTTAGATAGGGTGCTGTACATCTCAAACAGTTTTTCCCTGTCAACATCGGGCTTCAAAGGTCTTACAAAAGCCTCCCTACCGTCCCTCATCTTTATAACAGTCTCAAAATGCGCCGGGTAAACTAGTGACATATTCTCAGCTTCTTTTCCTACAAATAAATACTTTATCCATCAATTGAGCCGAAACCTTTTTCCAAGACCTTTGATGTGGTTGTGTTCTCTTGTAAAAAATTTTGAGGAAATCTATTACTTAATGGATGCTATTGTCGGAAGTAGGGCACCACTTTTTCCACGAAGAGTTCCAGTGTTTCCCTATTCAACCGGGAGGGGACATAGAGCGCCATGGCAAAGTGTCTCACACCTCCCTCCACATATTTTGCGATTTTATCTATGCAGTCGTCGGGAGAACCGAAAATGAATCGATCCTCGATGGGTTTGACGGGCATCTTCATTACTTCCCCTGCTGCCTCCATCATGGTTTCTGGGTTAAATACAAAGTGTAAGACGTCCAGCTTCATTTTGGGCGGCTCCACACCATATTCCTTAAGTGTGTCATAGGAGCCAGCGAGAAGCATCTTTGCAGGGAATTCAACCAGCTTGAAGGCGGTGTCATAGTCTTTCGCTACAACCATATAGTTGAACATGGCTGGTTCAATCTTCTCCGGGTCTCTGCCTGCCTCCTTAGCCATCTTCTTAATTTTCTCAAATTTCTCCCTGTAGTCTTGAGGCTTCATGAAGGTACCTACTGGAATCCAACCATCTCCCAATTCGGCGCAAATTCTCATGGTTTTAGGCGAGTTTGCGCCAAAATATATTGGTGGGTGAGGATTCTGAACCGCTTTTGGTCGAATAAAGGCTTTTTCAAGCTGGAAGAATTTACCCTCATAATTGGAAAAATCTTCTGTTAGAAGTTTAATTATAACTTCGGCTGCCTCCCTGAGGCGGGTTACCGGATGATCCCAAGCTATGTGGTAGGGCACCAAATTCATGGCTTCTCCAGCTCCCAGTCCCAACATTGCTCTTCCCTTAGAAAGATGGTCTAGAGTCATAAGGGTCTGCGCCAAAACGGCGGGATGACGCCTATGTGGGTCACTAACACAAGTTCCCAAAAGTATATTCTTGGTCTGCACCGCCAGTGCACTCAGTACACTCCAAGCCTCGTAAAAATCCCAGTTCTTAATTCCTATTCCCACGGTGTGGTCAGCCATCCATATGGAGTCCAACCCCTTTTTCTCCGAGTAAAGGCTTGTCTCCAATACTAGGTCAAGGGGATATTGTGGAGGAACAAAACCAAATTTAACATTCTCAAACGAAACCAACTAAAACGCCCCAACATTATTTTCATGATTCGCTCTTAAGAACCTAAACCTGAAGTTATCTCTTTTTAAATCCACTAATTAACCTTTCTACCATCAAACATAGGTGATGTAGATTAGTCCGATTCCACCCCTCATTTCGAGGCTCTGAATCAGAAAAGAAGCCCTATGAAAGCTTCTTTCGGAGGCGAAATCGAACGAATCTACACCGCGATCAAACATGCATACTCGCAGTGTAACAGAATACTCTAGCAGCGGAGTGTTTTGCCAAAAAATTAATGGGATTTTGAGGGGGAAGAGAAAAATTAACACTTTCTTAACAATGAGCAATGAGTAGAATATATATTCTTCATTCAGTGAACGGATTATTATTGCATAAATTCCCGCACTATTAGTTTAATAACCTGTTATGGACGATTTCGAGTGGAGTTTTAAAAAAATAATGATTTGGTGGAATTGCCTTTTCTAAAAGGCTAGGTAACGGAGTCCATATTAATTAAGTGGGAGTGCCTAGTTTGATTTGTTGGCTTATTTTTTAAGTATCTCGTGGAGTACGTTTCCCAGTCTCTTTACACCTTCTTCGATTTTTTCGTCTGTGGGATGGGTGAAGTTCAGCCTCATGGTGTTAAGTCCTTTTCCGTTGGGGTAGAATGCAGAGCCTACCACGTATGCCACATTCTTTTCTACGACTTTGGGAAATATTTCTATGGTGTTTATGTGTTCGGGTAGCCTCACCCAGACGAACATTCCTCCATCTGGTTCAGCGTATTGTGCCTCTTCGGGGAAATATTCTGCCATAGATCTGAGCATTATGTGCATTTTTCTTCCATAGATTTCTTTGATTTTTTTGATGTGTTGGTCTACGTAGCCCCGGCTAAGATATTCCGCCCCTATGTATTGGGTGAATGTAGTTGTGCATAGGTCTACGGCCTGTTTGGCCATTATGAATTTTTTAATAAGGTCGGTGGGCGCCACCATCCAAGCGATGCGGAAGCCGGGCACCAATATTTTTGAGAAAGTACTAAGGTAGACTACACGGTCTTCAGTGTCCAGTGATTTTAGTAGGGGTTGATCTTCTCCCCTGTATCTTAGCTCTCCGTAGGGGTCGTCCTCAATTATTAGAACATCGTATGTGTTGCAGAGCTCGATTATTCGTCTTCGGCGTTTTTCGGGGATGGTTACTCCTGCGGGGTTGTGAAAAGTAGGTGTTATATAGAAGAATTTTAACCGGTTAAGTTCTCCCCTCTTTTGGATATCTTCTAGACGCGCCTCCAAGTCCTCTACAATCACGGAGTTTTCGTCCATTTCCACCAATTCATATCGGGGGCTCTGGAAATCGAAGGCTTGGATGGCTCCCAAATAAGTGGGACAAGTTGTGAGGACGATGTCGTTGGGATTAAGCAAAATTCTCCCCAAGATGTCTAATGCTTGCTGAGACCCCGAAGTGATTTGAATGTTTTCAACTTCGCATTTCACGTTTTTTGTAGCCATCCTTCTTCTAAGAGCTTCCCTTAGTTCCGGTACACCCTCTGTAGTTCCATACTGGAGCGCATTTGGATTATCAATCACACCAGGACAAATTTCATGTATCTGGGGGACTGGAAAGGCATCCGGATTAGGTAATCCCCCAGCAAAGGATATGACCTCCGGTTTCTGAGTTAATTTGAGAAGCTCGCGAATCACAGACACCTGTAACTTATTCGCAGTGTTTGAGAACAGTTCTGCAAAGGATCTTTTCATCATGGTACACCTAACTTTTAGTACTATATTGAAATGCTTTTGACCCGAATACCATTTATTCGAGCCCTTCTAAATTGTTGTAATATTACAAGTTATTACACGGGACACATTTTAATTTAACGGTTAACTTTTTTTAACTCTACAGCAAAGGGTTCCATACTTTTTGCAGTGTAAGTATTTTTTCTGTTCTTATTATACTAGTTGCTTCACAAAAAGGCAACATCTCACCAAGGACACTCCATTACTCATTTTTACGTAGTAAAAGGGACGCGCCCAAAACAATTATAACTATGTAATTTAAAGAAAAGTTTAAATAAAATTATGACAAATATTTCAAAACTAAAATTAATTTTTGTAGAGGGAAAAAATGGCTAAAGCAAGATTTGTTGTAGATAAAAAAATGACGGGAGTAGAAATACTCGTACTTTTCGGATCCCTCCCCCGACTGAGAGACGCAGAAAAAATCCCGGATACCCTATTCGTATTAACCTGGGACAGACCCTCAGTAAGCTTAGGAAAATATGAGGACTTAGACGGACTAAAATATGACAACATAAAGAGAGACAAAATACTAATCGGAAGAAGGCCCTCAGGGGCAGGAATATTGTGGGCACCCCCAGGAGGAATGGGAGCAGGAATAGTGGTTACCAAAGACACCTTTCCCAACATAGACACGGCAGAAAAAATTTGGGCCGGAGAAATTGTAACAGAACTTTATAGAAGAGCAGGAATAAGAGACGTGTGGTATAAACATCCAGGCGATGTAAAAATTGGAGAGAGGAAGCTTTCGGGAACTACTTGCATTGAATTTGGGAAGGGAATAATCGTAGGCTCCTTTATCAACAGACTTAAGCCAGACACCAAGTTCTTTGAAGACTACCTAATATATCCGGAGGAGAAGCTTAAAGACAAAATGCTCAAGGACATCACCGAATACGCTGCAAGCATCGAAACCCACGCACCCAAACTAATAAGCGAGGAGCAAGTAGCGAGAATCCTCCAAGACCTCGTCAAAGAGAAACTGGGCTTAGAGTTCCAACCAGGAACTTGGACCCAGGACGAGAAGAACTTCCTACAGTTTGGCATGAGTATGTTAACCGACGAAAAAATGGTGACGAGTGTTTCGCATAGCAGGTGGTACTCCCAGCTTCAGGCCGGCTTAGCCGCAGCAACCTACCGCTACAAGACCATGAAGCTCATAAGCGCCAACGTAGCCGTCGACGAGACCAAAAAGATTAGGGACGTCCTGATAACTGGCGACTTCCTGATATCACCAGCTGAAGGCTGGGAAAAAATCATGGAGGCCCTCAAGGGCCTGAAGGCCAATGACGAGAAAGCCATAAAAAGGGCAATAAAGGAAACGTTTGAAAAGAACAAGATTGACTACTCGGGATTCACACTGGACGACATGGCAAAACCAGTCATAGAAGCAGGAAAACTAGCCATACAAAAGCTGAAATAAGAAGGATAAAAAAGCCCTTTTTAACTTTTTATTGCTATGAAAAACTCTAGGTTTTCATTCTTTATCTAAAACGCGTAAGCGTATGTACGTTTGCTATAAAAAACATTTTTCATGTTTTATCTAGAAGAGCTTATGTAGTTTTTTGTACTTCATTTGGGCCGGACTTCAAATGTTTGTTTTTATGGCTTGATGATGCTTTTGCTATTTGGTTGTTTCTTTGTTTGTAGCGTCTGGTGGGTCTCTTTTTAGCCATTCTTTGTAGAATGTGTCTATGTCTGGTAGGAAGTCGAATATTGGTGGGTAGAATGGTGGAACAGCTTCGACGTCTAGTAGGGTTTTGCACTGGGGACAGAAGTATTCTCTCAACTCTTGGTAATTGGTGTTGGTGGACATGTATTTGGGATATATTTCCATTAGTTTTTCTTCGGTGTCTCTTACGTATATGAGTGCGTTTAATTTCCAGTTTTCTCGGTAATCGCCAAACTCGTAGCCGCAGTCGCACTTGATGATTCTCTTACCCTCCTTGGCCACTATGTAGAGATGCTCTGCGTATGGCAGTATGATTTTCTCGCTCCAAGGCACCTTTTCCTGTAGTATTTCCAGATACTTGTCGAAGCGGTCTGTGTCCTTGGGTGAACTTAGCATTTCCTTGATTTCAGGCCAGGAAAGTTTTCCTTCGATGAGTTTTCTAATTCTCTCCTTAGTGTAGCTCGTCACTTAAAACCACCTCCTAGAAAAAGAAGTCCTCGGGTAAGCCCCAGAATTCCCTAAACTCCTTACCCCACCTTTCAGAAATCCTGAAGGAGTCATTGTACATTTCTTTTATTTCTTGGCATACTTCCCTCTTCAGAATCCTCGATCTAGTTTTTTCAATCCATTCCCTAACTGGAACAGCCTTTCTTCCCCTTTCCTCCCTGAGCTCCTTCCTTTTCTTTTCTGTCTTCTCCCTGTTTACCTTCCATTTCCCGGATGCTTCGTCACGCTCCAAAATCACACCATAAGTGCTCTCCGCAAATCTGAAAAGAATGGACTCCTCATTAACATCTTTAGCAACTCTCTCTGGATCCCTTTCTAGCACGTCGCCGTACCCATCTCCACCCCTCACAGAGTTTATGTAGAGGTCTCCCTGGTTGAAGAGAATTTCAGGAGGAATAATCATCCTCTTCTCGTAGACATAGTCACCTTTAACATATTTTCTTATTTCAGAGTTTTCTGGGTCAAACTCTCTATAGGGGTAGGGCTGTTTATTTTTGATGAGCTCCATCATGTTGGTATTGTGTATTTCGCGTCTATAGCCACCAGCAGCAGGGTAGCCTCCAAATAGTCCTCCACTGGTAAATATGCTTATACCCATCCACATAAGTTCATAGTTATTGGTTTTCCAGAGCATACGCACTGATTCAAAGCCGTTGCCACCCCGGAATTTTCCAGGACCAGCAGAGTTAGGCTGAACCCTCCTACCCAAATATAGTAGTGGTTCCACTATCTCCCATACCTCTACGTCACCCATGTCAGCTTCGGGGTTAAACATGGCAAAAGCGTGGTCTAAACCGTCCTCAAAGGCCCTAGCTCCGAGACCCGAACTTGCAAACTCAAAGTTAAACATTGCAGACTCCTGACCCAAATGATCCTTTCCGCCGCCGGACATCAGATTGTGACACACCGTCATACCCGCCAAAACCTCCTCAATAAATCCCCTGGAGAAGTATCCCCTACTATAAGATCTGAAAAGGCCATTGAGACCAGTAATGAAGCTCCCCCAACTAAAGACGGTACAGGGGAGTGTTGATTCTGGATTGAGAATAGAACCATAGGGAAGTTTAAGCTCAAACACTAACGATAGACCGGCGTTTATTTTGTCGCTGGGCCAGATTATCTCCGAGCTGATGGAGTAGAGGCCGCCATAAACGGCGCTGGGTGAGGCGTTGAAGGAGTGGTAGCCCCATTTTGAAGCCCCATCAAAATCTATTATGATTTTACCGTCGGGCTTTATGGTCATCTCCATGGGCATATGCATCACGGTGTCCTTAGCTGCTCTAGCAGGTACTCTTTTTGATCCCTTGAATGTTACATCGCCGAAGGAGGCTGAGCGGTAGCGTCCCGGAATCATGGTTCTTTTTATAACCTCTAGTACTGACAATCGGCCATCTTCTATGGCTTCACGGATGAAGCGTTTGAAGTTTTCTATTCCGATCTCTTTTATCACTTTGTGAACTGAGTTCCGGATTATGTCGCAACCAGCTAGCCTGGCTTTCTCGTCCAGTTTCCAGTAAATGGGGTTTCTTATGAGGCGTTCACATCTCACTTCCCAATACTTGTAAATTGTGTCATTTTCGCCAATTTTTTCGCAGGGAGCCTTAAGTCCCTCCTCGTAACAGGTGGTGGGCCCCACGGGTGCTGTGCCTGGTACCACTGCTCCAATGTCTAGGCCGTGTATGCAGGCTCCAGCCCACGCCACCAATTCTCCCTTCCAGAAGATTGGCTTTATGGTGTGAACATCTGCGGTGTGACAGTTTCCTATGAAAACATCGTTATTACAGAAAACATCGCCTGGCGCAATTCCTGGATTATCCTCGTAGTCGTTTCTAATCATCCACTTTATGGCATCACTCATGGTTCTCACGTGGGTGATTATTCCTGTGGAGATTGCAATTGTGTCACCCTCTGGAGTATAAAGGGTGAAGCATAATTCTCCTAACTCTTGGACGATAGGTGAGGCGGAAATGTTCATGGAGGTTTCTCGGGCGCTGACTAGGGAGCCTCTGATGAGTGCGAATATCCGCTCGTAGACCAGTGGATTCTGATCCTTGTATTCCAATTTTTCTAGTCCATAGTATCTTCCTGTTTTTTGGAAAAGTTCCTCGGATTCCTTTAACATTTCTTTAAGAGTTTTACCGTTCCAACCAATTTTTCGGGTTCTTGAGCCTTCTACTCCCTCAATCTCTACCAATTGGGGTTCTCTAACAAAACTTGGCACTTTCCTCATTTCCTCCTTATGTGAAATATTCTATACTCGTCTAGGTATGCATAACAGTCTCGGGGCAGGAAAAGAGTGGTGTTGGGAGATTCTATAATTGCGGTGCCATTGATTTCGTTTCCTGCGTCTAGTAGATGCATTTCGTACACTTCTCCGGATGACCATTGGCTTCTCCAGTAAACGTCTCTTTCTCCCTTGAAGGCCTCTTCGGGGGGCTTTCTGCCCTTCTTTTCCTCCTTGTATAGCACTGGTTTTTTTAGGGGGTATCTTCCAACTCCTATGGTGTATGTGAAGTAGTATCCTGCTTCGGGTAGTTTTGCGCTTCGGGCGTAAATTTTTTCGTAGTGTTTTTCAAAGGTTTCAATTACTTTGTCCATATCTTTTCCTGAGAGTATCTTTTCTACTGGAGAGGGGAATTCTAGGTCGGTGAGTTGGCCTGCGTATTGCATTCTGGCGTAGGGGTGGAAAGTTATTTTTTCCTTTTCGCAGCCGGCATCTATTAGTTCTTTGAAGCATTCCTCTCTCTGGGAGTTCCAGAATCCGGTAACCAGTGAACCAATAAAGCTCTTAAATTCGTCATTGGCATTAGGCCAAATGGGAAGGTCTGATGAGCGATCTCTTCTAGCCTCTAGATTCCCACAGGCACAGCCAAAGGCCGAAAAGGCAGCCGCCCAACTGGGAACCAAGACATCCAAAAAGGGGATTTCTCGAGTATAGTTAGCCGCTAGGACCGGGCCACCCCCACCATAGGAAAGCAGAACATAGTCAACCGGTGAATAGCCTCTACCCAATATGGCTCCGTAAACAATGTCCCTCATCTGGGTCTCAAGTAATTCTACAATTCCTGCAGCGGCATCGTAAGTGTCTAGGCCCAGTTCGGATGCTACTTGTTTTTCTATCTCTTTGTACGCTTTTTCCTTGTTTAGCTTTATTTCTCCGCCTAAAAAGTAGTCTGGGTTCAGAACTCCCAGTATTAGCTCGCAATCAGTAATGGTGGGCCACTGTACCCCGCCTTCCTCATATGAGACTCCTATACGGTAACCAGCACTGTCTGGACCGATTTCTACCCTCTTTGATATGGGATCCACTCGTACATAGCTTCCCATACCTGCTCCTCGACTCTCTGTAGCCACCATGGGGAGATTAATGAGAAACCTGCCTATTTCGGGGTTGGCTTCAATAGTGTATTCTCCGTCGGTTATTAGCCCCACATCAAAGCTTGTTCCACCAACATCGGTGCACACAATGTTTCTTATGCCTAAGACTTCTCCCAAATATTTGCCTCCAATTATTCCGCCTATGGGACCGGAAGTCATGGAGCGAATCAACTGTTTTGTTTCTATACTAATTGCGCCTCCATGGCTTGACATAATCCGGAGGTCGAATCTTGACTTTAGTTTTTTCAGTTCTTGGTCAATTTTTCTCAGTTGACTTCTTGATCCTTCAGCAGCGTAGGCTTCCAGAGTTACTACATTCATTCTTGGAAAATCGCCTCTGATAGGATGGAATTCGGAGGCGGTTATGATGGGAATGTTCACCTTTCTCTCTGCCAAGATTTTTTGTGCTATTTCTTTGGCTCTGCTCTCGTGAATCCCATTCCTATAGGAATAAAGAAAATTGATGACAATAGCTTCGACTCCTAGGTCTAATAGTTCTTTAACCGCTGATTCCACTTCGTGCTCATATAGGGGTATTACTATGTCCCCCATGACATCTATTCTCTCCCTTACTCCTCGAATAAGCTCCTCGGGTATGAGTGGCTCATTGTGAATGTGGGTGGCAGCGTGGAACCTGTCCTGGTAGGAGTATCCCATATAGGTTTGTTTGGCTCTCTCCAGGCGGAAATAGTGTTCCATTCCCTTTGTTACTATAGCTCCCACTTTGCGGCCCTTCCTCTCGAGAACCCTGTTGAGCATGGTGGTTCCAGAGTAAATGGCAGTTTCAAGGCTGGGAACAGCTTCTTCAGCCTTCATATCCCAATAATTTAAAGCATTACTCAGAGAGGCCAGAAATCCTATGGACTCATCGTGAGGAGTGCTACGCGCCTTACCGATGGTGAAGCGGCCCTCGTCGTCTATAATTATGGTATCTGTCATCGTGCCGCCAGCATCAATTGCCAGAACATTTGGAACCTTCACCAATTTTTATCACCGATTATTTTCAAACCAAAAACAATTCATAGCTTATCTAGAAAGAAGCTTTATATTTTTAATTCAAGTTTCTAAATTTTTATTATTCGCACATATAAAATTATCCAACAGTTTGTCAAGTTGCAAAACATATAAATTTTTTAACATATACTATTAATTACTGTAAAATTTTCAAAAAAACAATATAAAAATTATAAAAAATTCAATTTAGGCAAATGTGTTAAGAACCAAAATCACGCCACAAGGCAACTCTGGTATCATGCCAAAGAGGGAACAGCATAAAGTTTACTCAGGAGAAGAATAATATTTTTAGTAATCATTGGAGAGGGATTCTACAAATGAGTAGTCTAATTTTATGTTTTCGTTGGCGTTCCCAATGACGGGGACATCGTGACCCGGTAGGAGTATCTCAACATCTAGTTCTGTTAGCTTTTTTATGGATTTTTTAAGTTCAATTATGTCGCCTCCGGGGATGTCTGTGCGTCCCACCCCATAGGCAAATATGGTGTCTCCGGAAAAAAGGATCTTTTTCTCCGCATTGTATAGGCAGATGCTGCCTGGGGAATGACCCGGAGTGTGGATAACTTTAAAATTCATGTTCCCCAGCGGTATTATGTCTCCGTCCTTTAGCTTGACTTGAACATTGAAGCCCGCCTTTTTCTCAATGTAGGCAGCCTCAATTTCGTGAATCATTACTTCAGCTGCACAGAAATCCACTACTTCAAGCACTCCGCCAATGTGGTCTGGGTGGAAGTGGGTTATTACCAATTTTTTTATGTTCAGAGGATCCAAGCCCAGAGATTCGATATCTTTGATGAAGTGGCTCCTGAAATCTCCAGTTAAGCCAGAATCAACTAGTGCCAGTTCACCCTTGCCCACCACGTAAACGTTTGAACCCCAAGAACGCCCAGGAATCATTGCTATTTGATCAATTATCTCCATTTCAAATTTCACCCTTTCTCGGAAGATTAACTATACAGAGACCTAAACACATTTATATTTTCGCCTAGGTTTAGAATCTGAGTTCAATGGTTGAATTTTTAAGTGATAGGAAAATGTTATTTCTAAAAGTTTGTAAAGAATTTAATTATGCAATGTTATTTTGCAAGTTGTTGGAGGTTTAGTTAGTTATGCCGAGTGTGGAAGAGCTTTTGGAGAAGGCTAAGGATTTCTATCCTAAACACCCAGACCTTATGAAGCATCTGGAGATAGGAGCGCTGTGGGAGTATCATGTTCGCCCCTTCACACTGGACAGCAATGATAAGCTCGTCTTCCACTTAACAAAGCTTTCTGAGAAGGAAATCAGGTTTGAACAGGGACCGGCGCCAGAAAAGCCTGACTTAATACTGTATTTTACGGAGAACGCCATGGTGAAACTGGTTGATGAATCAAAGGATGCTGACACCTACTATGAGAATTACCGTGAAATACTCAAAAACCCCGATGTGGGAGTGGAACTGGACTACAAAATAAATAAACCCCGCCTAAAACTCTTTAGAATGGGCTACAAAGAATGGGCAGACGCCTACAAGTTCCAAGCCTGGACTTAAAACCAAAAAAGTCGAGGATTCACCCTTTGACCTTTTAATCGATATGGGAACCATTTAATAAAATATTTTATCTGATCTTTTCATCTTTAGATATTCTTCCATGTAGGCTCTTAGCCCTTTTTCTCCAGCGGCTTGGATGGCTAATTCTTTATCACCAATTATCTTTACTTCTACTTCGTCTAGGGAGTAGTCGGAATCTAAAGAGTCGTCATTGGCAATATCTACTCTCAGCGAGTTGCCCACCCTCACCATACACTTCCTTTTCCCTTCCACAATTCTTGTTACGTATTCCCCTGTGATGTAATCCCAACCCTTGGTTACCTTCATCTCGAACAGCTCCTCTTACAATTTAATCAATCGGAAATAAAAGTATTTTTTCTTTGTCCCTTATCGAATGCTGTTTTCAAGAATTTTTCAAACAAAATATTCAAACCAAATATATTTCAACAATTTTACAAATATATTTTTAAACAAATTTATTAGAACGAAAAATAACAGGTTTATATCTTTGGGTGTAATGGTTTTGGAATATTAGTAGAGGTGGTTTCTTGAGTGAAGTTTTGAGTAAAATTGCCAAATCTATCGAAGAGTTGGATGGAAAAGAAGCCGAGAACTTGGTGAGGAAGGCTCTGGACGAAGGTGTTGACCCAGTTAAGATTTTGGAGGATGGAATCATTGCCGGGGTCAGAGCCGTTGGAGAAAAGTTTGAGAAAAAGGAGTATTTTTTAGCTGAACTCTACGAAGGCGGTGAAATAGCGGAGAAACTGGTGGAAATTGTGGGCCCTAGGATACCCAAGGAGGCGGGTGGGGCACGCAAGAGAGTGGTTATTGGCACAGTGCACGGAGACCTACATGATATAGGTAAGAATCTTGTAGCTATGCAGCTTACCATGGCGGGCTTTGAAGTTAGAGATCTAGGCATAGATGTTCCCGCAATGAGGTTCATTGAAGAGGCGGAGAGCTTCAAGGCAGATATTATAGCTATGTCATCTCTCTTGATGGCCACAATGATGAATATGGCAGAAGTTGTGAACCTTCTAAAAGAGCTTGGCTTAAGAGACAAATACAAAGTACTGGTAGGCGGTGGCCCCATAAATCCCGCTTTAGCTCAAATGTTTGGAGCAGACGGATATGCTGAGAACGCTGTGGAAGCGGTAAAGGTCGCCAAAAAGTTAGTGGGGTTGGGAGGTGCTTAAAAAAATGGTTAGAATAAAAGACATACAAGAAAGAGCTCTGACAGGACCAGTTATGAAGGAGAGAGAATATGATAAAATGCTTTCCAAAAGGGTGCGCGAATTAGTAAAAGACTACGACATAAAATTTGACATGAACCAGATTATTCCAGATGACAGTGTAGGTGACGATGTTTTCAAAGCAGGATTAGACCTCCTAATAGACGTGGGCATCTACCATCTGGACACTAACAGGAATATCAAATTTACAGAGAGCGAAATAAAAGAGATGATTAAAAGCCGACCCAGCGAAGTGAAATTCGGAACCGGCAAAGACCAAATAACAATCAAGAATAGAAAACCCGAAGAAAAGACGAAACCAGTAATAACCACTGGAGGAGGCATACTCAGCGAAGACATGTTCCTCCCAATAGTAAAATCTTGTGCGCAAGAACCCACTTGCCAGGGAATCAACGGCTTCAGCTTAATCAGCGCCTGGGGCCTAGATAACAAAACCGGAACCCCCGGAGAAATTATGTGTGCCATAGCTGAGGGATTATGGAACAGGGAAGCCGTAAAAAGTGTAGGAAAACCCGGTCTTTATATAGGCTTAGCAGGCGCAAGTGCGCTCTCGCCAGCAGGAGCCATAGCTGCCTTCCACCCTGACGGGTACACCAAAGAAAACGCACAGATACCCATACATCTTTTCAACGAACTCAAACTGACCTGGAGCAGATTCATACTAGCCACATATGCCCGGCTAAACGGTATAGTGCCCTGGACCTCTTATGGTGCAGCCATAGGACTCCTTTTCCGAAATTCTGAGGAGGCATCTGTAGGAGCCATCGCCGCTCTGCTAGCGGAACTAGCCTATGGGCAGGGATCCCTCTGTATGGGTGGCGGCATGGGATCAGACGGCATGGTGATGAGAAGAGAGTCCCTAGCTTCGGGCGCTGCTTGCACGTTAGCTTTGACTAATAATCTTCACGTCCCTGTGGGAGGAGTTGGTGGCGGTGGCGGTTACGCAGGACCTTGCACCGAGATGCGTGTTTACGAAATCGCTATAATAAATCTGATGAGTGTAGCGTCAGGAGCCGGCTGGCTCTGGTACAGTGGAACACTTAGAACATTGATTAACTACTGCACAGGCATGGAGGGTAGAATAATGGGTGAAACAGCCCGCGCCATAGCTGGAATGAAAAGAGCCGACGCCAACGAATTAATAAATAAACTCTTACCCAAAATAGAAGACAAGGAAAACCCGGAAAAAGCACCTATGGGTAAGAGCTTCATGGAATGCTATGATATAAAAACCTTAACTCCATCAAAAGAATACACAGACCTCTACGCAAAGGTAAAAAAGGAACTCATAGATTACGGCATAGAGTACGAGTACTAATCGCGACCTAACAATCCAAAACTTAATGGATTTACACACATCCACCTCTTTTTTACTGTATATTCCCCAAATTAGGTTTGTTAGAAAATATAAATCGTTACAAAAATAGACTCCTCTGAATCCAAACTATTAATGGATGTAAAAGTCTTTGGTGCAACTTGCTTAATGTTTGAGCTTGTGGAGGGTTTTTACACCTTTTTCTAAAAATCGTTTTTTTCCTCCTTTTGCTCAAAGGAACCCTTTTATGTCTTCTTTTAGAAGAAGACTTTAACTCGAAAAACCCAATCACCCTCCAGTCGAACACATTCCAAAAACCCAAAAAAAGACTTTTTGCACACCTATGCTAACAGTTCTAAAAAATAGCGGTGTTTCGGTAGAATTATTCTGAACTACACCCGGATGCCCATGGAGCATTACACAACCCAAAAGAGACAAAACAACCACCAGACATCACGACACAAACCATCCAGAAATAGAACAAACAGAAAAAGCTACAAACACTCACAACTTGCCGGCATTCGAAAACCGACACCAAGCGAAATAAAGCAACTTCCCCACACCCACAAATAGAGAGAACATAGGGTACACCCACACGTCACCAGCACCCCAAGCGCAACAACCCCAAAAAAGGGGAACCACTCAA
>JAHQXB010000106.1 GCA_029856435.1 Candidatus Jordarchaeia archaeon
AAAGCCAACCAGAACCCCTGAAACAACAATTTTTTAACAAGTTCGGAAACACCCACTTCTCCAATCATCTAATCAAGGATTCAAGATAGAATATTCCTACATACATTCTAAGCAAGTCCAAAATAGAAACAAGTTTAATACAGAGAGTTAATATATACATTTTTATGTCTATTTCTTGTGGTGAATGCCAACTATTTCAACATGAATCTAAAAAGTAGAATATAAATATGCGCTCATTTTTAAATGGAAAAAGTGAAAATATAAAGAATCATGGGTGGGTGTGTTGACCAAGACCAGAACTCTAAAAAAAGCGATGCTGGAAATCAGCGGAAACATATCTAACGCAGTCCAAGAAATTGACGACAACCAAGTAAACCAGCTAGTCGAACTCTTAATTAACGGGTTAAAATCCGGCAGAAGAATCTTCGTAGTGGGGGCAGGGCGCTCCGGTCTAATGGTAAGAGCCTTCGCCATGCGACTCATGCACCTCGGATTTGAAGTTTTCGTCATCGGAGAAACCATAACACCCGCCGTCACACCAAAAGACATACTAATCGCCATAAGTGGCTCTGGCACAACAAAACTCGTAGTAGAAAGCTCACGCATCGCCAAAAAAGAGGTGAACGCAACATTGGTGGTCATCACCTCCTATCCCGACTCCCCCCTAGCCCAACTGGCCGACCTAGTACTGACCATTCGCGGCCGAACAAAAATAGACGGACAAAACGACTACATCCAGCGACAAATCAAAGGAGAACACTCCCCACTAACACCCTTAGGCACCCTATTTGAATCCACCGTGCTAGCCTTCCTAGACGGCTTAATCACCGAATTAATGGAGAGACTGGGTGTGAAAGAAAAAGACCTAAAAGAACGCCACACAACAATAGAATAGCCTCAAAATTAAGAAAATAATATTTCGGAAACTAGCTCCACCCAATGGTTATCCCCTATTATATTAAGGAGTTATTGACATAGTGTTTCCAGACCCAACTATTACCACCTTTCCTTTTCCAAATCCCTCCATTAAATTTTCCAACTTTTCGATAATTCTGGGAACCGCACCCCGGACCTCATCACTCATCTTCGTGAAGTACTCCTCATTTGACATTTTAACAATCAAAGATATTAATGGTATTTTTCTCTGAGACGCTAACTCTTCCAACCTATACTTGTCAGGCTCAGAAACGAAGGCAACACCAGTTGCAGGCGTTATGATAATAGATTTCTCTCCCTCAAGTCTAACCTCAGCCGTAACTATAACCACACCCGCCACATCTTCCTCCTCCTCTATTATCGCCTCCACAACCTTACCCAAATTCCTCATCCTAGCCCCCGGACCCTTAGGCTTAATCAATATTAAATCCCTCCCTCTATAATTTACTTCAGAAACAACAATCCCCTCCCTAACCTCAAAACGAGAATTACCTAACAGTTTCGCAACCACCAACGGCCCAATACCATTACCAATAGGCTGAGCATCCACATAAGCCTTAACCGCCTTAAAACGTATCCTAGCATCCCGAACCAAAAGCGACAAATTCATCGTCGCCTGCATCGTAGTCTCAAGACTCTTAGACATTTTACTCGACACATATATCTCCCTCACCATTTTGTAAATCCTATTAAGAACCACCGCCTCCCTAAACATCTGCTTAAGATTCTCCACCTTTTCCAAATCCCCATCCGGCGCCAACGGTTTAACTAGACTCTCCAAAGCCCCATCACCAACATCAAGAAGATACTCCAAACGACCCATAACTCCCGAAGGATCCGTTTCTATGGGCGCAATAACGAAATATTCAATGACCCTCCCAAATCCCTCCTCCTTCTCCTCCACCGTCAACTTATCACTAAAACAAGATACTACCATAGAACGAGCTTCCTTAACCATCCTCGAAACCTCCCTAAGACTCTTACCCACCTTCCTCAACTCCAACATCAACATAATATCCCTCTGATAAATACAAAAAATACAAAACCCCATATAAAGCAGAAAACTAACAATAGCCAAAACAGACTGTCCATCCATCTAAAATACCCCTACAACACTCAAATCCACAACAAACCAACCATACCAAATATACACACTCACACCAATACACAGCTTCAAACGGACCAAAAACCTCTTTCGACCCGTTTGAAAACACCAAACCAATCCACAAAAAAATACGCAAAAAACCTTTTAAATTCTTCCAGAATACCAAAAACACAAACCAAAAATCACCAAGAACCCTTCGCCTAACAACAAAAACATCCAAACCCCAAAATCCACAAAAAATTAGAAAACACACATATGGTGGAAACATCAAAGGACATGAAAACAAAAATCCACAAACAATAAAACCCCAAAAAAACCAAAAACGAAGACCATACCCAGTCAATAAATACTAAAAAAACTACAAATAACCTAATGTGTTTTAGAAAGTGCAAATAAGTTTTCCACAACAAATAAAAAAGCGGTGCCCCACAATGGCCATAGTCGAAACAAACAACCTAACAAAAATCTACGGCGGAAAATTCACCGCAGTGGACCACATAAGCTTCCAAGTACAAGAAGGAGAAATATTCGGATTCCTAGGACCAAATGGAGCCGGAAAAACAACCACCGTACATATGCTATGCACCCTAACCCAAATAACCGAAGGAGAAGCCAAAATAGCAGGAATAGACGTAAAAAAACAACCAGACGAAGTAAGAAAAAAAATAGGACTAGTACCCCAAGACATAAGCGTAGACGACGAACTCACAGCAAAAGAAAACATGGAACTACACGGCAAACTCTATCACATGCCCAAAAGCCTCATACAACAAAGAATACCCGAACTCCTCCAAATCGTAGAACTAACCGAATGGCAAAACACCCTAGTCAAAAAATTCTCCGGCGGAATGCGCCGCAGACTAGAAATCGCCGAAGGACTAATGCACCACCCAGACATACTATTCCTTGACGAACCTACCCTTGGGCTCGATCCTGCAAGTCGTACTAGTATTTGGGAGTATGTTAGGAAGCTGAATGAGGAGGGTATCACGATTTTTATGACCACTCATTATATGGATGAGGCTGATAAGCTGTGTGATCGTATTGCGATTATTGATTATGGGAAGATTGTGAATACTGGTTCTCCGGAGGAGCTTAAGGGGATGCTAGGTGGGGATGTGGTTACGGTGCATGCTAATGATAGAGAGAAGTTTCTGAGCCACATTAAGACTTTGGATTTTGTTACTGAGGTTTTGCCGCAGGAGGATGGTATTCGGTTGACGGTTGATAGGGGTGAGACTGCGATACCCAAGTTGTTTCAGGAGGCGAGCAGGATTGGTGTGAGTATAGATAATATTTCTTTGAGTCGTCCCACTCTTGACGATGTTTTCATAAAGTTTACGGGTAGGAGTCTTAGGGAGGAGAAAGCGGACAGGATTGAGTTATTTAAGAGAATGATGTTAATGAAGAGAAGAAGGCGTTAATAGTATGTTGAGTGAGTCTTGGTATGTGGCTTTAAGGGAGATTAAGCATTTTTATAGGCGAAGGATTCAGATTGTTACTTCTCTGGCTACTCCTGTGATTTGGTTGGCGTTGTTTGGTTATGCGCTTAGTGGGGGTTTGCCTGGGTTTAATTTGAGTAGTCTTGGGATTGAGGGTATTCCCACTTTGCTTACCTTTTTTGTTTTGTCTCTGAATCTTGAACTTTGGCAGAGTTACTTTCTTTTGAATTTGACTACCACGAGTTATCTCTCTTTTCTCTCTCCGGGTATTGTGGCTATGACCGTTATGTTTACTGGGATGTTTGCGGGTGTTTCTATAGTGTTTGATAGGAGGTTTGGCTATCTTAATAAGTTGTTGGTTAGTCCGATTCCTAGGAGTTCGATAATGTTTGGTAAAATGATTTCGGCAACGGTTAGGGCGATGATGCAGGGGTTGATAGTCATGGGTTTGGCTATAGTTTTGGGTGCGAAAATGAACACGGGTCTATGGGGGGTTGTGATAGCTGTGCCATATATGATTATGTTCACCTTAGGTTTCTCAGGGTTATCTACAGCGGTTGGTATTAAGATGGCGGAGCATGAGGAGTTTTTTGGAGTTATTAATCTCATACTTCTGCCTCTGTTTTTTGCTTCTGGGGCTCTTGTTCCAGTTCAACTGATGCCGGGTTGGTTGCAGGTTGTAGCTTATTTTAATCCTTTAACATATGCTGTGGATGCAATAAGGTGTGCTATGCTGGGGGGGACCTTTGGGCCTTTGGGTGGTGAGTATGCCCTAATAGGGATTGGAGGGAATCTTCTTGTGGATGCTGTTGTATTAACTCTATTTATAGTGATTATGGTTTCTATAGGAGTAACCATTTTTAGAAGGTCGCTTAAATGAAAAATTTTGAACAGCTAACTTTAGTTTAATCAGAATGGTTTGGTGGTGGAAAAGCTTTTGTTTAAAGAGGCGTGGTATGTAACGGAAAGGGAGCTGAGACATTTTGTGCGAAGAAAAGTGCAGGTGTTAACTTCATTCATACAGCCTGCGGTCTGGCTGGGGTTCTTTGGCTACGCAATAAGTTCAGGGATTCCGGGTTTGGGTGGTGCAATTTTTGGTGGTCGGGGACTACTAAATATTATTCAATTTTTTGTTTATTTTCTTCCAATCGGTGAACCTCTAAAATCTATCCTATTAACCAGTTATGGTATTCAGTATCTTGATTTTTTGGCGACTGGAATTATTGCCGCCACCGTTATGGTTACAGCCTTTATGTCTGGGATAAGCATTATTTGGGATAAGAGGTTTGGATATATTACCAAGTTGTTGGTGGCTCCGATTCCCAGATCCTCTATTATGTTGGGAAAGATGATGTCGTCTACTATTAGAAGCCTAATACAAGCTTTAGTAGTTGTTGTGCTGGCAGTGCTATTGGGAGCTAAAATTTACACTGGTATATTGGGCGTTGCTATCAGCATTCCCTTCATGATAGTTTTCGCAGCAGGTCTCTCCGGCCTCTCGGTAGCATTGGGAATCAAGCTGGCGGATCATGAGGTCTTCTTCGGCGTATTTCAAATGATTCTACTTCCCCTATTTTTTGCTAGTTCGGCGATTGTCCCCCTGGCCTCCATGCCCAATTGGTTGCAGTTTGTTGCTCAGGGAAACCCATTAACCTACGCTGTTGATGCCACTAGGCTGGCCCTATTTGGTGGTCTGTATATGCCAATCAACTGGAACTTGTTTGTTTTGGGAGTCGGAGGCTCCCTACTATTAGATTTTGTGGTGCTGATGGTGATATTTGTAGTTATGGTAGTTACGGGAGCTCTACTATTCAGAAAATATACCCTTTAGGCTCCCTTTTCCAATTTCTCCATAATGTGAGAATTAGTGTTTTAGTGGGGTCGAGTTTTTTCTTGAAAATTTTTTGATGGCAGAGCTTATAAACCGAATTTAGAATCGTTTCTCAGAGGTAATGTGCTACATGTTGGCAGAGGCTTGGCAAATAGCTCAAAGGGATATGAAACATTATTTTCGGCAAAGAATTCAGTTTGCCACATCGCTGATCACCCCCTTGGTCTGGCTAATCTTCTTTGGATTTGCCTTCAATGGAGGTATGCCACTCTATAACTACAACTTATCAGGGAACGTGCAGGGCGCAAGTATTACCTCTTTGCTTCTGCTATTTTTTCCATCTTCACCTGTAAGATATGTTTTGCTGAACATATTTAGTGTTAATTATATCGATTTCTACGCGTCGGGTGTGGTGGCGGCTTCAGTAATGTTTATGGCGGCATTTTCCGGCGCTTCAATATTTTGGGATAAAAGTATGGGTTTCCTAACTAAGCTGCTAGTATCCCCTATTCCCCGCACATCCATTATACTAGGAAAACTCACATCAACTGTACTGAGAAGTCTAATACAAGGCATAATTATGCTCGCACTAGTGCCCTTAATAGGAGTAAAAATTAACACCGGATTCTACGTTATACTCACCATCCCCTTCCTGGTTCTGTTAACCATGGGTTTTTCAGCAATCTCAACGGCCGTTGGACTAAAAATCGCAGGGCATGAGTTCTTCGAACTAATAAACCTCTTCCTAATGCCCATATTTTTTGTAAGTGGAACCATAATACCCGTTGAAGCAATGCCCCAATGGCTACAGGTAATTGCCCGCTTTAACCCTCTAGCCTACGCTGTAGATGGAATAAGAAAACTTATGCTGGGCGGGCAATTGGGAAAACTGGGAGGAGGATTCGCAACTATGGATATTTTACCCTCATTATTATTCGATGCCTCTGTTCTACTATTGTTCTTATCAGCTTCGGTACTGGTATCAGTTATCCTTGCAAGAAGGGCTCTAATCTAAATATTCACCAATAACTAGAAAAGTATACTTTACCTAGTTTTAACTATATTCGGTAAAAGGGTTTCTTTTGGTGTAAACTTATGGGAAATGGTTGGAAGGACTTTGTACTGGAATCTGGAGTATACTTTATGAGTGGAAATGAAGCATGCGCTGAAGGGGCGATAACTGCGGGTTGCAGGTTTTTTGCCGGCTACCCCATTACCCCTGCTACTGAAATTATGGAAGTTATGGCTCGTAGGATGCCCGAGGTTGGTGGTGTTTTTCTCCAATGTGAGGACGAAATATCCTCCATTGCTGCAGTGCTGGGCGCTGTGTTGGCTGGCGCGAAGGGCATGACTGCTACCAGCGGTCCAGGCTTTTCTCTTATGCAGGAGAATTTGGGTTGGGCGGTTATGTGTGAGATTCCCTGTGTGGTTGTGGATTGTCAACGCGCTGGTCCGAGCACTGGTTTGCCTACCCGCATTTCTCAGGGGGATGTCATGCAATGTCTTTGGGGTAGACATGGGGACAATATGATTGTAGCTCTGGCTCCGAACACTCCTCAGGAAATGTTTGACTTAACTATTCGCGCATTTAACATTGCGGAAACCTTCCGGGTTCCAGTCATATTATTGGCAGACGAAGAGGTAGCCCACGTAAGGGAGAAGGTTGAAATTCCAAACCATGATGAGTTAAAATTGGTTTGGCGAAGAAATCCTAAAGTCCCACCAAAAGAATTTTTGCCTTTCAAACCTGACGCGCAAGGGGTTCCCCCACCACTGCCCACTCTCGGTGCAGGCTACCACTTCCACTTTACAGGTTTGAGCCATGATGAGAAAGGGTACCCCATAGATGATCCAGAAAAGCACTTGGAACTTGTGAGACGTTTAAGGGACAAGCTAGTCAACAACTCTAAAGAGTTTACCTACTTTGAGAAGCGTGATTCTCACGATTCAAGAATAGCAGTTGTTTCTTTTGGAAGTGTTTCCAGAGTAGCTTTGGGAGCAGTTATTGAGGCGGAGAAGGAGGGAATACCTGTTAACTATTTGCGTTTGATTACTATTTGGCCTTTCCCTTACGATGAGGTGCACAAAATTGCAGGCGGAGTGGATTACATATTGGTTCCCGAATTGAACGCTGGTCAACTAGTTCATAATGTAACCGAAGCGGCTAAGGGAAAAGCCCAAGTGGTTCCCCTTATGGGTATAGCTAGGCAATTCAAACC
Organism: Candidatus Jordarchaeia archaeon; assembly: GCA_029856435.1. GTDB lineage: Archaea > Asgardarchaeota > Jordiarchaeia > Jordiarchaeales > Jordiarchaeaceae > Jordiarchaeum. The sequence goes on from JAHQXB010000106.1 coordinate 7,534, forward strand.
CAAAGAGATTCTCGACGCTATAAAAAAGCTCTTGTGAGTAAAATTTGGAGGATGTGGCAAATTGGGTGAGAAAACTACTCTGATTCAGCCTCTTAGAAGGTATTTACGGGAGGATAGGCTTCCCACAGTTTTCTGTCCGGGTTGTGGTAATGGAATAATAATGAACTGTACCCTACGGGCTATAGATGAATTGGGTATTAACATAGATGACATAGTTTTTGTTTCTGGAATAGGATGCTCAGGTAGAATACCAGGATACATTGATGCTGACAGTCTGCATGTGACACATGGTAGAGCTGTAGCCTTCGCCACAGGAATCAAACTATTCAACCCCGACTTTGAAGTAATTGTCTTCACTGGGAACGGAGACAGTGGGGCAATTGGAATATCACATCTGGTGCACGCCGCTAGAAGAAATATAGACATTAATGTGATTAGTGTCAACAATTTGGTTTACGCTTTGACCGGCAGCCAGACGAGTCCCACCACTCCTGTGGGAGCCTACACGTATACTTCTCCCTACGGTAGTGTGGAGGGCTTTTTTGACCTCTGTGAGTTGGTTACCAGTGCTGGCGCTAGTTACGTGGCTCGATGGAGCACCGTTCAGCCTCAGAGAATAATAAGTTCCATAATTAAAGGCATACAGAAAAAGGGATTTACCTACATAGAAGTTATCAGTCAGTGTCCAACCCAGTTCGGAAGAAAAAACGAGATGCCCGACCCCAAGCAACTCATGGATTGGTTCAGGGAGCGCACCGTGAAACTAGAAGTTGCAAAGAAGCTTCCTCCAAGAAAAATAAGCGGGAAACTGATACTGGGGGAATTCGCTGACAGGGATAGACCTGAAATGGCTAACGAGTACAGAAAGCTCATTGAGGGGGTGCAGAGGGGAACCATTAAATTGAAAAGGCCGCAGTTGGATTGGCTTGAATTGTCTTTTAGAGAGTGAGTGGTGTTTGGAGTTGACTACACAAATACAGTTTGTTGGAAGTGGCGGGCAGGGAATTGTGCTTTTAGGCTTTATTCTTTCACGCGCTGCTGTGATTTATGAGGAAAAAAACGCTACCAACATTCAGAGTTACGGCTCCAGAGTGAGAGGGGGTTCAACTGTATCTGACGTTATCATTTCAGACAGCGAAATTGTTTGCCCTATTATAACTAATCCAGACATCTTGGTGATTATGTCAGAAGAATCGCTAGAAGAATTTACAAGCAACTTGAAGGAGGGAGGATTGCTACTAATAGATGAGAACGTCAAAATCTCCGTGCAGAAAAATTTTAGAATTTTCAGAATTCCCGCCATTAAAATCGCCGAGTCCGAGTTCAAGTCTAAGACGCCTGCTAACCTTATAATGCTTGGGGCTCTAATTGGGGTAACTGACATTGTTTCAGAAGAATCAATTTTAAACGCGTTACTTGATGTGATGCTGGAACTAGACTTGAGAGAAAGCATAAAGGAGAGAAATATTCAAGCACTAATAAGAGGAGTTAAACTCGGAAAAGATCTAGCCAAAAAGAATTCTGGAGATTAATTTTTCTCAAAAAAATGGTGGTTTTTCGGATTTTTTCTGTAATCTTATTCCAAAAAACTTATTGTTTTTTTTATTAATCTAAAACAATTTAATATTTACCCAATTGAAATCATTTATTAGACTGAATTTGTTTATATTTTAAATGGTGAGTTGTTTGTCTGAAAACGATGAAGACAGAATACCGCGAGTCTGGGCGGGGAGATTTAACCGTTGTTGGCTTCTCGCAATGTTTGTTCAACACACGCTCCTAGCTAGGGAAGGAATAACCGTCCCTTCAACACAGGAAATGATGAGAATGAATCCGGGGATTGACATAGCGGAGGCGATTAACTTACAGAGACAAGAATACGGCGCTGAAGTGGATTGGGAAAAGCAGACCATTATTGTAAGATACAAATCAAGAAGGTATGACATAACCGAATTGATTATTGAAATTGTTAACGAGTGCACCTATGGAGATATTATTGACGAGTTGAGCGTAGACACAAAGGGATTCGACTTTACAAGTGCAATAGGTCGGGCTCAGAAAAACATTATATCCAAAATTGTGAGCGGTAAACTTCCGCACAAAAAGTAAAAATATACATGAACTTGTGTTTCTAAAATAATTCATCATTTAAAAGAAATTTCTAAATTGTGGCATTTAAAAAATAAAGAATTTTTGATAAAGTATGCTTTTTCCTTTACAAAAGAGTTTTTAAGTAAGTGTTCTAAATCTGTTCTATTAAACTTGTGAACCTTAAAATTTCCTTATTCAGTTCGGTTAGTTTAATCTTGTTTTTTCATTTGTTGCTTTTAATTTTTAGAGGATTGAAAAATATGATTCACATTATAGGTCTAAAAGGAATCCCAATAGTTAAGGAAGGAGATAATATTGCGAGACTCATCTTAGAAGCTGCTAAAGCCCAAGGCATAGAAATTAAAGCTAAGGACATTTTTGTTATTGCCCAAACCATAGTTTCTAGAGCTGAGGGCAGTGTGGTTGATCTTAATACAGTAGTTCCATCCGATTTTGCTATAAGAACTGCTGAGAGGTTTGAAAAGGATCCTCGTCAGGTAGAGGTTATACTTAGGGAGGCGAAACAAATTATTAGAATGGAGCACGCCATAATAACAGAAACCAAGCACGGTTTTATTTGCGCCAATTCCGGTGTAGACAAATCAAATATGCCGGGCGAACACTTTGTTTCTCTACTGCCTAGAGATCCGGAAAAATCAGCTAGGGAAATAAGAAAAGAATTGGAAAAATTAACTGGAGTCAAACTAGCGGTAATAATTTCAGACACTCATGGTCGACCCTTCAGGGAGGGAGCCATCAATGTTGCGATTGGCGTATCTGGAATGAAACCTATTTGGGATAGGAGAGGTGATGTTGACCTTTTTGGTTATATTCTGAAATCTACACTGGTGGGAATCGCGGATGAGTTGGCGTCGGCTGCGGAGCTCGTTATGGGTGAGGCTAATGAAGGAATTCCAGTGGTCATAATAAGGGGTTTCGACTATATTGAAGGTGAAGGAAGCATTAAAGACTTATTAAGGGCGCCCGAGAAGGACATGTTTCGATAATAAGAGCGTGGAAAAATGATAACGGTACTCTCCGGAGGAACAGGCAGCCTAAAACTTATACAAGGTCTTCTCAATTTTATGAAGCCTGAGGAAGTAACTCTCATAGTCAACACTGCAGACGACTTTGAATGGCAGGGACTATACATTAGCCCCGACATTGATACCGCCATCTACCTTCTGGCCGGCCTTCTGGATGAAAACAGGTTTTGGGGAATAAAGGATGACACATTTCACTTTTTAAGTATGATGAAAAGGTATGGTTACCCAGACTGGTTCTCCATTGGGGATCGGGACCTAGCAACCCACCTACACAGAACCATATTACTAAAAAAAGGTTACACTTTGTCCGATGCCACCAACTCGCTGTGCAAGGCCTTTAATATAAGGGTAAAAATTCTGCCCATGTCTAATGATAAGGTAACCACCTTTGTGAAAACTGATAAAGGAAAATTTCACTTCCAAGAGTTTTGGGTTAAGAGAAAAGGTGAAGATAAAGTTTTAGGCGTCATTTTTGAGGGAATAGAAAAGGCTAAGCCAGCCCCCGGAGTTGTGGAATCGATAAAAAAGTCTGAGGGTATAATCATTGGTCCAAGCAACCCCGTTACCAGTATAGGGCCAATCCTCGGCGTATCCCAGATAAAAAAAGCTCTGGAGAGAGTTAATGTCAAGAGGATCTGTATTAGTCCCATAATAGGTGGCGGGCCGGTCAGTGGACCGGCAGGAAACTTGTTGAGGGGTATAGGTGTTGAAGTGTCGCCCTTCGGAGTGGCTAGCATTTATCAAGGAATCATAGATGAAATATTTATAGACGCAAGTGACCAAGCTTTCACTGAGAGGATAGAGGGTTTGGGTATCAACGTTTTTTGCACAAATATTGTAATGAGGATGGAGGAGGATAAAGTAAATCTTGCTAAACTGGTTATGGAAAGAATGAAAATTTAGAGGCCGGATAATGGTAAGCGTCAAAAGCCACGTGGTTTTGGCGGCCATGGCTGGCGTTTGTGATGGTAGGTTCTGTTTTGAAGCTGCCAAAGCTGGCGCTGGTATGGTCATAATGGGCGGGATAAACTTTGATGCTGAAACAATTAGAGCTGGCTTGAAAATTAAGAATAGGGGCAGAAGCGAGTTTCATGTAGAACTCTGCGACTTGGAAAACTTTTTATTCAGAGAAGTAAAAACTGCAAAAAGGGGCGGCGCCCCAGTAGCGGTAAACGTGAGAGTAGCAACACTAGAAGGACTGCTGAGAGCGGGAGAACTCGTTAAAAATAGTGGTGCAGATGCCTTCGAGCTTAATGCTCACTGTAGGCAACATGAGATAACACAATTGGGCGGAGGTCAAGCATTGCTCCTAAATCTTGACAAACTTAAAGAATGGATTAAAAGTCTGAAAAAGGTATTGGATTTGCCCTTAATAGTGAAGTGGCGCGCAAATGTGGTGAACGACGTAGCCTTGGCAAAAAACTTGGATTCCTTGGGAGTAGACGCCTTTCATGTGGATGCCATGAAGCCGGGCTACTCCGAGGCGGACTTGGAAGTTATTAGAAATATTTCAAAAAAAAGTGAAGTGTTTCTAATTGGAAACAATTCCGTCACTGATCTGAGTACCGCTTTAAGAATGATTGAGGCTGGGGCGCGGGTGGTTTCAGTTGCAAGATATACTCTCAATGATCCTCGATTGGTTGGAAGGCTTGCACGGGAAGTTGAGGAGGCCCTGCAAAGAAGGATGTGGAAAATTTCTAATTTGAATTTTGGTTAATTTATATGTTTAGTATGAGGGATAACCTTGAGGATACACGTTGTTATTCCCTTTAAAGGCCTGAAGGAATCCAAGTCAAGGCTAGCTGACCAGATTTCTAATACCCAAAGGAAGCAATTGGTACTAGCTATGCTTTCCGATGTCATTTCTGCTGTGTCCTCCTCCAAAAAAGTAAGTAATCTCGTCGTGATAACTTCAGATAAATTAATAGAAGAAATAATCCCCAAAAACGCTATTCTACTTCTGGAGGAAAAGCCGAGAGGGATAAATCAGGCAATAGTTGAAGCCACAGAATACAGTTTGGAAATGAATGCGGAAGCCACTCTGGTTATTCCCGCCGACCTTCCCTTAATCACACCCCGAGACATTGAAGAAATCATATCAATGGCAAAATCGGAGAGGACAGTAATTCTTTCTCCGTCCCTAAATGGCGGAACAAACATACTCTATAGATGTCCCCCCAATGTCATTGAACCAAAATTTGGGAAAAACAGCTTCCAAGCACACGTTGAAGAAACTCGAAAAAAGAATATAGAACCCAAAATATACCGTTCGCCTAGGGTAATCCTCGATTTAGATAAGGTTGAGGACATTAAAAAATTTGTGAGATATGGTACTCACACGAAAACATTCGATGCAATATGCAAGACCGAGCTAATATTGTCTGTAACTAAAAGTAGAAGAAACCCCAAAATGCACCAGCACTAACCACTCTCGTTTTATAAAAATATATTTTGCAAAGCAGCTTCCCCATATTCTTATGAAATTTGTAAGCATCTTCAGGCAACTTATCGCTGTAAAAACAGCTTTTACTCGTCTAAAACGCTTTAACAATACATATTTTCATAAAAGATGATGCGAAATAATGTGATTCTAATCATTTTTTTAGGCTCAGGCTGAGAAGATTCTATGAATGCTTCTTTCTGAGGAGAAATAGAAAGAATTTACATACTCAAAACTGAGAAAAATTAATTTGAGGGAAATCGGTACTTTAGACGATAAAATAGTGGTTATTTTCTTGAGAAATTAATGTGGTGGAATCTACAATGCCGTCTTTTGTAGAATTGCTTATTATAGCTTATTTCATACCCTCCATAGTCCCCGTATTGCCTTTTCTTAAAGTATTTTGCCCCTCAATACTGAACTTGTTAATACCTGAGAGCATCAAATTGATACTTCCCCTTGAGAGTACTTTTCTGGACTACATACAATTCGCTGTAGCTTTGTTTGTTTCGATCATTAGCTTGATTCTAGGTTACAAAGTTTATAAGAAGAACCCAGATTATTGGCTTAACAAAATTTTTGCAGCCTTCTATGTAGGGATAGCTGCAGCCGCAGTAAGCTTCAACCTAGGACTTTTCATAAACGCCACAGGTTTAATAATTGGGCAAAAGTTCATGTTAAGCTTCATCTTAATATCTATAGGTCTACTGCTCATAGTTGCCGTGGGTCTCAATTATGGAGAAATTCAGATTCGATATCTTAAGGCCATCAGACCCATAATACTATATGTTATTTTGCCTATGATAGTGGTGTGGCTTCCAGGATCAATAGTGATTCTAGATGTGGCGCCGCCAGACACAGCCTTCTCAGATCTTCTTGTGGTGGTGCTCATAATTGCCCTAGTAGTAGGTTTAAGCGTATTATCACATTATTTAATAAAAGTCTACAGAGCCTCTGAGGGCTTATTGAAAAGAAGAATTCTCTTCTTCCTCGCAGGATTCCTCTCAGCCCTGCTCTTTGGGGGAATCTCCACCAGCCTCGCTAGCATACTAAGCCTACAGATCTTCGACTTAATTAGCCCTTTAATAATTCTGATAGGTATATCAATAGTGTACTATGGATTACACATTTCTGAATAAGCCTTCTCTATCAAACCTCGTCTTGAAAATTCTTAAACAGACAAATAAAGAGGGTTTTAAGGAGAATTTTTGCCTTAATTAATTTTGCTGAATAACCTATTATTTTAACCTTCATTTTGATAACTCAAATTTTTCCAAATTTTTCTTTTTTATTCGACTGGTATTATTTCAACTTCTATGGTGTTTTCCAATTTTTTTAGTTTTTCCTCTACTTCTGCTAGGGATAGTTTACAGCTTCTACAGTTGATTATTGCAAAAAAATCGCTTATTTTCTCCACACTGGGTGTAACTATGCTAGATTCGATGTTAATGCTCATTTTTCCGAGCTCGGTTGCCACTTTTCCCAGAACACCCGGAATATCTCGGAGTTTCATGTACAACTCTGCAAATTTATCTTCCCCTATAATTATAGGGTATAGCACAATTTTGGATTTTGATTTATCTGCAACCACTAAAAATTTTGTGCCCTCTTTTATGTTAAGCATCTCGCATATTTTTTCTGGGAGGAGAATTCGATTTTTTGAGTCCATTGTTGTGAACTGTGCAGATTGATACATATTTTTGTGTTTGCTCATCTTTAATGATTCTCCTTTTGCCCTAGTTTTAGTGGGGGAATCTATTATATTTAAATAACTATTTTAAATTAATTGTTTAGAAATGTTTCATGTTCTTAAAGAACTTTTCTGTTCTAACCTTCAACTGGTGGTTCAATGAAGGCATACATCTATGGCATTTTGGATATCAGCACCATCGATTACCCTCAAAAACCTGCCATGGTGATTTTCGTGGCGGGTTGCTCCTTTAGGTGCCCTATGTGCCATAACTGGAGGATGCTGGAGGTAAAACCGGATCAGGAAGTGGAGCTTTCCAGAGTTTTCGAGAGAATCGAAAAAGCTCGCTCATTTGTAGAGGCTGTTAAAGTTTCGGGTGGAGAACCTACCCTTTATCCTGATATTCTTCTAGAAATTGCTAATTTTTGTAAAAGAAAAAACCTTTCTTTCGGATTCGATACAAATGGTTTCTTTCCAGAGAATATAAAAAAACTGGTAAATAGTGCAGATCTAGTTTCCATAGATATTAAAGCTCCCTTTAACGATGCAGCACTTTACAGCAGACTAGTAGGGTTGGATGACGGTGAGAAGGTGATCGAAAACCTGATGGCGACCCTAGAGACTGTTTTTGGGAGCAGCTCATATGCCGATTTGAGAACTACTGTCATTCCTTCCCTAAATGATGAAGAAGAATACTTCGAAAATATTGGTGAAGTTTTGAGGGGTCTCGGGTACATTTCAAAAGCGGAAAAGAAAAAAGCTAGTTACACCCTTCAAGAATTTGAGCCGGCAAATGCCTTTAGCCACGAATTGAAAAAAATTAGACCACCAAGTTTAGACCTGCTTGTAAAGTTGGCAAAAAGTGCCCGAATTCCCCAAGTCTACATAAGGCATAGAAAAGTGGGATTTATGAAGCCCCTCGAAGAGATTAGATTATGACCTGTAAATTGGAATAAACCAAAAATTATCAAACCTTGATGGTACAGAGTAACTCTAGGATTATTTTGGCTGCAACCAAGGCTGTTATTCGTCCTCCATGAATTACCTCCACCACATCAAAGCCCACAACTTTCTCACAATTCTCCAAAATTTCTATAAGCTGGGTCGGTGTTAATCCACAAGGTTCTGGGTTTCCTACATCGGGAGCATAAGCGGGATCGATTACATCCATATCTATAGTCAAATATATGCGGTCTTTTCTTGATTGAAACTCTTTTATTTTGTCCACAGCCTTTTTTATTCCTTCTCTCTCCACTTCTAGAGCTGTGACATAGTTCCACTTTTTTTGGGAAATAAATTCATACTCCTCTTTACAGATTGACCTCACCCCTATTTGAAGGATTTCCGCACCTTCTTCCATCACCCTCCTCATTAATGTTGCATGAGAGATTTTTTGATCCAAATATTCGCTTCTCAAATCCATATGCGCATCAAAATCTATTACTCCTACATCCATTCCAAATCCCCGTATAGCCCCCAATGTTATGGTGTGTTCACCTCCCAGTATTATACTTCTTTTACCATCATGTTTTAATTCCCCCACAACTTTTTCCACTCGATCTAGTGTCTGGTTAACATCCCCTGAAACCACAGCAATATCCCCAAGGTCGCAGATTTTGGCATCCTCAGCGTCTCTGAAACTTCTTAGACTGAACGATTCTAAGTTACACGAAGCTTCCCTAATTACTGTCGGCCCGAACCTTGCACCGGGCAAAAAGGTACATGTGCCATCGAATGGAACTCCAAAAAGGGCAAAGTCAGCTTCCTCATATGATGTTGTTCGTCCCAAAAAAATGTTTTGAGGGTAGAGATATAAGTTTTTATAGCTCATTTTCCTCCTCCGAAAGGGTTTTCATAAAAAAGTCAATAAAACTGTCCAATGAGGGAGACTTTATTTTTTTTCTCTCTACTAGTTTATTCCATTCATCCACAAGTTTGGCGTATTCCTTGTCCTCTTTTTCTGATTGAATCATGTCCCTTGCTACACTCTCAAAGTCAAACTTATTCTCCTTGGCCCCTAATCCTTTACAGAACTCCAAGGCTTCACTATTGAATATAAATTTGTGGCCGTGGAGTAATCTTCTCCAGAGAAAGGGGAAAGCCCGGCAAACCAACGGTCTAACGGGATAAATCGAGCAGGGTCCTCCATTATTAAAACAGCAACCGCTGTTTTCATTGTTGGTCTTAAAGCAGAGTACCCACCTTTTTCCATCTTCGCCCAAGAATCTGGGAACACCTTTATATGTTTCCTCAACGCTTTTCTCGGGAATAATGCAATCCAAGAAATCATGAGGATTTAACCCATATTCTTTGGCTACTCTATAAGCATCTTTGTGAGTCACACATATCATGTACCTAGAGCAACATTCTCCGCACTGGGTACACGCGAAGTTGGGTGCCTTAATAAAGGCCTTGACCTTTTTTAGAAATAGTAATACTCTTTGTCGCATGAGGGAAAAATCTCTCTGGGAAATAAAAAGATTTTGAGCGATTAACAATGGTGATGTAGAATCGTTCGGTTTCGCCTCAAAAAAGGGGTGTTTATAGGGCTTCTTTCACGATTTAGAGCCTTATTAGGGAGATGGAACCGAATAAATCTGCATCACCGATTAACAATAAAAGTAAAGGTTAAAACTTCAATCCTTCATAATATTTTAGAAGCGGTGGAGGACCAGAATTTGGAAACTATATCCGTAGAAGATATGAAAATAGCGGACGAAAATTCAGAGTACTTGGGAGTTCCCCGATTACTACTTATGGAGAATGCGGGAAGAGGAATAGTGGAAAATATAATAAAAAGAAAAAAAGTGGAAAAATCAAACATCATAATCTTCTCAGGAACAGGAAATAATGGGGGAGACGGCTTTGTCGCCGCAAGACACCTTGCCTCACTCGGCGCTGAAGTACATCTAATTCTCCTAGGCCAACCAGAAAATATTCGCACCCCTGAGGCCAAACAAAACTGGAAAGCCTTAGAAAAAATGATTCTCACTGTAAAAAAAACCATAATTACAGACTCCTCAGAACTAATGGAAATCAAAGACTTAATCCAGAAATCGGATATAATGATTGACGCCATGCTAGGAACAGGAATAAAGGGAAAAATCCGCGAACCCTTCTCCACCGCCATAAACCTATTCAACTCCGCAAAGGCCTTCAAAATAGCAGTAGACTTACCATCAGGACTAAATCCAGAGAGCGGCGAAGTCCACGACAAAGTGATTCAAGCTAACCTCACAGTAACCTTTCACAAAGCAAAACCCGGACTATTAAACAAAACCTGTACTGGTGAACTCATAGTATGGCCTATTGGTATACCTCCAGAAGCGGAGGTCATAGCGGGTCCCGGAGATGTGAAGTCCGTAATCAAAAAAAGAAGTCCCCATTCTCATAAGGGCGATTTTGGTAGAGTTCTCATAATCGGCGGAAGCATATACTACACTGGCGCACCAGCGCTAACTGCTCTCTCCTCCCTCAGAACTGGTGTTGACCTCGTAATTGTTGTCGCCCCTTCAAAAATCGCTCCGATAATTAGGGGATTCTCCCCCGACCTAATAGTAAGAGAATTTCCGGGAGAGGTGTTAAACAATGAATCTCTCCCTCTCATAAGTAGCTTAATCCAAGACTGGGCAACCGCAGCAGTTGTGGGGCCGGGTCTCGGGCTACATGAAAAAACCATAGAAACCATCCCTGAAATTTTTCAACTCATAAAAAAGAGAGATTTACCTCTACTTGTGGATGCAGATGCAATAAAAATCTTGGGAAAAGAAAATAAAATGCTCCATGGCACAAAAACTGTGCTCACACCCCACCAAGGAGAATTCCTACAATTAACTGGACAAAAAATGCCACCCCCCTCAGAATTAAAAAACCGAATAAAAACAGTTGAAAACTGGGCAAGAGAGCTAGGAGTCACCATACTCCTCAAAGCCCACGAAGACATCATTTCCGACGGCAGAAGAACAAAAATCAACACAACTGGCAACCCCGGAATGTCCGTAGGAGGAACAGGAGACGTTCTAAGCGGAATCTGCGCCGCCTTTCTATCCCAAGGCTATGAACCATTCAGAGCAGCGGTAGCCGCAGCCTTCCTAAACGGGAAGGCCGGAGATAAAGCAGTTCAAGACAAAGGCTATCACATAACTGCAACCGACCTCATACCCTTAATACCCGAAGTAATCAAAACTTACGAAACTTAACCCCAAAAAACATTTTAAAAAGCGTTTTCCAAGACTACACCCATAAGCTCCTCTCAAAACACGCCGCACTCTTCCTCTCTCCCGCAAAAACAAACTTTATGACTAGCACGATTATTAGTAGCAACGATACTGCAACCAAAACACTGTAAAGCCTAGTTTCCGCACTACTTAAACCGAAACCTGGCCAGATCCAAAAATATGCCAAAGTAATAGTAAAACAAAGTGGGGCTGACAAACCATTCACCCTACTTCTTCCTAAAGCTAACCAGTTTTGCAAAGTAGACTCCCAATATTTATGTTGTCATAACTTAAATACTCCACAGTTATGGTAAAAAATCTAATAATTTTTGGTCCAGCTCAAAAAAAGGAGAGTAAATGGATAGAAAACTAGACTTTGGTGATGCAGATTTATTCGGCTCCATCTCCCTAATAAGGCTCCAAATCGTGAAAGAAGCCCTATAAACACCCCTTTTTTGAGGCGAAACCGAACGATTCTACATCACCACTAGACTTTTAAGGAAAACTTAATATCATCTAAAATCCTTGCGCACCCCAAAAATTCTATAATTTTTGCTCAAATATACACACATTTTTATTGAGGAGTTCATGGAGAGATTTACACAAATGTCTACACCTCATCCTAAAGATTACATCGGCAAGAAAGATTTCGCAGAACCCCTAAAACTCACTGATAATCAAATCTTCTTTGAAGGGGTCAGCATTCAAAACCTAGCAGAAACCTTGGGGACCCGCATCTACGTCCTAAGCTTGGACCAATTAAAAAGAAATGCTCAAAGACTTCAAGAAGCCTTTAAAAACTACCCCTCTTTCAAACCCTGCTACGCCTTGGCCGCCAACCACCTCCCTCAAGTAGCCCAGACCCTAGTAGACCAAAAATTTGGAATAGAAGTAGTAAACATTTACGAATTAAGATACACTCTAACACAACTAAAAAATGTACCATACATTATCTGCAACGGAGCTTCGAAAAGCTGGAGTTCAAAAAGGCAGGACAAAAACCTAATACAGACGGTAATCAGCTTACAAAAAGAAAGAAACATAACCCTAAACTTCAACTCCATCGAAGAAATCAAATACACGAAAAACCTCTGCCAAAAACAAAACACCGAGCTAGAAGCCGGAATATCCCTAAACCTAACTCACCACATCCAAAACTACGAAAAACCTAGTGGAGCCGCAAGATTCGGAATCCCTCCCGAACAACTACCCCAAGTAATCAAGCTTCTCAAAAACTCAAAAATCAAAATAACAACCCTCCAATCTCACATAGGAACCCAAATAACCCAACTCCAGAAACTAGTTCAAAACGCACAACTACTATCCCAATACGCAACACAAATAACAAAAGAACTAGGAACAGCCATAGAAAACCTAAACCTCGGCGGAGGAATCGCAGTCAACTACTACAAAGCAGAAAACCACCCCCTCAATCCCAACTACACCATCGAGGAATACGCCCAAAAAACCACCCAACAAATAATTAAAATCCACCAAGAAAGCAATGCAAATCCATTCACAATCATAATCGAAACAGGAAGATGGCTAACCGCAAACACTATGATACTCCTAATCAAAGCAACAGAAATAAGTCAACCCCCCCAACAATACCCTTGGATAGTAACCGACGGAAGCGCTCTAACGGACACCAATGACGCGGTCTGGATAGCACAACACTTCGAAATAATCAACGCTACCAAACCCACCCAAAAACCCACACAATACTACAACATAGCTGGAATCACCTGCGACACCAATGATACCTTTGCATGGTCAAAAAACAACACCGGCCCTCGAAAACTTCCTAAAACTCAACCCGGAGACATCCTCATAGTCCTAGACGTAGGAGCCTACCAACTCGCCCTCAGAAACAACTTCAACCTACTACCAAAAGCACCAATATACACACCAGAAGGCAAACCAATAAATGAACCAAATATGGAAATAAGTAGCTTTTGATACTTCCCGCAAAGGTCGGTGATCCCTCATCAATGATTCCTATAAAGGAATATAACCAAAAAGAGAAAAACCGCCACAAAAGCTAAGTGTAATCAATTAGAATTCTAGTAAGATCTCTAAATGCGGCCTCCACATTGGTGCCCTCCTTTGCACTAGTCTCAAAGTATACCATATTATGATTAATTGCGTACTCCAAAGCCTCCTCTAGAGAAACCGCTCTACCCGGCATATCTGTTTTGTTACCAACCATAACCATAGGGATGGAGGGACAGTGCTTGCCAACTTCTTCTAACCAATTCTCCAAATGTTCAAAAGACTCCCGCTTAGTCACATCATAAACCAATAATCCACCCATAGCACCACGATAATACAAAGGACGAATATAAGAAAACCTCTCCTGACCACCAGTATCCCAAATCTGCAACTTAGCCGTCTTAAGACCATTATTCGTATTAACACTAACCGTCTTCACTGCAAAATCAACGCCTATGGTCATCTTGTAATCCTCCTTGAAGTATCCCTGCGAAAAGCGAACAGTTAAGCTTGTCTTCCCGACGGCTCCGTCACCGATTACTATGATTTTGAAGAGATAATCGTAATCCCTAGACATAGTACTACACTTCTCCTTATGATTTGGTTATATTGTGCTATTATCCTTCAGTCTCATTCTTGTGATTCTTACCGTTTTTGAAAAATTTAAAACTTTCTTAAACAAAGTTTTTCTAAATTTAAATTAGTCGGGGAGGCAGAGTTACAATTACATTCCTCATATTATTATTTACGAATTTGCTGTAATAGTCCTGTTTGCATCGTTAGATTGGCTGGCACCGAACAGCATCCCCTAGAACACTGTTTAAAAGAAATATTGATAATCCCTAATTAGTGTTGGGAGCCTAGGTATTGCGATTTTTGGTAGGGGGAATTTTACAGAAAAATTATGTACTAAATCGGATTTTTACAGAAATTTGGGGAGAGGTGGTTTTCCTAATTGTCTCTTGTTGTAGTTTTTTTAAATCTGTGATAAGAAGAATTTTCGGAAGCTTTCTAGGCTTTCTTTGGGTGCTTTTTCTGAGTAAATGTGTAGGGTCCATTGCGTGGGTTGATTTTCGCTTATTGCTCTGGTTATGCTTGAAATGTCTCGGAGAGATTTTTTCTCATCATTGAGCATTATGGGAGTGTTTGCTTCTTGGATTCTTGGGAGTTCAGGTATATCTAGTATGGTGAGGTTGGGGTCGCTGTTTATGTGTTCAGCTATACTCTCCTCTATGTTTTCTTTTTCCTGTTTGTCTTTGGCTACTTTTAATAATTGTTTTACTATATCCTTATCAAGTTCCTCCCATTTCATGGTTAGAATGGTATCTAACGGTTTATTATGTATTTTCGATGTTAGTCGGGTAATGGTTCCTCCCGCCTTTTTTAGGAAGGAAATTATTTGTTCGTCGGTCATTTTTTGGATTTCAAATATTGTTGTTACCCCCTTTTCAACTGCGATCTTTATGGCCCTGGAGAGAGTTTGATCCGCTTTTCTTACTGTGGGGTGGTGGTGAATATTTTTGTAGTAAATGGCTTCTGCGAAAACCATGGAGTCCAAGTAGGGAATCACGCTTTTCTCAAAAACTATGTGTTCGTCAAGAATTCTCATAGAATCGATTATGCGTGAGCTCTGAACTAGGTGAGGTAAAAATCCTGTGGAGAGGGAGTCTCGTGGTAGATAGTCCAATTTGTCTGCGTCCACCATCCAATGAATGATTTCTCCTATTAACGGTCTTCTCTTATTCACCCCTAAAATGTTGTTGGCTATCTCACTGATTAAATTTTTACTTAACCCTGAGTCTCTAAGCACCTCATTTATCTCTGATTTTTCGTCCATAACTATTCTCTTACCCATTTCCTCGTGGGTGAGGCCCGTTTTTTCTTGAAGAATTATCTCTGATCCATGGGAAAAGGGACCGTGACCCACATCGTGAAGAAGAGCTGATAGCCTAATAATCTCCACCTCCTCCCCAATTTTATAATCTTTTTTTAATAGTGTGTCGCAAATCCGGTTAGCAACATACAGTGTTCCTAAGCTATGCTCTAGACGTGTATGCCTGGCGCCAGGATAAACTAGGTTAATATTACCTATATCCATCTTTCCTGAAAGGGACCTCATAATACGGGTGCCTAGAAGTTTCTGCTCCAGCTCATTAACCTGAATTTTACCATATATAACATCCTGAAAATACATATTAGCAGTTCCCACCACTATTAATTTAAACCTAGTGAACAAGCCTCATCAGATGAAAAAAATGAAAGTATTCCTCGCAATTCTTGATGGATGCAATATTAATTGGATAATAAACGCCAAAACACCATTCCTAGACAAATTGTCAAATAGGGGAGCATCCACCCTATCCTGCCACGCAGTTTTCCCCACAGCAACCTACACTGGACATACATCCATAATTACTGGAGTATATCCCGGAGAGCACGGCATAATAGGAAACCAGTTCTACGATAGGGAGACTAGGGAAACAAGAAATTTTGATTTTTACGATCCAAACCTTTGCCTAGAAACTGCAACCATATTCGAGGAAGCTCAAGCGGCGGGATTTAAAACAGCAGCCATAGGGGAACCAGTCACTAAAGGGGCGAAACACATTATTTCAAAAAAACATATTCAAAGTTTTCCAGTCTCAAGTCAGAACAGTAAAGTTTTTGAAGAATCCATAAAGCTGATAAAGAGAGAAAAGCCTGACCTGATAATAGCCAATTTCCCCGCAGTAGACAGCTTCGGCGAAAACTATGGACCAAAAAGTAAAGAAGTCCTAAAAATTGTAGAAGAAGTAGATAACATTCTAAAGAAAACCTTTGAGGAGTACAAATCGCTAGGCCAAGAAATCTGCATGATCGTTTCCGCAGACCATGGCATGACGGAAGGCCAAAAACAAATACAACTAAATAAATTACTGAAAAACAAAAAGCTAGACGCTATCTCTTTGGCCTCACACAGAACCAGCCACATATACATAAATTCCCCAAAACAAATTGATGAAGTATACAAGTTTTTAAGTGAAACGAAAGGTATTCTAGAGGTTATGGATGGCAAACGAATTTCCGAATTAAAATTTTCACATCCCCGAAGCGGTGACCTAGTTGTAACCGCCGAAAAGGGCTATGAGCTAGGAGACATGAAAATAAAGGGAAGCCACGGTGGAATCACGGAAGAAGAGATGAAAGTCCCACTAATAATCTCCCAAGATGGACTGTTAAATTCTTCAGAGTTGGAAAAAGCGTCTATACTGGAAATAGTCAAGATTATAAAAAGGGCATTGGGTTTATGATCAAAAAAGTAGCCACTTCCAAGATTTTTTAAAATTCAGCTTGATTTATCGACAATTTTCGGTCGCTTTTCAATTGTTTTTCAAAAAATGCAACATAGTAGATACCTTTTTGCTACTAATTTGAACATTATTTTTATATAGTTAATATATATTATATTATTTATTGGAACTATATTCAAATATATAGAACAAAAGAGGTGGAGTCAAAAATCAAAATAAACACCAGAACATCAAAACTCACTACTAGGTCACCGTTTTATCTTCTTTCTTTTGGGTCACCAGTTTTCACTCCTGAGAAGTTTTCACTCTCTCTTAATGACTCCCTGTGGGAGGGCTGTAACTTATGGGAATAGTTATGGTTCTGGATGAAAAGGCGATGAGACGCCTGTTGAAAAAAGGTGTAGTTTATACCTTTAGGATGAATCGAAGGACTGGAATAGAAAACTGGTTTGGAAGTGGTTGCATATTCAAAAATGGAAATCTCCTCTACGATACTCCCAAGAAGATAAATGTCATCGTTGAGGAGATAGGAGAAATAAATCCCCAAAAGGATCTTGTGTGGTACCTTAAGGATAGCGGTTTCGATACTTTGGAGGAGTGGCAGAAGGCGATAAAAAAACACTATGATGTGTTTAGCGGGCTTAACGAGAAAAGTAACAGTTTGCCAAAAAAAGGCTGGCTCTATAAAATCATATACTTTAAGGATGATGAGAAAAATGAAAATAAAATGTGAGAATCTACAATTCGAAAGTGTATGGTGTCCAAGTTGTGGAGCACCAATGGCCATAAAGGATAAGACGGACGCTTGGATGAGTAAGGCGGACGGGGGCTCAATCTACGTAGCAAAGACAGTCTACACTTGCCAAGACTGTAATGTTTCAGCAGAAGTGGTATGGACTTGGAAACCGAAAAAGGAAAAAATACCTAACCAAACCATTATACCAAAAACCACAATAAAAACGTAACAATCAAGTAATAAACTGAAAGTCAAACAGACTGGGAAACAAGTGCAGAGAACCCACTGCAACATACCTATTTGGAAGGCATAGGGTGAAAAAAGGGTCAGCTAATATTAGACCTCTCTTTGCCTCTCATTTTACTTATTTGTTTTAATATCAATTGTAAAGCTTCTCTCAGACCTTGGTTTTGAGTCGCCACGGTTCCCACAACTGGTACGTCCATTCCAATGCTCAGCTGCTTGGCTACATCTTCTGGCTTCATTGCTCCTTCAAGATCTTGCTTGTTGGCGAGAATAACTACAGGTACATTCTCGCTTATTTCCCTCTTTACTCGATACAGGATGTCTCGCGCCAAACTAAAAGTTTCAGGATTTGTGCTGTCCACCACAAGAAGAACCCCAGCGCTCCCCTTGGCTAAAATCTCTTGCATAAAGGCAAAGCGTGTATGTCCGGGAGTTCCAAAAATGTGAAGGTCAAAAACATTAATCTCATCGTACTTTCTGCCAAAATCGAAGCCAACAGTTGTTTGTAATGCGTCTATGCTTGTGGCTTTTCTTGAAAGGTTGGAAACGATAGTGCTTTTTCCTGCGTTATAGGGACCTGTTACTAATAGTTTGAGGACTTCTACATCTGATTTGCCCGAGGGTAGTGTGTTCTCAGTGCATATTAAAACGTTTCCGGAATCATCTTCAAAGAATAGGAGTAGGTCTCCGGAGCCTGCTTTCAACTTGTTTCTAACTTCTTTTGAAAGGGTTATCCGATTCTTGTCGCTTATCCTTGCTACGCCTAAGAGCTTCATTGGCTTTCCCTATTAAGTGGATATTGCGAGAATATAAAAAGTTTACTAATTCCCACTTTTCCCACCGACACGCATTGCATTACATATTCAAAAAATAAAAAAGAGAAAAAAATTAAGTCGTGCTTAGTCTTCGACTTCTCTCCTTATTTCTTCTTCTAATGTTTCTACTCCTGGCTCTCCCTTGAGATCCTTGGCGAATATAATCTGGTAGCCGTACCTAATGAATCTAATTACAAACACTATTAAAACTAGGCCGATTACGAAGCTGTAGTCAACCGAAGCCCACAATGTAGAGCCCCATAAGGTTTGATAGATGGAGCCATAAACCCATATAACTCTTAGCATATTGGCAATTATGAAAACCCAAATTAGTGAGACAAAGTATCTTGCTATTCCGCAAGCCCCACTTAATCTGAAGTGGCTTCTGCGCGATGCTTTCTGAAAGAAGATAAATGTCGATATTACACATCCAAATAGTATCAACATGACTGGGTCTTTCTGCTGGATGAAGAAGCCATAAGTGTCTAAGATGGAAAATGTTACAATGGGCACAATGGAAAAGAATACAAAATATTCTACTGCATACACAATTCCACTATACAGGGGGTTTGTTAATATAATTTTAATTAATGACATCATTCATTCCTCCGTAGTTCATGGAACATATTGGGGGCTGCTGAAAAATAGTGTGGTCGGCGTTATAATTAGGTTTAAGCCCGCAACAGGAAGATTGAACCAAATGATAAAGACTGCAGTTAAATATATTGGTTGACCGTTGTCTTTCGCCCATCGTAAAGCCTCCCAAGGTATATCCAAATTTACATCTAAGAAGAAGGTTTTAGCATATACTCCCAATAAAATTCGCGTAGGATCAGCAGATTTCAAAGGTATAGTCAACTCGTAGGGCCAAAGTATATAATCCATATTACTATCAATTACTGTTCCATTGGGAAATGATGCTTGGTAATAACCAACAAAATTGAGATCATAACCAAATCCACCGTAGTATAGAGTTTTTGGGGCACTGGGCGATAGGGCGAATTGAGCATTCAGAGTGGGAATGACCTGCAGCAACTGGGCGGCATTGTAACCTAGAAGAAGACCAACAGCTGATGAACCTAATCCTGCAACTATAGCCATCCACTTTAAAAATTTGAAAGCCCTTCTCTTTAATGTAGACATCTTATTTCCTCTAAATGTTTAATTTAGACAATAACATGTGTTAACATATAAAAATTTCTTGGACTGGTTGCCCGTAAAAAGATATTATCTTGACGGGCTAACGTGTTCCCCTAATTAGGGATGTATTAGTTTTGTTTATGACATATTCCGATTTCTACCACGTTTAAGGTAGTGTATTGAGCAATTTTTAATTTCAGATGCTGGTAGGATTCAAGTGTTACCTTCATATCACATATTTTTAAATTATAAACTGCTGTTTTAAAAATTGCCGGCGTTTTTGGTTCTAGTTAGGGGTTTGGTGTGACTGTTATGTCGCTAGAAATTGCGAATACTCTCTCTCGCAACGGGGATCTCATTTTTACGACCATATTTGATTCCACCAAATCCCCTAGAAAAAGGGAATCAAAAGAGGAATACGCCCTATTAGTAGAAATTGTGTGCGGGGGCCTTCTGAATTTTTTTGGGGGAAAGCGGTCTTCTAATATCTCTACTTTAAAGCTTAGGTGAGTGGAGTAGAAATGACCGACTGGTTCTCAAGAATTGCGGGTATTTTTAAAAGAAATGGAGAGTTCACATTAGGCATTTATGGCAGTCCTAACGCTGGTAAGACCACCCTTGCCAATAGACTATGCATGGACTGGATGGGCAGAGAAGCTGGGAAAGTTTCTCCCATTCCTCATGAAACTCGAACAGCCAATATTGTAGAACACCTAGAAATGCATTACAATGGCAAACGTCTCAGAATGAATGTTGTGGATATGCCGGGCATTTCCAGTAAAATTGATTACAAAGCCTTCCTTAAACATGGATTATCCACCGAGGAGGCAATTCAAAGAGCTAAAGAAGCAACGAGAGGGGTAATCGAAGCCATCCAATGGCTAGATACTGTGGATCTTGCTTTAACGGTTTTCGATACAACTAAGGTACCCTTTGACCAAGTTAACCTAGTTATCTTGGGAAACTTGAGAGCGAAAAATATACCCAACATCATAGTGGCAAATAAAATAGATCTGCCTAAATCTCGACCAAAACTAGTAGCTGAGTCTTTTCCTGACCATAAATGCGTAGCAATATCTGCTCTGACGGGGGAGAACATAGAAGAGCTTTATAAACTAATCATAGAATCGCAGTGAGGAGTGATAACGAAAATGAATGCCAGAATCGATATTATACCAGAATGGGTTTTAAACGGCCTATCTTCAGAAGACAAAATAAAATTCATAGTAGAAAAAGTCAAGAGAAACGTAATCTTGGTTCTTGAAGACATCCTCGAACCTGAAGAGCAAGCGGATCTAATAAGGCAAACAATGCTTGAGATAGACTGCGAAACATTTACCGGAATAGAACTACTTACCTTTAATAAAAACTCCACAAACAAAGGATTCATGAGGCGGAAAAACAAACCCAACGGTGATTCAAAGATAACCATAATAGCCCCCGCAAGCAGTGTAAACGTTCTAAGAGAAACCTCCAGTATAATTTCACTAACATTCAAACAAGCTTAAGAAGGAAATTACATTGAGCAAAAGAGAAACATCAGAAACCAGATTTATTCACTATTGTATCAATTGCGGTAAACAACTAAGTCAGGGACAGATAATTTTACGCTGTTCTAACTGTGGTTCAACCACGTTTAAACTTAAAATTCAAAAAGAAACAAAGGAAACCCACAACGATGAAAATAAAATAAAGCCCAATAAAAGTTTTTACACCCAAAAAATGGCTCAACCAGTGGCTGAAAATAATTTTAATGAGGACACATTTTTTGAAAATAGTCTGGAAACCATTAGGGCCAAGGGTATTGGAATTTTTGAAATCGACATTAGCGGGTTAGCGGAGGGCAAGCCTTTAATACTTTCAGTGAATGAAGGACAGTACGAGATATCCCTTCAAAAACTTATGCGAAGGGTTAAAAAAAGGTGACCAAAACCTTTTAAGAGAAATATTTATCCAGCTCCTTATCTGCTTCAAGTAGAGAAAGCCAATTAATTCTTCCTGCTTTATACTCCTCTGGTTTTTCCTGTATTATTTCTCTTGCGATTGAAGCCGTCTCATCCTCAGATAGGTTAGTTGTATCAATTTCATAAACCGTATCTTTTCCATAAGCTTCCAACGCATTAAAAGTACAAGAACCGAGAATTTCCGCTTGAACATTTTCACTAATTTTTTTCTCGCCCCAACCCTTAGACTCCATTCTCTTTACCAATATTTTGGGATGTGTCCTCAAAACGATTGCAACATCAACAAGATTAGAGGGAACAATATCTGCATAGTGCCCCTCTACGATAACAACACCTTCGGATCTATCTATCAGTTCCACAATTCTAGGAATCAATCTATCTAAATCCGCAACCTTAGTATCCCTATCAGTATCAATTTCACTAAAAAGCTCTTCAACTTCCACTAATTTGCTCAAGTTTATAACTTCCATTTTCAAATCGTTAGCCAATTTAGAGCTAAGCGTAGATTTGCCTGTACCTGGAGAACCAGAAATTATAATAGCTCTCCCCAAATCATCACCACCCCTAAAATTAGAACCACCACATAATTAAAAGACAACTTTTCAAAATATGTCTTTTTCCACTAAAAAGCCCATCGGGGACCTCAGTGATTCCCTTTGGGGAAGCTCATAATCTTTCTCAATGTATTTTTAAATTACCACTTTTCTTAGAAGGGTTTAATTTTACTTATTTGGGTGCTTAGAATTTGCTCCTCTAAACCCGAATATATGTTGACTACTTTAGGGTGAATGTTTTTGCTCTGTTTCTGCAGCCAATTGCCTTGTTCTATAAAGTGTTAAAAAGGGGAGGGAGCCTTAGCTCACAAACTTCACAACAAAAGTTTCCTAGGACTGGAAGTGTTGTTTAAATATGTGGTCTAGTTATCCTTCTCGGTGATTCGGAATCTTTCAATTACTCCTTCCAAGAATTCGCAGGCGAGTCCAACTTCCTTTATTTTGGTTTCCAGTTCCTTCTTTTGGGTTTGATATTCTTTTACAGGAACTTCGCCTATTTTCATTTTGGCTGTGAGCATTTCTTCTTGGTCTAGTAGCTCCTGCTTTTCTGCTTCAAGTGAAACTAGCCACTTTTCCATTTGCTTTATGCCTTCTGCTAGTTTTTTCTCTGCCTCTTTTAATTTTGCTTCGTACTCTGAAACCAGCTTTTGATATATTGCCTCTCTGATCTCCCCTTTTATTAGTAACTCCTCCAGTTTCTTTTTTCTTTCAATTTGTGTCTCTTTTTCTGCTAAGAGTACCTCCACATTTAGTGGTTCTGCCGCGCCCATTTCCTGCAAAGTTTTCCTAATTTCGCTAATCTCCTCTCTTAAGGGCTCAGATCTCTTTTCTAACTCCTCCTCTGTGATTTCCCCTACTATTTGCCTTGTTTTTAGGGTTTCGTAATCCCTGTTTAGCTTTCTCAAACGGGTTTCAACAAGGTAGGTTTTGCCTCTCTCTATGAGGTTCCTTTTAATATCTTCAGGAATCTTCTCAATCTCAGCAGTTCTCTCCACAACCTTGGCTTCTGTTCTTTTTGGAGGCAAGGCTTCTATTTCCTCTTCAGCCTCTAAAGCTGTCTCTTCTGGTTCTTCTACCTTTACTTTTATAGTTATTGGTTTTTTGGCTTTCTCTTTTTCCTGTTTTAGAGGTAGTCCGCAGTATTTACAGTAAGAAAACCAATTCTCTGTTTTTTGACCGCAACGCGGGCAGATAGGCAAAACTATCACCACTTTGATTTCTGTAAATAACTCTGATTAGAATTACTCTCCTAGTATTATTATTTGTGTTGATTAAGGCATCAAAAACTTGAAGAGATTGAGGTTTTAATATGGATTCTAACCATGAAAAAGATTTCCTAGAAAAGTTATTATTCTAATTTTCCCAGTTTACCCTTTTAGTTTATCCTATAGTGCCTTCATCTTTGTGTTCTTGGGGAATTTCTTTATTCTCTGTAAGTGGGGATTTTTCTTCCTGGTTTTCGGTTTCAAATTTTGCAATCCTCGAGATTTTATGACTTGCTTCTGAGGTGATCTTCTTGGAAAACTCGGTAAGATACATTATGTATGCTTTAATGTTTTCAATTTCTTTGTTCAGGTTTTCTATGGCGGCTTCCCTGTTTTTCTTCAAGGATTGTCTCCACGTTTTATTGGTGAAGTAGTGATAAATCAGATACGCGCCAAGGAAGTAAAAGGCGAATATTACACCGTATATTCCCGTCGCTGGAACCATAGAGTACCCTGTAAATAACTCGTTTTGGATTAAAAGAAAACGCAGTCCAATTGCAGTTATAAAACCAATAATTAACGTTACCATAAATATTATGGAAATGGTTCTTAGTCTCTCTCCCTCTTGGGTTTTTTCAAAGAATTTTCTAAAATTTTCTATGCTTGTTTTTACATTAGTACTGGAAAACTTTTCCCAAACTTCCTTATAGCTCCGCGAGAAACGCTCTATGTGTTCTTGAAGCTGCGACTCAAACTCGTGCCTAAAATCAAAATCCAGAAGGGAATTGAATTTTTCTATTAGTTCCTTCCAATCAGGCTTCTTTTTACTATCCGATGACAAATTAGCACCTCTCCATTTATCTTGGCGCTTCTTTAAACTATAAACTTTTTTATTTAAAACTTCTAAATTCTAAAAATTGGAAGCGTTTTTCACTGCTTCTAACTAGATTATTACTTCTGAGAATCTGAAATAATTTTACGAAATTGGTTTTTCTAAAAATCGGGTAGGTGATATTTTTGTTAGTTGACGTCCACTGCCATGTCGATCTGTATCCTGATTTGGAGGATGTAATCACACGTGCAAAACGATTTGGAGTGAAAGGAATAGTAGCTGTTTCAATGGATATCAAATCTATGGAAGAAATCCTAAAAATCCAAAACCAATACTCCAACTACATTTTCGCAAGCTTGGGTTTACATCCAGAAGCGTGTAGCAAAATTTCCGAAAAGGATTTAATAAAAGCTTTAGACTTGATAAAAAATAATTCGGAAAAATTGGTGGCTGTGGGAGAGATTGGTTTAGATCACTACTTTGTTAAAAACAGGGAGTTTTACCCTTGGCAGGAAAAAATTTTTAGAGAAATGCTTGACCTTTCCCAAAAACTTGGTCTTCCCATAATCCTCCACACTAAGGGGGCTGAAAAAGTTGTTTTTAAAATTCTTGGAGAATATGATTTTAAAGCTGTGCTAATTCACTGGTACACTGGTCCTAGAGATTTAATAGAGATTGGTATAAAAAGGGGTTACTACTTTTCAATTACACCTGCCATAGCTTATTCTAAAAAGGTACAATATTTGGCTGAAAGAGTAAGCTTAGAATACCTTTTGACCGAATCTGACGGCCCAGTGGAGTATAATAAGATAAGAGGTGAGCCCAAAGATTGCTTGGCCATCGTGAAGAAAATAGCTGAAATTAAGGGACACGGTGAGGATAGAATTAAAAATAAGTTGTTTGAGAATGCTATTTCTCTTTTTAACTTAAAAACCCAAATTTCCTAAAAAGCCACGAGACTTGTATTTCAAGAGCTTCTAATATTTTAGTATGTAGAGAACTTTTGAATTATTTTATTCCTTTTTTGAAAAAAGTCTCTTTAAAGAGGAGCTATAAACCATAGATGATACTCACGGTTTGGTTCAAAAATTTCAGCAGTATTTGGGATGTCATTGTCACATTTGCTTTTAATTTTCAGAGTTTATTCTCACTATATCTTTATCTAAGGTGATGAACTTATATTCTTTTAGTTCCTGCAGGATTGTTTCTGTCTGACTAGAATCAAGGTTTAGCGCCTTTGACAAGTTCTCCACGCTAATGCTTCCCAAACGTTGAAGTATAAATAGAGTTTTAAATTTAGGGTCTTCTCCTAAGAAGGCTTTCAATTTTTGCCACAAAATTTCCCAGAGCCTTATCTGATTATGTAAATACTTAATATCTTCTTCTCCATACTCTTCACTCATTGTCCAATTTTCAAGGAATGGGGGCATATTTTGTTGCTCTAAAATTTCTAATCGACCTTTGAGAGTTTTGATTTCTTCTTCTCTCTCTTTTAACTCCTTATCACGAGTCTTTATTTCTAGAATCAATTGATCAATTCTTTTTTGGAAATCTTCTTTTAAATGAGAGGCCACGCTTTTAGGCTCTGTGGGAAAAGCATTGATTCTGTCTGATGTTTTCGTTTTTTCTAAATTACCCTCTCCTTCTACATCTATTCCATGCTGGTGGTCTTGTAATTCCTCAGAGCTATCATAATTTCTAAATTTTTCTTTTGGACTATCCTCAGCTTGGGTTTTGAGAGATTTATCAGGTAGGTTAGTTGAAAAACATTTTTGGATTTCTTCCATGTTTCTTATTACTGCTTCATCAAAAGCCTGCTTTATTATTGCATCTATGCCCTTCATAGGGAGCTTGTTTTTCACAGAGTTTATGATGCTCTCTCGGAGGTGGGAGAACTGGTTTATTATTTTTAGTTGCTCTGAACTAAGTTTGCTGGAGTTACTGATTGATTTATAAGTGCTTGGCTCCTTTTCTACTGTTTTGCCTTTTCTGTCAGAGTTTTTCAATCCCAAGTTCCATGCCTCGATGTCTTTTTCGATGATATATTATCCTATTAAATCTTTTTTAATTTTTCCAGAAAAATTATGTGACAATCGCAAATTTTTGTCATTTTATTGTTAATTTTTCAAAGAATATCTATAAAAAGAACAAAAGTAATATATTTTATCATACTCCTTGCTAGGAGGGGTAGAAAATGAGTACTAGAGAGCGACTAAATAAGTTAAGAAGCGAGATTGATGAGTTGTTGAATGAGGTTGAAAAAACTACTGAATTCAAGGTGGTTCTAGAGAGGATTCAACAACTGGAAACAAAGATGGATAAAATCGATGAAATAGAAGAGCGACTAAAAAGCAGACCTGTGACTGAAACAGTGGTAGAAACAGAAAATATTTTAGGAAAAATAGGCGATTTGGATTCCAAAATTATGGGAATAAGAGAAGATATTTCTATACTTAAAAAAGAAGTTAAAGAAGAAATCAAATCTCTTCGAGCACAAGTAGCGAATATAATTGAAGCAATAATAGATCTCGTGAAAACCGTAGCCCCCGAAATCGTAAAGCCCGAAACAGGCCCCCTTACAAAAACCCAAGAAAAAATTCCAGAAGAAAAACCTTTACCTGAAACCTGGGAACACCAACAACCTCTATTAGAAAAACCTGAGGAAGCCATTCTAACTGAAAAGGTTCCCCAAACTGCAGAAATGATAGAAATCGAATCTCCACCTGTGGAGCAACCTAGAGAATCCCCAACATTCTTGACTCGCCTCAAAGAGGAAGAACTTCCAGAAAAAATTGAGGAAGCGCCTACCAAAAAAGAGTTTGCAGAGTTTAGCGAAGCAGAAGGTTTAAGTGTAAAGGAGGGGCTGGAAAAGCCCGAGTCAGACCTTGATAGCTTACTAACAGAGGAGGATAAAAAACTACTAAGAAATCTTGGACTAGACATGTTAGATTACGTAAAGGGAAAAAAAGTAAAACTTTCAAGTGAGGATAGGGCCCCCGCCTATGTTCAACTAACAAACTTGGAGACAAAAAAGCTGAAACTTGAGAGAGAAATAAGTGATCTTAAAACCATGATTAAGGCGGGCTTCGGGTCACCAGAAGATGAAAAAAGATTAAACGATAAAATTAGAGAAAAAGAAGAAATTGAGAAACAAATTAGAGATATAGAGAATAGTCTTTGATTCTAGTAGAAAAAAGAGTTTGCTCTTTCTAAAAACTCTACATTTTGGATTATTGACATTACTATCTAAAAAGCGTTTATACAACCTCCTACCTACTCACTCTAGTTAAGTAGTAAATCTAATACGATAATATGCGGGGAATTTCTAAAAACAAGAGGATAGTAGTTTACTTTCTGAAATTTTTCCAAACTTCGCTGTTTCAGAAAATTAGATTTTTTTGTTTTCTATCTCTTCCAGAGGTAGAACTTGCCGCACGGGGTGAACTACTATTCCTTGGGCTAATTTTCTTAGAATCGGTATTAGTTTAATTAAGTCCTCCTTAGCTATTACAGTATTTAATGCGAACCATCCTTCAGCTCCTGCTAGCGGTGATATGGTTGGGCGTTTAAGAGCCGGTAGCTGCTCTAGAAGTGCCTCAATGTTTTCTTCTTTGACGTTCATGAAGATATGTAGCTTTTTCCTAGCTTCTACCGCGCCTAAAATGAGGGTCATGACATCTCGGATTTTTTCTTCTTTCCATTTTTCCTTAAGGGTCTTTTTGTTTGCTATGAGTACCGCTTGTGACTGGTATAATACTTCAATTATTTTTAATTCGTTGCTCTTTAGAGTGGTTCCCGTTTCGGTGTTGTCGACTATGGCATCGGCGTCTTCGGGAGGTTTTGCTTCAGTAGCGCCAAAGGAGAGCATAATTTTAACATTTGGGTTTTGTCCATAGCGGGACCAAGGGGTTATTACTTCTGGGGTTTTGTTTCCGTAGTGTTTTTGATACTCTTTATTTTCCATTATGTATCTTGAGGAAATGTTTATATACTCTGTTGCAATTCGAATAGGTTTCCCGTTGCTACTGAATTCTCTTATTAGTTCGGATAGGTTGTTTATCTTTTCCCAAGAATTTGGCACTGCCATTACTATACTAACTTTACCGTAATCTAATTCTGAGAGTATTTTTACGTCGGCGCCTGTTTCATCAACCCAGTCTTTTCCTGCTATTCCTAGTTCATGTGCTCCCTCTTGAATTAGGGTTGGTATCTCTTGGGGTCTAAGTAGTTTAAGGCTAATTTCTGGATCGTTTATCCAAGGGCGGTAGGAGCGTTCTACAGCTTTAATACTATATCCTGCTTGTTCGAGAAGTTGTAGTGTGGCATCTTGTAGCGATCCTTTCGGGATAACGAATTTTAGTTTGGGTGCATTCATTTAATCTCACCTGGGCCGCTGGAAAACTTTTAGATTTACTTATATATCAGAATAAATAAAAATGCTTGCTATAAGTGACTTTAAATTTATTTTTTAGCCTTGAGATTCTTGCAGAGTAATATTAATATCGTGTGTGGCTCAATAGATTTGAGAATATGATATTTAATAACGTTTCTTCGGTGTTGCCTTTGTCTAGAGGAATCAAGTTAGCTGAGAGTTGCGGTATTTACATATATTCTGTGGGTAGATTTGAGTATTTCTCCCTATTTAATTCTCCTTACTATGCTCATAATCATGGGGTTGCCATGGATCTTTACCTCGGCCCTGGAAATTTTGGAATTGAAGCTCCATGTCCAACTCCGGGAAGGGTAATCAGCATTCGGAAGGTTAGAGCGCCGACACGTAAAAATTTCGCAGCCGAAGAAACTGATTATTTAATAATTCTTAAGAGCGAAGAAAACCCAAAATATTTAATCAAAATACTGCACATTAATCCCAAAGTAAAAATTGGTGATAGATTAGATGCGGGGGACTGTTTGGGAACATCAATTAGGAGCGGATTTTTTAATTTCTGGACAGACCCACATATTCATTTGGAAATAAGAGATCCTGAAGACCCTATAAGGGCGAGAGGATCCCATCCTATACGTCTTCTGTCCCTAGAAAAGAAGGGATTAGTCCAGTCGAATAAAATTTTTGAGTGTAAGGTGGTAGATGTTCAAACAGATTACACTCTAGTGGAGCCCAATTCGAGTGTTATCCTTAAAATGGGAAATTTCAGTGGGTTTGTTGTATGCATCGGTGGGTGGCTGGGAATTCTTGACTGTGGATTGCCCCACTATGGTTTTGGAGGGGTTTTCTTAGAAGAGAATGATTTTGACCTAGGTCAAAAGGTTTTCATAGGAGATCTCCAAATTGGTAGTGTGGTTGAGAAACAGCAAAACATTGGTGTGGTTAAACTTAACCCTCTTTCTATAAGTTTTGAAGGGAATGAATTGAGAGGGCTTTCCCTTTACATAAATTTAAAATCCCCGCTCATTAAACTCGTGCCTCCAAGAAGAGAGAAATTAGACCTTTGCGAAGGCGAAAAAATTTCGATAGTTATTGAACCTAAGGAGGGAGAAAAAAGGTAATGGGAAGTGCGGAGTTAAAAGTTCCAGAAGGGAAGTTGGTGGAAGCTATAGTGAAAATATCCCAAGGAAAAATTAAAGAGATACGCATAACTGGAGACTTTTATATGCATCCCGAGGAGCAAATCGAAAAACTGGAGAAAGCCCTTATAGGGGTACCCGTTGAAAAAGTAAATGAGGCCATTACTAAGTTTTTTAAGAAGAAGCGAATAACTCTGGTGGGTGTCAGGCCTGAAGACTTCGCCAAAGTAATCTTAATGGCTTCTCGCAAATAGGTTTAAACCGCTTTAGACTACTTTATGGTAGGTTCAGAGTGTGAAATACTTTGCGCCTTCAGAAGCTTTTGATTATATTTTTTGACCACAATATCAAGAATTCTAGACGCTATCACCCGTTTCGGACTAAGAGGAATGTGCGTTACCTCACCGTCTTTATCAATAACATAAACCTCGTTGCTATCAGCCGCGAACCCCGCGTTTTCCTTAGATACGTCATTTGCAACTATGAGGTCTAGATTCGCCTTCTTAATTTTATTTAACGCGCAGCTTATCAACTCTTCCTTGGATTTGTTATACTCCGCCTTAAATCCTACTAGGAAGATGTCAGGAGCAACTTCCCGAACCGCATTAATTATTTTCGGTAAAGGAACTAATCTAACTATGAACTCCTCTTTTCCCGAGGGCGTTTTTGCGTCAATCTTCTTGTCAGGAGTATAATCGCTGACCGCAGCACTAGAAATCATTATATCATAATGCTCCTTCTTTAAGCTTGAAACCACAGCCTCAAGCATGTCTTGGGTTGACTCCACATTTATTACCTTAGTAAGTGGAGGAGGCTCCACAGAACCCGGCCCAAAAACTAGAGTTACCTCTGCTCCCCTCTGAACACACCCAATTGCAAGTGAAACGCCCATTTTACCAGAGCTGGGATTACTTATGAAACGTACAGCGTCTATGTACTCTCTAGTTGGGCCGGCTGTGATTAGCACTTTTAACCCTTTCATGTCCTTAGGTCTTGTTAAAACATCTATAACATAAGCTACTATCGTATCTATATGGGCAATCTTCGCCTTTCCCTCTTCAAATCTGGGGCCAACAAATTCTATACCTATAGATTTTAGGCGATTAATATTTTCAAGAACAATTGGATGACGGAACATAGATTCATGCATAGCGGGGACAATTACTATAGGTATCCCAGCACCAATAGCGCTACTCACTACCGTTGTTGGAGGCGTATCATCTATCCCACAGGCAATTTTACTTATAGTATTGGCAGTCGCAGGAGCCACCAGAACCAACGAAGCAGTATCAGGATGATCACCAGCAAGTGATATATGTTCTACCTTTCCCGTCAGTTGGGTGACCACAGGGTTTCCCGTGGCCCACTGCATCAAATCCGGGGAAACAAGCCGAGTTGCTGCCGGGGACATAACTGCATAGACTTCTGCTCCAGCTCTCATTAGTTCACGAGCTATGATTGGGCACTCCATGGCGGCTACGCTACCAGTAATGCAGAGAACAATCTTTTTTCCCTTCAGGACTTCACTTTTGGTTCCTATAATCTGTTTTGATGTGTGATTGTTTAGCAAATTGGAAACCCCTACTGGCCTTAGAACACCGTTTAAAAATTTTACGGTGCTCCTTGGGTTTAAAAAAATTAAACGGCTATTTAAGTTTTAGGCACAAATAAAATGGATTGAACATAAATTACAGAAAATATTTATTTTTTATCTAATCTAAATAATATTTAAATTTTCGTCATATAAACGTTATGATAGAGGAAAAGGCGGTTCAATACAATGGCAAAAAGTCGGTTAAACTTTAAACCCTCCACCCTTTATCAAAATGTTTCACTCGCAATACACACTTGCTACCATCGCTCACAATTTCATCTGTTTATCTTACCATAATGCTTTTATTTATTGAAAAACTCGGTTCACTGACATAACTAGAAGTCCGCGCCTCTCTCCAAATATTTCAGGGTTATAAAAAGGAGGTTTGTTATTGGAAGCTAAGGCCTTTTCACCCGGGCATATTACTTGCTTCTTCCAGATCTGTGATGCACCAATAGATCCCCTCTTGAAGGGCTCTAAGGGAGCTGGTTTCTCCATAGAGCACGGTATTATTACTAAGGTGCAGGTTACACCTTCAGACCACACCTCGATTGAAATCTCTATTAATGGTAAGGTGTGCGAGGCTAGGGTGACTGAGACAGTTGTAAGGTTGGCATTGGACCTAGCTCTCCAGAAACATGGTCAGGAGTACGATGTAAAAATAATACAGGAAATGCAGATTCCTGTGGGAGCAGGATATGGGGCCAGCGGTGCGGCGGCTCTGAGTACTGCCCTTGCACTTAACCAAGCTCTAAATTTGGGGTTGACAAAGAATAACAGTGCGCAACTGGCTCATATTTCAGAGGTTACCCACAAAACTGGTCTGGGTGACGTTATTGCACAGAATAGGGGTGGTATAGAAATTAGACTTAAGCCGGGCGCACCCGGATATGGAGAGATAGATATAATACCCTCTGAATGTAATTTTGATGTGGTTTGTGGCTCCGTTGGAAAAATAGAGACAAAAGAAGTTCTCTCTAATCCTGAGAAAAGAAAAAGAATTAATGAAGCAGGCGACAAACTTGTGAAGGAGCTTTTAAATGAAGCTTCCATCCATAAATTGGTGTCCCTCTCAAAAAAGTTTACTATGCAAACAGGCTTGGCTTCCCCCACCGTTATTAGAACAATTCGGAGCTTAGAGGATTCTGGATTCCCCTACTGTAGTATGGTTATGCTTGGACAGTCGGTTTTCTGCTTTGTTAGCGAGAAGGAGTCTAAGAACGTCTGCAACATTATCAAAGAATGTATGCCTAATGGAATTGTTTTCGTGTCAAAAATCGATAATTTGGGAGCAAGACTAATTTAGGAGGTAACATTAGTGAGTGAAATTCCCGATAATCATCCTCGTGCAGAATCCCTAAGAATAAGACATAGAATTATTGAGGGAATGGAGCATAATGTGGTTGCTAAGGCTGGATTAATAGCTCATGGCAGAGGAGAAGCGTTTGACTACCTTTTGGGAGAAAAAACAACTCCTCCCGCCAGAAAGGCTATCAGAGCCGCCGCAGCGGCGCTGTTATTGTCTAAATATCCCGTTATCAGCGTTAATGGAAATTCTGCTGCTCTCACACCCAAAGAAATAGTTGAACTTTCAGAGGTTTCGGGAGCCAAATTAGAGGTAAATATTTTTTACCGTAGTCCTGGACGCGTGGAAGCCATCAAAGAAGTTTTGGAAAAAGCGGGAGCCAAAGAGGTGCTGGGTGTAGGGGAAACCGCTGACGGCGTGATTCCCGAAATTTCAAGCATAAGAAGAGTTGTGGACAGAAGGGGGATTCTAATCGCAGACACCGTTCTGGTGCCCATAGAGGACGGTGACAGAACTCAAGCCTTAAGGAAAATGGGAAAAACCGTGATAGCTGTAGATCTTAACCCCCTGAGTAGAACTTCACAATCTGCAAATATTACCATAGTTGATAATCACGTAAGATGCATGCCTCTACTAGTTGAGGAAGTCAAAAAACTAAAAAATGCTTCCAAAGAAGAACTGAAAAAAATCCTCGAAGAGTATGACAACCAAAAAGTCTTGGGAGAAATTTTAGAATTAATCCGAGACAGACTAACCGAAATCGCAAAGAAGGGCATCCAAGACTACTAAAATAACCCCGCTAAAAATAGATTAGGATTTATGCTTCGTTGAATTTCAACTCTCCACCATTTTTTTAAGGTGAGCAATGGTAAATCTTCCTCCACGTTTCAAATACGTATAAATGTTTGAATCAAGAATGGCTAATGAGAATCGGAATATTAATCTGTGGAATGCTTTATGGAAACCCACCTTGTCTCCATTAGCATTTTCTGTATCTATAGGGTGAACAACTTTGAAAAAAATTACTATTCAATTTGAGCCAGAGGGTCGAAGAATCGAAACCGACTCTGAGCAGAAAATTCTGGACATCGCAGAAGCATTTGGAATCGACATTAGATCAGAATGTGGGGGGAAAGCTAGTTGTGGAAAATGCCGTATAATCATACAGGATCAGAGCAATGTTAGTGAAGTAATTGGCCTTGAGAGGAACCACCTGTCGGAAAGTGAAATTTCTGATGGTTACCGTTTAGCTTGCTGTACAATCGCTAAAGGCAACTTAGTTGTTGAAATTCCTGAGGAAAGCCGGATAAGAATTCGCAGAATTCAAATCACAGGTATGGAGCTTCCAGTAAAATTGGAGCCTCTAGTAAAAAAGTTTCACCTAATTCTGCCCAAGCCAACCCTCTATGATATCAGGCCAGATGCGGAGAGACTGCTCGACGCTTTAGAGAGTGAATATGGGCTCAAAAATATAAAGCTGAGCCAAAAAGTACTCAGCAACTTGCCTAGCATTTTAAGGGAAAAGAACTGGGACATCACTGCGGTTGTTTGGAATAATGAAAAACTTATTGCATTAGAGTCTGGAGATACCACTAGCACCCTCTATGGATTTGCGGTTGACATAGGAACCTCCAAAATTGTAGGGTATCTTGTGAATCTCATAAATGGCGAAACAGAGGAAATCGTCTACATAGAAAATCCGCAAATAACCCATGGGGAGGACATAATGACAAGGATATCCTACACCCTTGAGGGGGAAAAAAACCTGCAAAGACTCCAGAGACTTGTTGTGGGTGCCATAAATTCCCTAGTTAAACAGGCATGTAGCAAGGTGGGAATAACTAATAGAAATATTTACGAATTCACCATTGTTGGGAATACCGCAATGCATCACTTCTTTCTGGGAATTCAACCAAAATATGTATCCTACACCCCATATGTCCCTGCCGTGAAGAGCCCTCTAAATGTAAGAGCCTCAGACCTAAATCTCGCCTCGGCGCCGGAGGTAAACGTTTACGTATTACCATGCGTGGCTGGTTTTGTGGGAGCCGACGCAGTTGGAGACGTAATTGCCTCGGGCATATGTGATAGTGAAGAACATTCGCTGCTCATCGATGTTGGAACCAATACCGAGGTTTTTGTAGGAAACAGTGAGAGCATACTCTCCTGCTCCTGTGCTTCGGGACCGGCTTTTGAAGGGGCACATATCAAATATGGAATGAAAGCTGTTACAGGAGCGATAGAAAAGATTAAAATTAACCCTGAAACTCTGGACGTTACCTACAAAACAATAGGTAACGAACCCCCGGTAGGCATTTGCGGGTCCGGAATACTTGACGGTATATCTGAATTATTTAGGGCGGGAATAATAAACAATAGGGGACGCTTCAACCAGATTGAGTGTGAACGTTTAAAACAACAAAACGGTAAAAAGGAGTTTGTTATCGCTTGGGGTAGTGAAACCATCACCGGCAAAAATATCACAATAACCCAAGAGGACATAGGAGAAATACAACTAGCAAAAGGCGCAATACACACTGGAGTAGCCATAACTATGAGGAGAAGAGGATACACTAAGGATGACTTGGACCACGTATATATAGCTGGGGCTTTCGGATACCATATAGACCCTCTAAGTGCTAAAACCATTGGAATGCTACCTGACATACCCACAGAAAAAATCAAATTTGTGGGAAACACTGCCGTTACAGGAGCCAAAATGTGTCTAATTTCCCGGGAAACTAGAGAAAAAGCCTACAATCTCTCAAAGAACATACAGTATCTTGAACTAGCCGTAGACCCTGACTTCCAAAAAGAATTTGTAAATTCCATGTACATACCCCACAAAAACATCGAAGAATACCCAACAATCCTCAAACTAAGAGAAAAAAGTGGCAATTAATCCCCTTGTATGTATTTACCTTCACTTTCCGCACTCTTGGTTTATTTTTTTCTATTTTTGCGGAGTTTGCATGGCGATATGGAGGATGCCCGCCTTTACCGAACAATTCTTCGGAAACCCCCAAATCCCTGCAGAAGAAATGAGCAGAAATTGGGAAAAAGAAAAAAACACCAAAAAATTCACGAAGGGTGCGGAATGTGGGTTTACCATGAAAAAACTTTTTTCATCCTTTGTCTGAAGCGCTTTAGCGTATGAGTGTTTTGGCTCTTGGGAGCTGATCTGGTTTTATATGCTTCCTTTCCCTAAAAGGAGGGCTACCTTATTTTCTTTTTCAGGGTGGGAAATATTCGCCAAAGCCTTCCTTCGAGGTTTAGAGCTCCATATAATTTTGAAAAGTTTTTTGTCATCCATCCATGTGTTCAAGAGGTTTTCCTTTTTTGTGTTGATTCCTTTTTGGTGACTGGGTTGTTTGGGGGGAAACTCCCGGTTTTTAACATAAACATGTATAAAGATGAGGGCTGGAAGTCATGTAGGGGAAAGGGACAGGGCGAAAACGCCACAAAACCAGACACAGTGAGTCCCATCTGAACATATGGCTGTCCTTTGTTGTTTCTGGCATAAACGGCTAATGAATTCTTATTTTCCCAAAAAAAGCGTTTTTGCCCTCTTTTTCAGAGACCAAAAATAACTAACGATAAAAAACTTTACAATTTCTTACTCAGTATCCGCTATTCGATCACAACAGCTAAATACATACATCCCCTTTATTTGCTAGAATGAGTAAAAACATAATTCACATACAAAAAATTTTTACTGTAGCCGAATCTATCCCCAAAACTGGAAACCCATAAAAATTTTGAAGTCGCTCCAAACCTGAAAACTAGAAAATTACTGAAACTGGACGAACTACTTCAACCGAAAAGTGTGGTGTACCTTATTGAAAGTTGTTATAATGGGTTCTGGAAGTATGGGTAGCCTGTTTGGCGGTTTTCTCGCCAAAAGCGGGGTAGACGTCACACTTATCGACAAAAAAGCCATAACAGATACCATTAGAAAAAAGGGATTAGAAATAACTGGTGTCAGCGGCCACTACCACATCAAAGTTAAGGCTACCCATAATCCCTCAGAGGTGGGACTGGCAGATCT
Organism: Candidatus Jordarchaeia archaeon; assembly: GCA_029856435.1. Lineage (GTDB taxonomy): Archaea > Asgardarchaeota > Jordiarchaeia > Jordiarchaeales > Jordiarchaeaceae > Jordiarchaeum. Next base: position 44,266 of record JAHQXB010000106.1, read on the forward strand.
GGTCATGGTTATAGTGAAGGCCTACGATACCGAACGGGCAGTCAAGGATGCTGCTCCCCTAATCGGCAAAAACACCTGGGTTATGTGTCTCCAAAATGGATTGGGAAACGAGGAAATAGCATCCCGCATAATTGGAAGGGAGAGGATTCTCAGAGGAATAACCACCAATGGTGCCATGTTTGAAAAACCCGGAAAAGTTATTCACACCGGAATCGGTGAAACCACAATAGGCAGATGCTATGGGCCAAACACCAACGAAGTTGATAATATAGCTCAAATGATTACAAAGAGCGGGTTACCCTCAAATGTTACCCAAAATATTTCTGGAGTAGTGTGGGGAAAAGCCCTAGTAAATGCGGGAATAAATCCCTTTGGCACGCTTACCGGTCTTAGAAACGGTGAACTCTTAGAGGTTCCCGAAATAGTGGAGAGAATTAAGGAACTGGTTCTGGAGGGAGCAGAGGTTGCACACAAACTTGGTGTACATTTACCTTTCAATCCCATTGAAAAAACTTTTGAGGTGGCTAGAGAAACCGCCCAAAATAAAAATTCAATGCTCCAAGACATTGAAAAAGGCAAGCGCACTGAAATTGACTACATAAATGGAGCAATATCTAAATATGGAAGAGAAGTTCACGTGCCAACACCAATGAATGACCTCATAACTGCTCTGGTAAAAGGACTGGAAAAAAGAACCATAAAAAATAGAAATAGGTGAAAAACTTGAACCAATCAGGAGTTCCTCAAGAAAAAATCTTAGAAGAGCTGAGCGAAAAACTAAACAAAGACTTAACCTACGAATCCGGAAAAATTCTTGGAAGCATGTGTACTATTCCCCATGACTTAGCTAGGAAATTGATGACCATATACTTGGAGAAGAATCTCGGCGATCCTGGGCTATTTAAGGGAACCCAAGAAATTGAGATAGAAACAATAAAAATGTTAGGCAGCTTATTAAATAATCCCAAAAGCTGGGGATACATTGTAAGTGGAGGAACAGAGGGCAACATAGTGGCAATGAGAATCGCCAGAAACATTGGAAGAACAAAAATTAGAGGTGGGACACCAGAAATAATTATCCCTACTTCTGCGCATATATCCTTCGACAAAGCCGCCGACCTACTGGGCATTCGCCTAGTCCGGGTTAACCTTGACCGGGAGTACCGCGTAAAACCTTCAGAAGTAAAAAAGGCCATAACCGATAAAACAATTGCAATAGTGGGTATAGCAGGCACCACAAGCCTAGGCACCATAGACCCCATAGAAGAACTCTCAGAAATCGCCTTAGAAAAAAACTTGTACCTACATATAGATGCTGCCTTTGGGGGAATGGTAATTCCTTTTCTGGAAAGGTTAGGGTATAAACTTCCCAAATTTGACTTCCGAAACCAAGGAGTTTGTTCCATAACCATAGATCCCCACAAAATGGGACTGGCACCCATACCCGCAGGCGGAATACTCTTTAAAGACCGCACTTATATCCTCGAAAACTGTTTTGAAATTCCTTACCTCGCTGGAGGAACATACGCACACCCAATAATACTCGGCACCCGCTCCGGAGCCGCAGTCATAGCCACCTGGGCAACACTAAAACACCTCGGAATAGAAGGATATACCCGAATAGTGAAAAATTGCATGGAAGTCACGCACCAACTAGAAAAAGGGATACAGCAAATAAAAAATGTGGAACTGGCAACCAAACCCGTAATGAACATAGTAGGTATAACCTCTAAAAAACTGGACATTTGCCAAATTGACCAAGAACTGAGAAAACTTCGCTGGGCGCTGGGAAAATTTGAAAATCTCCTACGCATAGTCGTGATGCCCCACGTGAAACCACAACATATACAACAATTCCTAGCAGACCTCGAACAAATCACGAAAAAATCAAAATAAAGAACAAAATCATCACCCCCACAAAATAAATGAACAAAACTCTACAAATTGACTTATTTTAATTTAAATCCTAACAAAACACCGCATAAGAATTCAGAATGGATTAGTGAGGACCACCGTCTAGCTTGTTGCTAGGCTGGTTGCAAAGATAGGGCAAAGGTGTTTTCGGCGTATTTACGCTCTCTGGTAATCTGCAGCCATAGTTTTGCGTGCTTTTCCTTGGGTAATCTCATAAAAGCCTGAGAACCGCCACAACCTAAAACACAAAACCAAGAACCAAAGAGTAAAACTCTCTAAAACACATCCATAAGTTTTAAACTTATATAGAAAACCAGAACCCGCACAGACACACAAATTTATAAACAAAAAACGTGATAGGTATATGGCTAAACTCACAATGGGGGAAATACTTGCCGAAGGTTCAATCTGTCCACGTAGAAAATGTAGTCGCTTCGGTCACAATAGACCAGAAAATCGACCTCGAAAAAATAGCCAGAGCAGCACTAAACGTAGAATATGACCCTGAACAATTCCCAGGACTCGTATACAGACTTGAAAAACCAAAAACTGCAACGCTCATCTTCAGCTCAGGAAAAATGGTCTGCACCGGAGGAAAGTCCGAGAAGGAAGTTCATAAAGCTGTTAACCTTATCATAAAGGATTTGCGAGACGCCGGTATCATTGACACCAACTCAGAACCAATCATCCAGATTCAAAACATTGTCGCTTCTGCAAGTCTAGGATCGGATTTAAACCTCGAACTCGCGGCCTACACACTCCCAAACGTTATGTATGAGCCAGAACAATTTCCTGGACTCATATACCGTATGAAAAATCCTAAGGTAGTACTCCTTTTGTTCACGACTGGAAAATTAGTGGTTACAGGTGCCAAAAAGGAGGAGGAGATTTATGCTGCGGTGAATAATGTGCTTAACACTTTGACGGAGTTAGGTATTACTCGCATATAATTTTCCCTGTCATAAAAGGGGTTGTTGTGAGCGTCGTTTTTTAAGTTTTGATTTTTTGGGCGTAGAGTTCTATGGATTGTTCTATGATTTCCTTTCGTATGTTTTTGTGTGGGGATTCAGTTTCAAGGATTCTCTGGGGGATTCTCAAGTTTTTAAATTCGAATCCTTCCCTAAATTTGAATCTATATTTCTCTTTGAGTATTCTCAGACCTGTTTCCATTAGCTGGTTTTCGGTGAAGTTGAGGTCGACTGTTTTTAAGGCTTTTGCGACTATTTCGGGGGTGTACACCCCTCTGGCAAAAAAGCATACCACGAGGCTGGATAATACTTGGCGCCAAGCTTCCTCCTTAATGAGACCATCAGCGATGTTTTGGGCGGTTAGTTCTGGGGTCTTTCCAACAGCCTTCTGATCTATACCATATCCTGCGGAGTCTAGGTGACTGTGTCTAGCTCCAGTATAGAATCCAGCGTATCCTGCGGGACCAGTATGGTACCCTGCGGGCTCGTTCCCGCCCATCGCAAGTGCGAATTCCACTCCCCCATACTTTTCTGCAGCTTTTTCTACGCCTCTCGCAAGGTGTTTGTAGAATTGGTTTGGCTGCTCTACTATTAACTCAATCATTTTAAGATAGGTTTTATAGTCTCCCCATTTGGGTTCCAGTCCTAGGGTTTCTTCCTTTGTTACCAACTCTTTTTGGACTGCTTCTGTGGCCCAAGCAAGAACGACTCCCGTGCTAATTGCGTCCAGCCCCCAGTTTTCCACCTCATCGATAAGTTTCAGAACGCCATTTACACTGGAGACACCCAGCATACAACCCAAAGCATAAAGTAGCTCATAATCATAGGGAACCATAGTGGTCTTGTAAAAGTAGGGTTCATCCTCATAGGGCTCTCTTAACGTCGCCAGATGGATACAAGCTACTGGACAGTGGGCGCACGCTACCCTGCGGCCCAAATATTTTTCTGCCAAGTTCTCTCCAGATATCTCCTCTGCCCCCTCAAACCATGCTTGCCCCAAGTTTCTTGTGGGCAACCCCTTCAATTCATTTAACACCAGTATATTAGAAGCTGTTCCCAGGTCATGATATTTCTGCAGGGCAGACGATTTTGTTTGCTGAGTATACAGAGTTTCATAAACTTCTTTGAAAAGTTTCCTATCCGCTACAGGGGTGGTTTTTCTTCCAGAAACCAGAACTGCCTTTAACCTCTTGCTCCCGAAAACTGCCCCCAGCCCCAATCTGCCAAAGTGGCGATATGTCTCAGTAACCAGATTCGCATAAGTGACCAAGTTTTCCCCAGCTTTCCCAATCCGCATAATGGTTCTATTCCCCGAACCCGGTTCATTTTCTCTTATAACTCTACCTACAGTTTGGGCACTATTCATACCCCAGTATGCCGTAGCGTCTCTAAAAAACACCCTATCCTCATGAATAGCTAGGTAAACCGGGCTTTCGCTCGCTCCCTTTATCACTATTGCGCCGTAACCCGCAGACCTAATAGCTATAGCGCTCCTACCACCAGCATGACTCTCCCCCAGATTGCCGGTATGGGGGGATTTAAACATGGCAACTGTTTTTGATGCCATAGGATAAAGGTTGGTGAGGGGCCCCACAGCAAACACTATCACGTTTCCTGGGCCAAGAGGGTCGGCGCCCTTCTCGCACTCCTCAAGTAAGAGCTGCGTGGCTACCCCAGTGCCTCCAATATACTTCTCAAAAAGCTCCTGCCTGTTTCTCACCCGGTAAAGGTGCTTTGACAGGTCAACGTACAAAACACTTGAAGGTAAAAACTGGGACACTTAACTCACCTCCCCTCCAGTTTTAATCTCCTCCAATTCTAATACGTTATAAGGACAATACTTGGCACAAATCCCACAATACACACATATTGCTGGCTTATTATTTTCATCGTCCCAAAAAACTGCCCCAATTGGACAGGCCTCAACACATTCCCCGCAACCAATACATTTATCCTTATCTAGAGTAACGCCGTATCCCTTCCTAGATTTAAGTGCGTCAACCGGGCACACTCTTGCACAGGGGGCGGGTTCCTTACAGGCTCGACAAACAACCACCACAAAGCCTCTCTCAACACCTCCTGCAGACTTTACATGAATGGTGCTCTTACCAAGGCCACCGACACCGAACCTGCGGGCGCAGTTCATTGAGCACAGCTGACAGCCGGTGCAACGGTTCAAATCTACGACGCTAAGTCTACGCACCATATTATCATCCCCAAGTTGCTAATTTTGCGTAAATGTATTGGAGGGGTAATATGTATATTTATCGGTGATTAATCCCTTTCTGTAATAATTGAATTATTATTTTGTTTTAATATGAATGGTAACACAATTTGTGGAGAGAGGGGAGTTTTAGAATAATAGGTGAAAAATGTAAACTAGGTGGAGTAGCTGCCTATGTGTCCTTTAGTTTCAGTAACTGTGTTTCAAGAGAATGGTTCCATAGCCTTTACATATATGTGAAAATGGTAAAGGCGTTGTGCTGCCGCCTTTAAGGCAAATCTGTAAGTTAATTCTTGTAATCTTTAAAAGAATGAAGCAAGAAGGTCTGCTTTCTTTGTGGGTGGGGTGAATCTGGAATATTCCAGCACTTAAAATAGGAAAAGCGGAATGATGGGGCTTTTCTAATTGGAGGAGAGCGCAGAAACTATTAAAGTGGGTGAGTGTTGTATTCCATGCTACTTGTGTGTAACGTAGAATCTCTGGTGTTTCCGCATGGGATGTGCGATTATCTGGCTTATTTGAATATTAAACTAATTTGTGGGGAAATTGGGTTTTACTCTTGCTTCTTTGTTATGGTTACGTTGTCGGGGTCTAGTGCTGACCATATAACTTTGTAGCCTAGGGTTTCTAGCAGGCAGTCTACTTCGGAGATTCCTTTTTTTTGGAAGATTTTTGCTGCTTCGGAACGTTTTTTTTCTGGGAGGTTTTCCAGCTCCTGTTTTAGTTTGTTTAGCGTTTCGTTGCTTATTAGTGTGTTACCTACTAGTGTGTAGTTATCGACTTTAATGCTTTTTCTAATTGCTTCTATGGTTACCTTGTGTTTTTCTGCCAGTTCTTTTAGTGTGACGACTTCCTTGTCGGGTTTGATTGTTGTAATTTTTAATTTTGCTATGTCCTGGTTTATCTTTTTTTGCTCGAGTTTTTGTAGTATTTCAATTATTGGTTTTAGGGGTACTTTGTTCTTATAGTATATTACTTTGCCAGGAATGTTTTCAAAGGATGAGCAGGCTAGGTTTTCGTCAACGGCTAAAATTAGTTCCTGGTTTATTTTTTCTAGTTTACTGATTTTTCTTTCGAGATATTTTTCTGTCCAGAATCCCACTATTTCCATGAGAATTTTCATTCCTTCCTTTTCAAAGGCGAAGTCTGGCACCATTACCGTTGATCCACTTATCAGTGGCTCTGGCTCTCTTACTATAGTCCAACCTATTTTTAGGGCATTGAATCTATGGTAGAAGTCTTCCTCCACCCAGCTATCGAATTTTTCTGTTTCATTTATGCTTCTGACTGCTAATTTGTCTCTGTCTCTTTCATCTAGGGTGAAATCATATATTCGGGGTTTTTTTGTTACGCCTCTTCTTAGTATTGTCGCTTTTATTTGCCAGCCCTCCAGAGAGACTATTAAGGGTAGGAGCTTTGCTATAGCTGTTCCATAACGTTCTGTTAGTTTAAGGAGTGAAGCAGCCCCCTCTATGTTAATTGTGAAACTGCCGTTGCGTACTTCTGCATTGTACATTAATCCATAGTACTTTATGGCCCTTAAAAGTTGCTGATAACCTGATTTAACCACAATTTCCATATTTGTGGCGCCAAATAACATGGTTTGAGCTAATGCGAGATTATACCACCTTAAAAGTTCAAGGGGACTAATATCTTCAAATTCTCGCAGTATCAGCTCTGATTCAGTATCTGCCCACAGCGACTTCTCCAAGTCCTCAACAGATACGCCCAGAAGGGATGCAGCTTTTTTCAATACTGATTCTCTTTGCTCCTCATTGATGATTACGCCCCATTTGTTTGCTTCCTCAAAAACTACTCTTCTCGCCTCGATGGGATTTAGGGGGCTAGCGCTTTCAAAGCTGCATCTTCTCTCCAGAAGGACGCGTAATCCTCGAATAAATCTGTAGTTGATTCCCTCCTCAAATTCCTCAAGTACCTCTGAAAGTTCTCCTTGCTTTCTTCCCTTATACTCCTTAAAGGTTTTAATAATTTCTGCTGCTATGGCTATTTGCTCCTCATCTAGTGAAGAAAAAACGGGCATTATCCTGTTTCCCCAAATCTTGGAAACTAAAAGTTCAGAGGGCAGCATAACTAAGCCTCCAAAGCAGTTCTCCGCCTTCTAGATATGGCTACTTCTGAGGTGGCTTTTGTTACTATTTCGTAGAGTACAGCAGACTTATTCTCCTTTTTCCTCAGAATTCTTCCCAACCTCTGTACAAATTCTCTCCTGCTTCCGGTTCCACTAAGGATTATTCCCACACTTGCCTCAGGAACATCGACGCCCTCATCCAAAACCTTGGAAGTGACAAGAATATTGTATTTGCCCCTTCTAAATTTATCTAGGTTTTCAACCCTTTCATTTTTGGGTGTCTTATGCGTAATAGAAGGGATGAGAAATCTCCGAGATATCGCATAGACCAAATCATTATACTCAGTAAAAATCAGTATTCTTTCCCCCATATGTTTTCTTAATATGTCTCCCAACACTTTTAATTTAGAAGAAGCATTCAAAGCAATCACTCTGGCGCGGTGCCTAGCAAGTAGGGCCTCTCTAGCCCTTGGGTCCCTACCGCTCCTCATCACCAATTTCCTAAAGTCTTTTGGAGATTTTAACGATATGTTGGCTGAGGCTAAGTAATCCAAATAAATTTTATACTCTCTCTCATACTCCTCCTTTTCTTCTGGCGTTAACTCCACAACTATTTTCTCCAAGACAAAGTCCGCCAAGTGTTCACCAGCCAATTCGCCAATGGTTAATTCGAAAATTTTTCCACCCACAAGCCTGTCTAATTCTGAATGCAAGCCGTCTTCTCTCTCATAAGTGGCAGTAAGACCCATGCGATAGGGCGCTACCAACATTTCACCTATGTTTGCGTAGCCTGGCGCTGGTAAGTGGTGCACCTCATCAAATATGACGAAAGTAAACCGGTTTCCCAATTCTTCAGCCCGCAAATACGCAGTGTCATAAGTGGCAACCGTGATGGGTTCCAATTCATGAACTCCACCACCGTAGCTTCCAATCTTTATTTTGAACTCCTCAGCTAATTGAGAACGCCACTGATCCATTAAATCCAAGGTTGGAACAACAATTAATGTGGGTTCACTGAGTATAGATATTGCCTTCAGAGCAACAATGGTTTTGCCTGCACCTGTAGGCAAGACTATAACTCCCCTCTTACCCGCCTTAAGCCAAGCATTTAAAGCATCCTCTTGATAGTCTCTGAGCTGAATAGTAGAACTAAAAACAGGACAGGGAACCAAATCTAAAACGCTATCCGAAAAATCAATTCTCGAACGCTTCAAATAATCCACAATGTCCGAATAGTAAACTGCCAAGGCTCTATAAGCATTTAAACGAGAGTCCCAATACGCATTTGGAACCCTACCGCCACGAATCAGAATAGTTCCCCTATCATAACTTAATCTAATCACCAGAAGACCGCCCCTATAAGCCAAGAATAGTTTAACACAATTAAATTATTACGTTTAACCCATAAAAAGGTCAACACGACACTATAAAAATTACCCCCTTAAATATTAAAATTATTTTATCTCTACCCCCTCTTATCCCGTTTTTCATTCCCAAAGAGAGGAGAAATTTTCCACTTTTGGAGATGCCGAATTAGGATACTGTTGAAAAATTTTTAATATTTTTGCTGTTTTCGCCTTTTCCGTGAATTATATGATGGGACACATTGGTTTTGGTGTGGGGGACGAGGAAGTGAGGCAAATGTTCGCTGATGCGATCCCTGAGAAGTATGTGGAGCTCGCCAAGTTTCTGGACAGCTTTGTGAAGGAAAAAGACTTTGAAGAACTCTACAGCCCCGACATGGGGAGACCATCCGTGCCACCAGTCATACTGATCAAGGTGACAGTCCTCCAGTATCTGGACAACGTCTCAGACAGGAGAGCCGCTGATGCGGCCCGCTTCGACCTGAAGTGGATGTATACGCTGAACACGCCCCTGAAGTGGGGTGGATTTAACTACTCCGACCTCTCAAACTTCAGGGAAAGGCTGGCTGGGGCGGGAAAGGAGAGAGAACTCTTTGACAAACTCGTAGCCCAACTCCACAAGGAAGGCTTCATAAAGTCAAAAAA
>JAHQXB010000031.1 GCA_029856435.1 Candidatus Jordarchaeia archaeon
TGGAACATAGCCGCAAAACATCCCATGTGCCGTCCTTTACCGTTGGCGGCGAAAGCCCTCCATGAACCCCTAATGATAAAGGTGAGAGGGAAGGGATGAAAATCTACAAATCCCACAACGGTTTCCTAATCCTCCCCATATTTCCAGCCCTGTTGGGGCTCCTTAGGAACTCTATATTTGCAAAGGCGGGTGTGCTGTCGGGACTTGTTACCTGCTTTGGTATTGTCGGTGTGGGCCTTGCCCCCATGGTCATGTCTCCACTACATAGTGTTTTTGGTGTAATCTTCTTTGTGTCTGTGGGAATCACAGTTTTTCTTTTGAGCCTAGCCATGTTTCGAGGCAAATTCTTCGCTAAGGCTGTGGCAATTTATGGATTTTTCTTTGTAGTGGTGGATTTGATCTTTATGATCGTGTCAAGCTCCATCTGGGAGTGGATGGTCTTCTTCGTCTTGGTTACTTGGATTCTGCTAGTGGGAATAGAAATGCTCCGAAAACACAAAGTTACAGAAGTTTAAATTGGGTGATGCTTAAAAATTAAGCGACTTGTTAAACTCAAATTTTTTATTTTAATATTGTTCCTGTGTTATGAGTTTGGGGAAGTAGTATAAGATAATTATGCAGATGATTATACTCAATAGGGGTAGAATGTAAGTTGCGAGCTGGAGGCCGTAGGACCAGTAAAAGAATACTATGGCGGTGTTAATAGCGGCGTATAGTACTGTGAATCTTGTTCCAAAAGTGTAGGAGTATATTTTCATTTCCAGCACCCCATTAGCGATGGCGGAGTTGAAAAAGGTGGTAATTCCCAGAGTAATTGCAATGAGGGGGAAGCTTTGTCCCATTTGAACAGTGGACAAAAACTTGAAGAAGAATTCTGAACCAATGGCTGGCAGTTGCATACCTATTAAACCTAGAAACCAGAAGGTTGCCGCCCAATAGGGTATTTCCCAACTCATTTTAATGTATAAAGCCAGTAGAATGGACAATTCTATGATGGCGAGTATTGCTAGGGCAAAGTATAAAATGCCCATAAATGTAACGCCTAAAGGGCGTCTATCAACTCCAATTATTTCAATTAGCCCCCAAATACAAATTAGTTACGAAACAAAAAGTTATGCTAACAATTGAAATACTTCAGCCAAATATTGGACATTGTGCATATTTCTTTTACATTTACTCGCTTTTATCTCTAGTGATTATAGTGATGTGGCATTTAGGTTTTAGTTTCTGGTAGGAAACCCTCTCCTATGAGAATTTCATATTTCCTGAGAACTCGTGATTTAATACTTGATTCTGAAGCCTTACAAAGCTGTTGGCGAGAAAGCCCCTGACTTTTAGTCACGGGGAGTATCAACTAGAATCTCTCCTAAAATTGCGTGGAGGTCGAAGAGAAGTTTAATGGTTCCTTTTTTATGCTTCTAACTTGAAACCTCAAGGAAAAGCGAATAGGAATCTCCGTTTGGCGAAAGGAGTGTTAAAACCCATATGTTCAAACAGAGCTCCAATTGCATAGTTTTTTGTTCTCTTCTATGATTTCCTTTAGTGCCTTTTTCGGGTTTTTGTTCACCCTCCTTCGGAACCAGCCGCCAAACTTCCTCTCCTCCCACCCCCTCAACATAGCAGTGTAGGTCTCAGGTTCAACACTGGATAGAGCCTCCTTCAGAGTTACATCCAACACCAGCTCCTCCAGGTACCCATCAAGAAAGTTGAAGACGTTTAATCTATGTCTTGCTCTGAAAGGAAATGTGTATTTATCCTCTTGATTTTTTGTGTAAAAGTTAAACACAGTTCAGGGATTCAATAAAAGAGTCATGAGCATTAGAAAGCCCAACCAGAAGAGGCCACCTTAAAACTGTAAAGACCTTGAAGAAGAAAACCTCAAAGAAAATTGGGGATTAGGAAAAAAATGAGACACGAAAGCCGAAGCTGCCTAGGGAAAGGTAGGAGACCTAGGCGTCTCGTAAATGAACTCACATGAGACACTCTCCAAATAAGTCCTGCTACGGAAACATCGGAAGTAATGAAGAAAGTTATTTGGTGGATTTAAAAAATCTACTTATCTCGATAATGTTAAATTGATTTGCTTCCCGTATCTGGCGTTATCAAGTGGTGAAAAATCTTTTTTAAGCGTAATAAGAGAGAAAATCGGGAAGAAACAAGTTACGATAAAACAAATTTGACGTTGTCAAGTTATTTGAAGTAATTATTTTTATACTAGTTTTCATTAAGATAAATAGTCACTTTTGAAATGATGTGTTTTGAACGTTATAGCAGGAGGATGATTTTTTGAAGACGCGAATAACTGAACTATTTGGAATTGAGCATCCCATCCTGTGTGGAGGAATGCACCGTTTATGCGTGCCTAAGCTGTGCGCAGCTGTTTCCAATGCTGGAGGTTTAGGTAGCCTCACCGCTTCCACTTACCCCGAGAAGAAGGATTTTGTGAAAGCTATACGTGAGGTACGCAAACTCACAGACAAGCCATTCTGGTGCAACGTAACCATGCTTCCCGCTGTACACCTCGGCGAGGAAAACTACAAGAACTATTTTGACGCCATAATCGAAGAGAATGTGCCCGCTGTGGAGATTTCGGGCATGCCTGTAGACCGCTTGGCAAATGGGGAATACTTAGATAGGCTCCTAGAAGCCGGCGTAAAGCTGGTACACAAGGTGGGGTCTGTTCGACATGCCAAACATGCAGAAAAAGTAGGTTACAGCGCAGTCATCGCAGCCGGAGTTGAGGAAGGAGGACACCCCCTTAACGAAAATGTGGCCACCACTATATTAACTCCCCGAATTGCCGAATCAGTTAAAATACCAGTAATAACAGCGGGAGGCATGGCCGACGGCCGTGGCTTGGCAGCAGCACTCTGCTTGGGTGCGGAGGGCATAATGATGGCCACCCGCTTTATATGCACTAAAGAATGTGATGTGCACCCCAACGTTAAACAGGAGATTATTCGCCGCCAGGAGAACGAAACAGTGCTCTACGGGAATACTATTGGACTACAGGGTCGCGCCCTGTTAAATGATTCCATAAGGAAGGTTCTCGAGATAGAGGAGCGCAAAGGCGGGCTTCAAGAGATACTACCCCACATTGCCGGAACTTGGGGCCCAGAAATATGGGAAAAGGGAAACACGAATGTGGGATTGATACCTGTTGGCCAATCAATAGGGCTCATCCATGATGTAGTCTCCTGCAAGGAACTAATTGAGCGAATTGTTAGGGAAGCTGAGGAAATCATCAACCGAGTAAGAGGCAAGTTCTAAAAGTCCGCAGTAAATGGAAGATGCAAAAATCCAAAAGGAAGGGTTGTTAGCGGTAGATAATCTATCCCTCAACGATATTTTGTACTTCTAGAATTCTTAGTGATGTTACTTAATTCTTCTCCTCCCTTTTTGGAGCTCAAAATCGAGAATAAATTCTAATAATTGCCCCTTTTTTTGAGATGAAACTACGAATCTCCATCTTAAGAATCCTTATTTTGCCAGTTGTTGGAAGAAAAGTTGAGGCTAAAACCTTACATCAACAAGTACTTTTCATTAATTTTGGGGCGTTAAAACTGCTTCTATCTAGAATAAAGCTTGAGAAACTTCCAGCTGTTAACAGGGTTTAAAGAAAAATCATTAAATTTACTGTACGTATTCAGTTCCTAGGAGCCGATCTGATGTTATATGCTTCCCTTTCCCTGAAGGGAGGGATACTTTTTTTCGGGGTGGGAAACATTAGCCAAAGTCTTCCTTCGAGGTTTAGAGCCCCAGTATCCATTACTCGATTACGAGAGCTGAACACATACGCTAAAGCGCTTTAGACAAAGGATGAAACCCTAAAGTTTTTCATGGGAAATACATACAATTTATATTCCTTAAAAACAACCATACACGTAACATGTGCCATGCAGCTGATTCTGGCCCAGCCCGGGATGCGGGGAAGTTTGAAAAAGCTTAGGAGGGCAGGGCCACAACTGGGAACATTTCTCACCGGAAGCAGGAGAGATGTGCCTGCTTCAACTGTTCCCCGGGGTGAACCGGTCTCCACCATGAAAACGGGGGAGGGAGACCAAGTTACACAAGGTTAGCGCTGTGTCAGAACGGTCGATTCGTCTCCGTTTCTGTTGGCATCGTTGTAGTAAGTTTTCTGGAGGGGGATGGGTTTTTCTCCAGAAGCTTTTTAATTTGGTTTATTCAAAAATAAGGATAATCAGCTTTGAGAGAGCATTATAGTTTGTGTTTCGAGAGGTGAGTTGGTTTGAGTTTTTACAGGGAAGATTATGAGGTTATTATTCCTAGACCGCCCTACATGTGGCCTGGTGCGCGGATTCTGGCTAGCCTTTATGTTTCGAAGCCGGACATTATTCAGAAGATTCTTCCTCCTCCTTTGGAGGCTGGAAAAGAGGGAATAGTTTTGGTTTTTATTGCGGAGTATCCGGAGTCAAATTTTGGGGTGACTTATAATGAGTCAGCGATGTTTGTGCAGGCCAATTTTCCAGCTAGGGAAGGAAAAATAAATGGTGTTTACTGTCCCTGCATGTATGTGGATAATGATGTGGCCATGATTGGAGGGAGAGAGATATATGGGCTGCCGAAGAAGATAGCCAAAATAAATCTTGAAAGGCAGGGAGATAGAGTTACTGGAACTTTGGAAAGAGGCGGTATCACCCTGGTGGACATGGAAGCAAAACTAACAGGTAAGATTGAGGGCACAATGAGTTTTGGACCCACATTTTCTCTGAGAGTTTTTCCCAGTCCAGACATGGAGGGCCTAAGCCTGGCAGAAATTATCTCTATAGATATAACCACGGAGCCAAAGGAGGCGCACTCCGCGACGGGAACCATTAAGTTTGAGAAATCAGAATCTGACCCCCTCTATGAAGTGGAGCCTGTAGTAAATATGGGTATGATTTACACCATTGGAACACCCAAAATGTCCAAGGGAACAGTTCTTTACAGGGCGGTGGGGGAAGACACAGAAAAATATCTCCCATTCGTTTACTCACGCAGTTACTAGATTTAACTCAAAATGAGGATTACTTGTAGGGTTAAATTTTTTGGGGGTAAACTTTTTGGCAGCTACCGAAAAGGCGTATAGGGAACTGGAAGAGGTATTGGGAGCGGATTATGTTTCTAACCAAGATTTTGTGAGGCAAGCCTATTCCCGAAATGTGGATCCCGCATTGCCCGACCGCTGGCCGGACATAGTTGTGCGACCGGGAAGTACGGAGGAGGTTTCACACATTGTTAGGGTGGCCAACAAATATAAGATTCCCATGGTTCCTAGGGGTGGCGGAGCAGACCTTGTGGGCGGCTCAAAACCCATAGTGGAGGGGGGAATCGTCATTGATCTTACACGTATGAATAGGATCGTTGAGCTCAATGAGGATGTGGGAAACGTTGTAGTGGAGTGTGGTATTACTTGGGGTGAACTTATAGAGTTTCTTCACAAGAGGGGATATACTACGGGTGTGGAGGGGCCGGGTTCTGGTATGAGTGCCACTATTGGTGGTGGCCTTTCAAATAACACTATTGGTTTTGGCTCCACAAAGTATGGTCCAGTTACCGAAAACTGTATAGGTGTGGAAGTGGTTCTTCCAAATCCGGACGGCGATGTCATAGTTACTGGTTCGGGCGCAAGTCAGTATGTGAAGAGGCCGTTTTCAAGGTGGGGTATGGGGCCAGATTTTACGGGGCTTTTTATGGGCGATGTGGGAACTATGGGTATTAAGACTAAGGCGGTTTTGAAAATTTATCCTTTGCCCGAGTATAGGGAGGGATTCACGTTCACTGTGCCAGAGGATTATGAGTTTGTGGTTAAGGTTACCCACGCGCTTCAGCGTAGGTGTAGTTGGGGGATTTCGGATATCACTCTGACTCCCTCTGCTGTGGTTATGCTTTATTCTTTGACTGATGTTATTAAACCTTGGAAGGATATGTTGCTTATGAAACCGGTGATGATGGTGGGAATAGAGGCTGACGATGAGAGGATGTTTGAACTGGCAAGTGACATTGTCCACGAAGAATTTGCAAAGCCGGGTGTTGCGGAACTCGGCCCCACCCTCAAGGAGGGAAATATTGCGGAGTGGGTGGGGAAAAAGCAGGGACAGTGGCAATATTTCCATGGAGTGTTTGGCGTGCTTCCCGGCCACTTCAGCTGCACCACTTGTCACAAAGTTCCCCTAAACCAGATGCCCGAAGTGTTCAGAACATCAGATGAGCATACACTAAGAAAGCTGGAGGAATACTCAGGCGCCAATGTTGCTTCACTCACTGCTGCCGTGGTGTATATGATGCCCAGGGGGGAGTGTGTAATAGTAGGAGGGATGAGTGGTTGGAACAAGCCCGAAATGAGGGAAACCAATCTAAAATTGTGGAAGGAGAGGCTCCGCTTCCAAGTGAAATATGGAGGGGTACACTACTGGCTGGGGGAAGTTATAAGTCAGGCCATAATGGAAGCAAATGCCTTCCCGCCCAAGTTTACCAAATTTTTCAAAGATGTGAAGAGAACTTTAGACCCCAATTTTCTTTTGAGTCCAGGAAAATTCCACTTCTACAGTGCGGAGGAGGAGTAAAATGGCTAATCCTCAAGAAGTTGGGAAGCTGAGACACCTAAAAAAACTCGGAGACCTCTTGTATGGCTGCATTGCTTGTGGTGACTGTCGCACCGCGGTGAGATACACTGTAGGGAGGTACAAGGTTTGCCCGGTGCTGGAACACACTCCAGGGTTTGAGCCCTTCTTTGCACGTGGAAAAATGCAGATAGTACGGGGACTCATTGAGGGAAGACTGAAGCTCAGCCAAGAGTTAGCCAATGTTGTATACCAGTGCACTACATGTGGGGACTGTCATGCAACGTGCCACCAATCTATGGATCCGAATATTAGCCTCAGTATAGGAAAATACTTGGATCACACTAAGATTTACGAGGCGTTGAGGGCTGACCTAGTCGACGCGGGCTATGGGCCTATGACTCGGCACAGGGAAATTTTGGAGTGGTGCAAAAGGGAGCATAACCCCTACATGGAACTACACAAGGATAGAGTTTCCTGGATGCCGGAGGGGGTTGATTTGCCCTCTAGAGGCGAACTTGTGTTCTTTATGGGGTGCACCGAACCCTACAGACAACCAGAAATCATCCGAAAAATTATAAAGCTACTGCTCTTTGCTGGGGTGCGGCCTGCCCTGATACATCCTGAAGAGTACTGCTGCGGCTCAGTGGCACTGAGAACTGGTATGCGCGACCTAGCAGAGGAGCTTGCCTTACACAATATAAGGGCGTTTCAAAGCGCTGGTGCAAAGGAGGTGGTTGTTCACTGTGCAGGATGCTATCGAACTCTCAAGAAAGACTACCCCGATATTTACGGAAAAGAATTGCCCTTCAAGGTGGTTCACATAACTGAAATCCTAAATAGACTGCTGGTAGAGGGAAAGCTGATGCTCAGGGAGGATTTCAAAAAGGGGAGAGTAACTTATCATGACCCTTGCCACCTTGGGCGGCATTGCGATTTCTATGAGCCACCCCGCGAAATAATAAAAAAATTGCCCGGCGTAGAGTTTGTTGAGATGAAACGTAATCGAACCGCTGCCTGGTGCTGTGGGGCGGGTGGAGGGGTGAAATCCGCGTTTCCGAATCTTGCTGAAAAAATTGCTCGGGCAAGGGTGGAAGACGCGAAAGAAGTGGGAGTGGATTATATTGTGACTGTGTGTCCATTCTGTGAGAACAATCTACGTTCAGTGGCTGAAAAAGAGGGTATACCAGTTTTGGACATAGTGGACTTGTTTAAAATTTGAGACAAAAAAGGGTAATAACAGTGCCAATAAATTATAGTGAAGACCGCAACTGTAGATAAGTAATCGTTGTTACCGTAATTTATTTATAATCAATGTTTTTATTTTCTTGAAGATTTTTAGTGTTTTCGGTGAGGTTCATGGATTGGTTCTCGATTCTTATCTCGGTGCTGATAGGGCTTTGCTCGGGTGCTGTTACTGGCTTGATGGGTGCGAGTGGTGTGCTTATTGTGGTTCCTGCACTCACCATGGCTTTGAACTTGCCTGTTCATGTGGCAATTGGCACCAGCCTCGCAGTTGATGTGATTGCATCCATAATAGTTTCTTATACATATTACCGGAATAGAAATGTAGATTTGAAATCTGGTATTTGGCTGGCTTTGGGGGCGGTTCTGGGTGCACAGTTGGGCAGTGTTATTGCGGCTAATATTCCAGAGTTTGAGCTGGGAGGGGTTTTTTCGATATTTCTCATTCTTAGTGGGGTTGGCTTATGGAGGAGGGAGATAAGGCAGAGGCTGAGGCTTTTTTCGGGAGCTTCGGGAAAAATAAAAAGTGAAGGCGACTCCTACGTGGAGGTTATTGTTTCATTAGAGAAAAAGAAAATTGCAGTTACTCTTCTCATAGGTTTCATAATCGGTATAGTGAGCGGTATTCTGGGAGCAGGTGGGGGAGTAATGTTCCTCCTAGTCCTAATCTTTCTTCTGAAATACCCCATACATAAGGCGATAGGAACCTCAACCCTAATTATGGCGATAACGGCAGCCTCTGGAGCCATAGGATACAGTCTTAATGGCAACATAAATCTCATAATTGGAGTTATCATAGGAGCCGGCACAATAGTGGGTGGTAGGGTGGGTGCTATCTACGCTAATCGGGCTACGGAGGAAACCCTAGCAAAAACTGTGGGAATAATATTTATTGTATTGGGAGTGGCCATGATAATAACACAAATAGTTCAATAATTTTTTGATGTGGTGTCGTGTTACATTTTCACTTTTCAAACCTATCTATTTATTCTCTCAGAAAACCTCTCAAATTAACATTATAAAACCAAAAAATTCACCAAAAGCCATAAAAAATTAAAAAATAAGAAGTGTGTAACACACGTGACAGAAATTTTATAAAAGCTAAAATATTTGCAGGCTGAAAAATTTCTATTAATATGTGGGTAAAGATGGGAGATGGTTGTGGTGGAAGGTGTTAAAGTTATTTCGATGGCTTCTGAAAAACTGCCCTTTAAGAGTCCAGAAATGAACTACCAGTTCATCCGAGCCTTAACCCATCCTTTTGGAGGCGCGGAGTTCGGTGAATGCTTTTACGCTGCGGAGCATACAAATGATGGGGATCCCGAGAGCTGGGTTAAGGCATGGAACGAGGTCGCAGCTCGTGTTGAGGGGTGGGCTGAAGAAGCTCTAGCACAGGGGCGCCGTTTTAGTGCTCGAAACAATTTTCTGCGAGCATCTAACTATTATAGGGCTGCTGAGTTTTATGCCCCTTGGAACACTCCTCAGCACCAAGAATTGTGGGAAAAGAGCAAGTCCTGTTTTCAACGTGCCGCACCCCTATTTGAGCCTCCCATAGAAGTTCTGGAGATTCCATTCGAGGGCAGAAAGTTACCTGGCTATTTCCTCACTGCTAGTGGCGGTGGTAAGCGTCCCACACTCATTGTTATGGGGGGATACGATAGTACAGGGGAGGAGCTTTACTTCTTCATTGGAGCCGCAGCCCAGCAAAGGGGGTACAATGCTTTAATTTTTGAGGGGCCGGGGCAACGGGGAGTTTTACACAGAGATCCCAGTATGGTTTTTAGGCCGGATTATGAAAAGCCTGTGGGGGCTGTAGTGGATTATTCTCTGAGTAGACCGGAGATAGATGGTAAACGCTTGGCACTGATTGGTTTCAGCTTTGGGGGTTATCTCGCTCCAAGGGCGGCTGCATTTGAGAGGCGTATCCGAGCATTGATAGTTAACGCGCCCATTGTTAATTTTCGCCGTTTAGTTTTGGGAGCGCTGCCTTTCTCTATAGAGAAATTTTCGCCCTCCGAGTTGAATGAACTTATTCAGGGGGTAACTAGCAAAAACCCCATGTTTCGGGCGACTGTAGAAAATTTTCTCTGCCCTATGGGAGCTAGGACGCCTTGGGAATTCTTTGAGAGGATAGAAAAGTTCACCATTGAGGGATTAGAGGACAGAATTGAGTGCCCAACTCTTAGTTTGATCAGTGTAGGTGAGGGGGAGGAAGCAGTGAAACAGGCAAGAGAGTTTCACGGGAGACTCTTATGTCCGAAAACTCTGAGAGTCTTCACAGTAGAGGAAGGCGCCGATGGACATTGCCAAGTTAACAATAGGAGCCTTATGTACCAAGTTATATTTGATTGGCTGGACGACATTTTCAAAAGTGAAGCAACAAATTGATACTCTTTTTTGGTTAAATAACGTATGACTGATACCCCCTTAATTTTTTTAACATGTTGGGATGAGTTTCTGTTTGGGTGGGACTTGAATTTAAGTTGTTTTCTAGGGGTTTTTGTTAATAATTTATTTTTATATTTATTTATTTTATTATTTAATTTATTTTTTATTTTAAATTTTTGGCGATTTAGATAGATTATTTTGCTTTTTATAGGTTAAATTAATAAGGGTTGGCATCTTTTAATTTGTTTGGCGGCTGATGTAGGATTGCGCGTGGGGGCAAAGCGGTGTTGAGAGTGTTACCAGTTTGAAGGCTAAAATTTGTAAAAACGTTTTTAAGTTTGTGAACTTATCAATCATTTGGCATATTTATTGTAAACTTCGCATAATACAAACCCTTTTTATATTAAAATGGGATTATTATTTTAGGAAAGACGCTGCATTTTCCTTAAAACTGTAAAATCGCTGGGGATGAAAACAGAATGGCGGAATCCTCTTCGAAAGGTGTCATCAAGGAAGGAAGCATTGCCCAATTCATGAGGAAAAGAACACAACTAGTGGGTTTCTCAATAGAGAGGCACAAGCACACCCAATACGTTGCGGAATTTTTGGACAATGCTCTTGATGCAATTGAAACAGCTCATTGGAAATACAAAGCCTTCAATAATTTGAGTCCACAAAGCCCCCAAATAGAGTATAGTTTTAAACCGCTAAATCGGAATGGGACGCGTATTAAGGTCACAGACATCTCTTCTAGGTTAAAGGAGCTGCTTGAGCCTCTAAATCCCATAATAAATGATGAGCCCCTAGCCCTCATTATAATTCAGAGGGTTGAGAAGCCCGAAATTTTGCCTGACGATATTCAGGGCAGTGACATTGAAATGTACTCTTTTGAAGCCTTCGACAATGGTGTTGGAATGCGACCCGTGGATCTTGAAAAGTACGGAATATATTTAGCCTCTAGTAAGGCTGAAAAGTTGAAGCAGACTAGGGGCAGTCAAGGCTTTGGGGCGCCCAGCGCTTTTAGTGATGCCCAAAACACCACAGGCAAGCCTATTGTTGTGGTGAGCAAACACATTAAGGAGAGGAGGGGTGAAACCTCTGTTTTTTACACCACTGGGGAAAACACTAAAAAGTATAGTGTGCCGCCTACAGGTATTCAGGTTCCTTTTAAGCATGGAACTTATGTCCAACTCTCCTATCTTAATGTTAAATATGTTAGAAGCTATGCTGATGAGTACGTACGCCAAACAGCGCTTCTAAACAGCCATGTAACAATCATTTTCGTGGATCCAAATGGCGATGTAGCTATTTATCCCAGACGCGTAAACCAGTTCCCTCCGGAGCCTATCTATACGGAGCCTCACCCGGAGTCCACCAGCATAGGCGACTTCCAAGATTTGATTAGGAACACGAAGCACAACAAACTAATTGACTTCCTCACAAAATCATTCTGTAGAATAGGGAGTAAGCGCGCAAAGGACATAATTGAAAATGCTAATAAAGACCTCAGATACAAGTTGAGTCCCAACACACAGGTAAAGAAGCTCAGCGATGAACAAATAAACGCACTTTACAAGGCCTTCATAAGTATGAAGTATCCCTCACCACCCGTAGACACTGTTGTCCCCGTTGGAAGAGAGGTGCTTCAAGAGGTTATTAAGAAACATTTTAACGCAGAATTTGTGGAAGCTACCACCCGTCCCCCTACAAGTAGTAAGGGCTTAGCCTTCGTGGTAGAAGCGGCAATCGCCTACGACCCAAATAATCCTGCACTAAACGATTCAGGGAACGCTGTTCTGTATAGATTCACGAACCGCACACCAAAACTCAGAGATAACTCAGACTGCGCAATATGGAAGGCCGCCAGTAGTGTCAACTGGAAAAACTATAAGATAGATAGAGGAGATAATGGGCTGCCCAAGGGCCCCGTAAAGCTCTTTGTTAATGTAAGCGGACCCTTCGTTCACGTAATGTTCAAAGCCCAAAGCAAACAGGCTCTAGCCGCAGACGACATTCTGGTAAAAGAAATTAAGTTAGCTCTGGAAGAGCTGGGAAGAAAACTTAAGGCGCACATAGTGAAGGGAGAAATCGAAACCAGAAAAAGGCAGAGAGCACAAACACTACTGGAACACGCTAAAGTCTTCGCCAAGTCATTAGTATCAATAGAGGAAACCGACCCTGAACTAAAAGTCAAACCTACATACGAAGAACTATACAAAAATATTGAAGAAATGATAATCTCAACTGAAAGAAAAACGGTGCAAAAAGAAAGAAAACAACACAAACCTAAAACAAACACAAAAAAGTCCAGAGAAAAAATAAAAACTGAGACCTTAGACAAAAGTATACCTAAACTCGAAACCAAACCTGAAACTAAGCCCGAAGCTAAGCCTGAAGCTGCGCCTGAAACCATTCCAACCGAGAGTTTAACCCAGATGGCTAAAACATAAGGCAGCGAGGAGGGAAAAATAGTTGCCGAAGGATAAAGTTGTCAAACAACCAAAAACTTCGGTGAATCTAGCGAAGGTGATTGAGTTAAAGGAAAAAATGAGGCATAAGAGCAAGCCCAAGTTTAAACCGCCAAGTAAGGCGGTGATTGTTGAAGAGTTACCCACGGATAAGGTTCACCAAAAAATTCATGAAACAGCGCGCCAGCTACTGTTGCAACTTGAGGAAGGGGAACCTCCAGTAATCTACATCCCTCAGAGAGGGGGAGACAACATAATTTATGATGAGGATAGTGACCTGTTGCTTCTGGGTGAGGGTAAAAGTGCTCGAGCTCTTTTGAGCCTGGCCACCTCTTCGGATGTGGCAAGGACTATGAGGGTGCTGGAACTAATACACACTCTGTTGGAAAAGGATATTCATGCCACGAAGCGTGAAATTTTCTACAACGATGTTAACCTCTTTAAGGACCAGATTAATAGTGACAAAATAATAGATGATATTCCTCCACTGCTCAACACAACTCGTGACTCCACTCACGTGGTGGCAAGTGCTAAGGGTATGGCTATTGGCAGGCTGGTCATAAGGGATAGTGGGGATACAATAGATCTCACAAAATTGGGTAGCGGTGGCTGGTCTATTACTCCCTTCCTTGATAAAATTGAAGTCGTGGAGAGTGATGCGGAATTTATTCTGGTAGTGGAGAAGGACGCAGCGCTGATTCGGCTCAGTGAAGCAAAGTGGTGGAACCAATATCCCTGCATCATAATTACTGGCAAGGGCTCAGCGGATATAGCTACAAGAAGCTTCCTGAGAAAAATAGTAAAAACACTGAAGATCCCTGCATTTGCCCTAATGGATAGTGACCCCTACGGCTCCTATATTTACAGCGTCTATCTAAGAGGCAGCAAGCGCCTCAGCTACGAGTCTCCATTTCTTGCAACCCCCGAATTAAAACTATTAGGGGTTTTGAGCAGAGACCTAGATAAGTATAAGATTCCTAAGGAGTGCTGGCTTAAGATGACGGACAAAGACATTAAACGCGCAAAAGAGATGCTGAAGGAGCCCTTCGTTCAAAAGAATGAGGAGTGGGCCAATGATCTCAAGCTAATGATAGAACTTAAAAGAAAGGCGGAAATCCAAGCGCTAAGTAGCCACGGATTCGAGTACCTAACCGAAACCTACCTACCCCAAAAACTCTCAACCGGAGACTGGATCTAAAAAGTTCATCATCTTCTATTCCCAGCTCTCCAATTACTGCTTCTTTTTTTACTTTAGTGTTACACATATGTGTCACCCCTCTTTTTTAGAAAAAGTTGAAGACCCCCCCTAAACTAAACAGGAGTTTATCCTTTTTGAAAATTGTTCCGAGTCCTACGCGGTGTAGATTCGTTCGATTTCGCCTTCGAAAGAAGCTTTAATAGGGCTTCTTTTCTGATTTAGAGCCTCGAAATGGGGGATAGAATCGGACTAATCTACATTACCCGAGTCCTATTCGAACAGATTTATTAAATGGTGGTTATTTACATTATTTTAAGGCGTTTTTGGGAGTTGGAAAAAGATGATAAATGAGCATGAGCTCTTTGGGAGTATTGTGGAGGAGTGTCAGAAGGGCGAGAGAGAAGCATTAGAGAGAATGATAAAAATACTTTCAGATGAAAATGATAAAAGTAGTTCCAGCTTCTTTGAGTTCCTAGTAAAAATGGGCGAAACCGCAGTTAAACCCCTAATAGAGGCTCTAGCAATTAGTAAAGGCCAGTATAGTTTACCTCTAATGGAAGCCTTGGGAGAGATTGGAGACCCTCTAGCCATTTACGCACTAGCCACTAAGCTAAAAGATAAAGACTCGCAGGTACGCAGCACCGCAGCCCTAGCCATTGGGAAGATCAAGCATCCTAAAGCAGTGAAAGCCTTGACCCAAGCACTCAAGGACAAAAACTTTGTGGTGCGTAGAAACGCTGCAAGAGCCCTTGGAGAAATAAAAAATAGGGAAGCAGTAGGCGCCCTAATAAAAGCTCTTGGGGATAAGGACTGGCAGGTACGCAGCACCGCAGCTTGGGCTTTGGGGGAGATAAAGGATCCCGAAGCAGTTATACCTCTAACCAAAAAACTAAAAGATAAGGACAGAGAAGTCGTCATAAGAACCGTAGATGCTCTGAGAGCCATAGGGGATCCCCGGGCTGCAAAAGCCCTAATTAATGTTCTCGGTGAAAAAGGTGAAATACGCTACAAGGCAGTTTGGGCCCTTGGAGAGATGAGGGAACCCACAGCAGTGGAAACTCTAACTAGATTTTTAAAGGATCCTGACTGGAGGGTGCAGAAAAAGGCCGCCTGGGCCCTGAAAAGAATAAAGGGAGAAGAGGAAAAAAGAGAGGTAGGCATCGAGTTAGAAGAATGAATACTTAAAAAAGCGACAAAAACCAGCATACTCCCCCTAGAATATACAACTTGTTTTAAATCTTGACACTCCCCGCAACTAAAAGTCGCGGGCTTTCTCACCAACAGCTTTGTAATTTATGCTCATTATAAAGTGGCTGCAAATTGACTGAAACATATTTTTCACAATGGCTATATTTTTCCATTCGCATGAATTTAACTTTCTTTGGATTTGTTAACTGGAAGCAGATGTATTTGCCCTTGCCCAGATACTTGAAATCTTGGGGTTTGGCTGGGATGAGGTTGCTTCCATGGAGTGTGTATTTCCACGTGATTCTCACAAATGTTTCCTCTGCAAGGAGCCATATTTGGGGCGGGGTAGTTGCCCACCTCTCCTTCTCTTCGCTCCAAATGTGGGAGCTGTCCTCATCAAGTGTGATGGTTTTTGGTGTTGAGATGTTTTTCTCTGAGACTTACCCAAGTACCTTGGAGTCGACTTTGGCCATCGTTAGTATATAATATTTTGAAAAGTTTTTGAATCAAAATTGCTCTTAAATATGCTTTTTTAGCTTCTCTTTTCGGTAGAGAAGCTTCTTTTCACAACCAAAATGATTCAAAAATTTCGCTAAATACTATACCTTTAAAGATTTTTGAGAGATCTATTTGTTTTTCATTTAGGAGAAAATTAAGTTTTTCGAAATCTTTTACTTGACGGTTACTCTTGTGGGTCGCTGTTTGGAAAAATGGGAGGTTCATCCATGAAAAACTTTCTGGGGGGAGCGGGAAAAGCCATTTTTATACTATTACCTAAAGGTTTTTGTATGTTTTTTGAAGCTCAGAAAAGAGAAGCGTTTTACTCTTAGTTTCTGGTGAGTCTTGTATGCGATGGGTGAAATAGTGGCAATTGAAAAGGAAATAAGGGGTATTCACGAAGTGAGGGAGAGGGAAGTCTAAGACTTCAATAAAGGTTATATAATAGTTATAACTATAAAGATAAGCTTAGACTGAGTTATTATTACCCTTAAAACAAACTTAAAATCCTATTATTATGTGATACTTCGGTTTTGATTCTTTTGCTTTTCAGCTTGGGATTATCTCCTCTTAAAGGAGGAATGATTGGTGAATATGTTTGGCCTAGAAACTTTGGAGACTTCCCTAATTCCAGAGTGGGCTGAATGGTTAATACAGCCGCCTGTCTCGGCTCAAGTGGTTTTCAGCAGTATACTTATTGTAACTTTTGCTTTGATCGCAACTGAACGCCTCCACAAAACTGTAGCAGCCATGGGTGGGGCTGTGGCTACGCTTATTGCAGGCGGCGTTTTCTCTGAGCTCTATTCTTGGGTTCCCTACTTCACATATTATGTTTCGGGAGGGCTGGTAAGCCATGAACTGCTATTTTCCTATGATGATGTGTATAAGGAGTTTGTGAATTGGTCTACTTTGCTCATCATTATTTCCATAGTTGTTATCACCACGGTTGCCAGCCGCTCTGGACTCTTTGAATACATTATACTTAGGGTGGTGAAGTTTAGCGGTGGAGACATAAGGAAACTCTTCATTTACATTTGGGCTTTAACATTTGTCCTAACCATGCTTTTAAACTGTGATCCATGCTTCATCATAGTGAGTGTTCTTATTTTTCAGATAGTTAGAGTTCTGGATCTAAATCCAGTTCCCTACATACTTGGCACGATTTTTGTGGTCAACGCGGCCAGTTCCTCCACAATTATAGGTAGCTTTGTTAACATTCTAGTATCTGGTCACTATAATTTGGACCCCACACGTTTCCTCTCTTACCCCACATATCTAGTGCTAGGCTTACCCTTCGCAGCTATTTGCACAGTAGTCGCCATATTTTTCATTTTTCGCCACTTCAAAGAAGCATTCCAAATTCC
Organism: Candidatus Jordarchaeia archaeon; assembly: GCA_029856435.1. Classification (GTDB taxonomy): domain Archaea; phylum Asgardarchaeota; class Jordiarchaeia; order Jordiarchaeales; family Jordiarchaeaceae; genus Jordiarchaeum. The sequence continues at coordinate 16,913 of JAHQXB010000031.1, forward strand.
TAAAGACAAAGAAAGATACCTGGAAACAAGGGAAGAACTCTTATCTTTGGATGAAAGAATGTTAATGAGAAACCCAAAAATTTTCCGCCGCTTAGCCATCCTGCTTGTAATAACTGTGGCGGGATTCGTTATAGCAGGTTTGCTAACCATACCCTTCTACGTAGTATCCCTAATATTTGCTTTCGCCTTCTTGTTCGTGAGCGGCGAGGATCCGGAGAGAACCCTGAAGGAAGTGGACTGGAGCCTCATATTCTTCTTCATAGGAATATTCATAATAGTGGGTGGTGTAGATAGAACAAAAGTTCTGGAAATTATGGGAAACAGTCTCGGTAGCCTCATATTCTCCAATATTCCGGGCACCGCAAGCCTAGTAAGTGTATTCTGCGCCACACTATCAGGGGTTCTGGATAACATTTCTGTAACCACCGCGCTGCTATATGTAACACCCAGCCTATCTGCATCCGCCCTGATAAACGAGAACCTTGTGATATGGTCGCTGATATATGGAGCAAACATTGGAGCCAGCCTAACCCCCATAGGGGGCCTGCCAAACCTCATTGGAATAACGACCCTGGAAAAGGAAGGCTACCACGTCTCTTGGGGTGAATTCATGAAGCTCGGAGTGCCCATCACGCTTGTGAGCCTCCTCATTGGAATACCTCTGCTGCTGGGGTTCGCCCACGTGCTAGGCTGGGGAGTGGACGCAACACACATAGTCTCACTGATTCTCGCCGGAGGATAATGCCTGCGGGGGTCGCATATCCTTACCTGCGCTTTGGGAGCTTGTGAAATGAAAACAGAGTGCAATGTTGAAGAAAATCTGAAAGATTATAAATGCACTTCCTGCAGTAAAAGGGGTAAGTGCTGCGAATGTTTACGCAGTCACTGGAGAGGAGGCAAGCTCCCCGGCTGCTTGTTTCCACCCGAGTTGGAAAGGACATTTGACCGTTCATTAAAAACATTTATTGAGTACTATAAAGAACGAGTTTAATTGCTAAAGATACACATTGATGTGGAAACTTTTTCCATATTCTTTTTGTGTTGAAGGAATAAAGGAGAACACCGTCTAACCATAAGTATTTAGACCCATCACTTTTAAACGGATGTAGCAGTTTTCCCCTCGTCTATTTTTAGGGTTTCAGGAAAAGGTGTGCCAGAAAATATTTCTCCACATTTTTCTGCTCTTCCCTGTTAGTAGTTCAAAATAGAATCCAC
>JAHQXB010000054.1 GCA_029856435.1 Candidatus Jordarchaeia archaeon
GGGCCGTTTCCTGCGTTCCCATATTGAAGCCCATTTTGAGTTACTGAGGGGTAGAAACGCCGAAAAGGGCGTCTCGGGAGTGTGATGAAAGCTGAAAAACAAATGCCACGCAGCAGGTGACACTAAATTAATTGCGCCATCTTACCCCTTTTGTATAAGTTAATAGTGTTAAATTGTCAAGAATTCTTAAATTTATAAGAAAAATAAATGAATAAAAAATTTGTGCAATTATGGTTGCGGCCTTTTTTCACTTACCCTTTTAGTAAGTAACTTTATTTTAAATAAACTTTTAAATACGCTGATTGCTTAATTAACTTGGGGTGCAGGTACATGATTCCAAGAATCAGGAAGCTTAGAATTATTACGAAGAGTGGAAGGGTGATACTGGAGGAAGATGTAGGTTCCAAAATCGTGGAATCTCAGGATCTAGACACTGTCATAAATTTGTTGAGAATGGTTTCCAACGAGTCCCGTTTCAAAATAATGCGCCTAATAGCTGAAAAAAATAATCCTGTTAGTTTTTCAGAGATACACCGACTAGCAGGCTATAGCCAGAAAACCATAGCTCAAGCATTAGAGGACTTGCTACGCATTAGAGCCATATCAAAAGAGTACGATGGGTACATGCTCTCAATAATTGGTAAACTGTTAATGAGACAACTAACAGAAATAGCAAGTATAATTAAAAAGGTGAAAGAATTACAAGACTTGGAATTAGATTTCGAATTTTAAAAACATATGCTTTTATAATGGCATAGACCAACAATTTGTTCAGATACTCTGCAGTAATCTCCCCACTTTTAGTAAAAAATGATTTCTCCATTTCCTCCTGCGTCGTAATAGAGTTTTCTTGTATCAATTAGAAAAACCCCTTTAATGACCTGGAGATAGTTCTTAAGTTTATCTTGCCTCTCCTCCACTTTGAACTCGATTACCACATCCGCCAATTGATTTATTGTGGATCTAAACCTTTTCTCGTGGGCTTCCCAGTTTAGAATGTAGAAAGCAAGGTCCCTGTAGCTCTTGTGGAGACGGAATGCTTTCCTGCAGAATTTTATTAACTCCTGTTCGGAAACACCTATACTCATGTCGGTTAAACTATGAAAAACCCATATAACGGATCTGTTCTCTCCTAGATCTTCTCTGACTTTCCTCATTGTTGAATACAGCTTATCCGGGTCAAAGGGATATCGAACTTGGTGTATGGTGCCGCCATCAATCTTTACTACTTCTTCGCCTGTCTCTGTAAAACAATCAATAAGAGTGAAGAGGCTGTCTCCCTGAATTTTGGTATTCTCAACTCTAAAAATGGATTTAACATTTGAGCGCTCAAGGAATTCCACGGCAGGTAGGGCAAAGTTGACGAGTATAATGTGAGGGTCGTCCATCTGTTTGGGGACGTTCCACTGAGTAAATTTGATAAGTGTAACGCCCGTTTGAATAGATAATAAAACAATTGAGTTGGAAAGTATGCCTCCGCCTAAACGCTCGTCTAGTGCGTGTATTCCCGTCCTGATTTTTTTGATATCAATCATATTCTGTTACAACCTACTGGGCGCGGAATTGTGAAATTTGGTTTCTTTTAGTAAAATGAGGTGGAAGTGGAACTAATAATTATTGTTCTTACTTTTTCGGTTAGTAACTTCCCAATAGGGTAAGTTTATATACTTCTATGTATACTGAATATATTGGCATACAAAGTATTCCAGAAGCCCATAAATAAAACCAAAAAAGGAAGAGGATAAAAGATGGAAAAGAGAAGAAGAAGCATTTGGGACCTATTCGGGTTTGACGAATTGCCCGAGTTTGACGAGATGTTTCAAATGCTAGAAAACCTAAGAAAAGCAGTAGAATCGGGAGAGTTCGGTGAAAAATCATTTGTAATGCCTTTCGAGGGTCCAAACTACAAGGGATTCATAAGATACGAGTACTCTCACAGACCCCTAACTGAGCAAGAGGAGGAATCAGAAGCACCCACATTCTTCGACGAACGGCAGTCAGACTGGTTTGAAACACCAGAGTCAACCCCAAGAAAAGCCAGATCCGAAAAACCATTAGTGGTGGCCTTTCCAGAAACAGGTAAAGACACATTGGTGGACATAATAGATAATCCCCAAGAGTTGCTTGTGGTGATGGAGGTTCCCGCATCAAGCAAAGATGATATTAAACTCAACCTCACTGAGAGAAAACTGGAAGTAAGAACCGATTCTCCAGTAATGTTCTACAAAGTGATTCAACTACCTTGCGAAGTAGACTGCGATTCAGCTAAAGCCAACTTCAGAAACAGAATACTGGAAATCCGGCTAAGAAAAAAGTAATAGTTCAACCCGACTTGAATCAAAATTATTGTGGGTAAAGGAGGGCATAAACAAAAAATGTTTGAATCTACAAGCACCGAGGTTCCAATAAATGTTAAAAGAAGGGAAACTGATTACTCCCAATATGTGGAATTTATTGGAACCGCCCACTTCAGTAAAACCAGCATTATGGAAGTCATGGAGAGAGTAAGGGAACTCAAGCCCGACGCGGTAGCCCTAGAGTTGTGTCCCCTTCGATACTACAGTTTGCAGAGGGTGTGCCTAAGTTGTCCCAAGAGAGGAAACTGTGACCGTAAGTGTGAATTCATAATTTCAACTGACCATCTGGCTAACAAGGATACCGATATCTGGCTTATCGATATGGAAGAACCCGAAATTCACGCCCGAATAAGAAGTATGGCCACTGAAAGAGAGGTTAGAAATTGGCTTAGGGCTTCAAGGTATGTGAGGTCTAATGAGCTTGAAGGATTACAACTATGGGAAGAGGGACGCAAAGAGGAAGCAATGCATATTTTCGACTCCAACACCGAAATAATGAGGAGAACATTTCCAAGCCTGTGGAATGTTCTCATCGAACAGAGAAACGCACTTATGGCGGCAAGAATTCACTACATTATTAAAACTTACTTGGATAAAGGCCTTAAAAATTTCAAAATTCTCGTTGTAACAGGTGCCGCGCATGTTCCGGGTCTAAAGGAAATGCTCAGAAATCCGGAACTTTCCTTCGAAACTATGAGGAAATACCGAATAAAACCTACTCCTCCGTTCCGAATTAGGAGAGTAAGAGTAGACTAACTTCTCTTTTTTGGCGTTTTTAGCCCTAAATAGGCCTTTAGTTCTCCTGTATTTGGAAGCATTACACCTTCAAGTTTCGATGATCCCTTTGTAGACAACTTATCTCTTTTTTGTTTTTTATAAAGAAAAAGCTTTTATTATAGGCACTCTCCAAATAAATAAGATAATAGGAGGAGAGCTTGATGAATTACTGGTTTAGCTGGGGGCCAGTGGCGCTCACTTATGTAACATTGGAGCTGGAAATCGAGAAAATTCCTGACCTGAACCCCCCAAGTGATGTGAAGGTGAGAAGGTACGACCCTGAGAAAGACGCACAGACTCTAGCCATGCTACATAATGAGACCATGAAGGAGTTTCGAGACTTCGCCGAAATAACACAGGACTTCTTAAAAAAGGTGAGTACCGAATGTTCCTTTATTGCAGAAATTGACGGCGCCCCAGTGGGAATGGGCCTATGCACCGTGGCAGACACAAAAAGGGGGCGGCTCGGCTACATAGCAGAGTTTGGAGTAATAAAAAGGTATCGAAGAAGAGGTGTGGGAACCGCCCTTCTCAAAAACATTCTTAACTGCTTTAAAGCCCACAAAGTGGACATAGTAACCTGCGAAGTTTTGGATGAAAACGATTTAACTCTACTCATTTTAAGGGACAAACTTGGATTTAGAGAGGTTGAAAGAACAACTATAATATCCTCTGGGATACCTCTTGGCTTATTCGGTCAAAGATGAAGGGGGAAACTGTTATGAGCTACTATGGAGGAGGCGAAATATACTATTACATGTCGCACGACCTAAAAAACCTCCCATTAGAATACATAAACAAGAATGTTAAAGTGAGATACCTTAAAAAAAATGAACTCCCCGAATACGTAAACCTGGTAAACGAATCCCTAAGCCACGGCCCAGACCCCTTCGTAGAAATGACCATGGACTTCGCTGAGAGGTGGCCCCTAGAACAAACTCTCATTGCGGAGTACAACGGAGAAATGGCCGGCTTCCTAATGTTTGAAACCCGAGGAAAAACCGGAATACCAGTTCAGCTAGGAGTATCTCCGAAATACCGCCGACTGGGCATAGGAACCACCCTACTACTAACCCTTCTAGACAAATTCAAAAAAGACGGAATACAAGAAGTCCAAATGAAGGTATACGAAAACAATATCCCCGCCCGAAACCTTTACAAAAAACTAAACTTCAAAATTTACGGCATCGTAATAGAACACTAAAAAACACTTTTTTAATCACCTACTCCTCCTGAACTACTACTTCTGAAAAACATTTTTTCTCCTCAAAAGGCTTGTGGGTGTAATTTTTCACAAATTCTTAAATATAACTTAGTTATTATTAGAGGCAAAAGCTGAAGGCACTATTACTATAGCTGCCAAACAGTTTAATAAAAAAATGATTGTCCTTAAAAATACTTTGTGAGGATGCGGATGTGATGCTGAAAACAGTAAAGAATGCTTTTTGGAACAGCATAGAGTTTGCGGAGCGAAGACAAATAAACACTATACAGGAATCAAAGCTTAGGACTCAGCTAAACCACGTTTACTGGAACTCCCCCTTCTACCAGAAAAAAATGAGCAATAGTATAAAAAAGATAAGCAGGCTGGAAGACCTCAAACATGTTCCAGTCACAACCCGAGCCGAACTTGAGGAGGACGCCGAAGCCACAAAAGACATCTTCGGAGGAAGACTATGCACAACAATGGACAAGATCCTTTATCCCATAAGCCCTCCCGAATTCCCCATAAAAAGGGCCCCCGTAGGAACCGCGATAACCAATTCGGATCATGCAGTAGTAGTTGAACACCTAATTCGACAGTGTATTATGGTTGGAATTAAAAACGGTGACACAATCCAAGTCCAGTGCAATGGGTGGGAGCCCCTAAACTTCGCATACTTCTCCCCCATGTTCGGGGCTGCAACTCCGCCAAACGTAGGTGAAATATTAGAACTAAACGTGATTCCCTTAGAAATAATAGTTGTGGATATGGCGAGAACCATACATACTGCCAGATTCTTCCAACCCACTGCAGTCTACACCAATAAGGCTGCTCTAATTTTTATGGAGGACATAATAAACAAAGAAAAGGGCGACCCCAAGCACTTGGGCTACCAACAAATAATTGTGAGAGAAGACAAAGTCATACCAAGCGCGACAGAGAGAAACGCCCTTAAGGACAAATGGGGCGCTGCAGTGTACTCGATGCTGGATGTCCAAGACAATCTATTTTATGCTATGGATTGCCCCGAGCACAAGGGGCTGCATGTCTGGGAGGATGGATTCATAGTAGAAATCACTGAGAAGGACACCGGAGAACCGCTGGAACCGGGGCAGAAGGGAATGCTAACCATAACGAACCTTTTCGCTGAAGCTACTCCCCTAATAAGATACCAAACAGACATTGAAGCCACACTAACCTTCGAAAAATGTCCCTGCGGGAGAACACATGCCCGAATAATTCCCCCAAACTACAATTTATAGGAGGAACCTAAAATGGAAAGTTACAAGCAATATTGGAACCCCACCATAGAAACAATGCCCAAAGAGGAACTAAAGCAGCTCCAACTAAAAAGACTAATTTCACAGGTGGACTATGTCTATAAGAACTCCCAATTTTACCACAAATTATACAGTCAAGCAGGCGTGACACCAGAAGACATAAAATCCTTGGAAGACTACCAGAAAAGAATACCCATAATCCAAAAAGATGACATAAGAAAAGACGTTTCACCGGAGAACCCCTTCGGCGGGGTGAACTGTGTACCACCCAAAAAACTAATGATTTGGGTATCCACTGGGACCTCTGGAATACCTACCTTCGGGGGAAGAACTAGGGAAGACTTAATACTCATGATAGAGAATCTTTCCCGCTCATTCTGGGCGACTGGCTTCCGGCCGGGAACCAAAGTAATCCAACAATTTGGAAACTGGCACTGGTCGCCTTCCAACCTGGTGGTGGCCTGCAATAGAATGGGAGTAAAACAGATGATGGTTATTGGCGCCTCAATTGGTCCCTTCGCCCAAAGAGCAGCTGTTCTTACCAAATACTTTAAACCAGACTTTCTGGTTTTGCCGGCAACTTTCACCCAACTCATGATTCAGGAGGCAATCAAGATGGGCGAGGAGCCCACTGAACTTTTCTCAGGCATCAAAAAGATTCTAATCAGTGCCGAGGTGCTAACGCCTTTGACAAGGAAAAGACTTAAGGAAAGGGCTTTCTGCAATGCTGAGGTTCACTTCTATGCTGGAGGCGGAGAATCTCAGGTTTGGCCCGTAGACAGCTGTTACCCCGAATGTGACGGTGGACACCTTTGGGAAGACTTGGTTCTCTCCGAGCTAATCGATCCTGAAACTCGAGAGTTGATTCCTAGTGCTGAGAGGGGTGAACAGGTGACCACGAATATTGCAACGAAGGGCACACCATATGTTAGGTTTGATATGGAAGATTTGGTTGACATGTATTATGATCCCTGCGTATGTGGAAGAACACATCCTAGGATTACAATAATTGAGCGTGCGGATTGGCAGATTAAAGTCGCAGGGAAAACCATTGTACCTTTTGATGTGCGCACCATTTTTGAGGAGTTTCCAGAAACCGAGGAAGCCATTTTCAAAATCCAGAAATACTCCCAAAATATGGATAAGCTAAAGATTGTAGCAGAATATGATAGGAAAAAAACAAAGGACCGCAAAGAACTCCGGGAACGCCTACGCCAGAGAATCAAAGAAAAGTTGGGTCTAGAGTCCGAGATTGAGTGGGGCCAAGTTGTAGTTCCCTCCATGGATCAGGTGACACACAAAATTGTGCGAATAGAAGATTTAACAAAAGAAAAGAAATAGTAAGAAATGAAAACAGTGAACAGTGTTCAAATTTTCAATTATTTTCTGGGAGTGTGATGATCTTGGTTATAGATTGCCTAGTTTTTCCCCCAACATTGGAATGTATGAAGTATAATTTGGAGATACCTCGAGTTCAGTACGGCTACATGATACTTTTTGGAAAAAGATTTTTGGGCGACGACTTTACCGTTCCCAGAAACATTGATGACATTGCTAAAATAGAGCCCCCCTTCAAGGCGGAAGATATGGTTATGCCCATGGAAAAATTCGTAGAGATGTTGGACAGCTTGGGCATCGACCACTGTGTTCTGTTCGCCATGGATGAAGAAACCAACACTGGGAAACCGGTTCTAAATGACCACATAGCCCAGCTGGTGAGGGAGTATCCGGACAAGTTTAAGGGATTTGGGGGTGCAGACCCCCACAAGGGCAAAAGGGCTGTGGAGCAAGTGCAGAAAGCCTACGATAGCGGCCTTATAGGTATAGCAATGAGGCCCTTCGTTCATAATCTCTACTCCAGCAGCAAAAAGTATTATCCCATATACTCCAAGTGTGACGAGCTGGACATGATAGTCTGGCTACATACTTCCATGAGCTGGTCGCACATAAGAAGAATGGACCTCGGCCGCCCCCTATACCTGGACAGGGTGTGTCTGGATTTTCCAGAGCTAAGAATAATCGCCGGACATGGAGGCTGGCCCTGGGTGATCGAGTTGATGGGTGTAATGTGGCGTCGCCCCAACGTCTATACCGACATTACCACCATAAATCCCAAATATATCGGTATGCCGGGCACAGGATGGGAACCCCTAATAACGTATGGCAACAGCCTATTTCAAGATAGGGTACTATTCGGAACCTCTTGGCCATTGATGCCTTTCGACCTGTGCATAGAAGAGGTAAAAAAGCTTCCCCTCAAGGACTCAGTGAAGGAAAAATGGTTGCACAAGAATTCTGAGCGCCTATTTGGATTCTAACCCTTATATGGCAACAAAATTACTCTTTTTATTTTTCCCATTTTTTAGAAACTATAATAAGAACGTTCCGTATGTTTTCATAGTTAGAGGTGAATTAAAGGTGTATCGTGTTATAGTTACTGTTAAAGAGGTTAAGGGTCACTGTGGGATTCACAAAGTTGGAGATCGCTTCATTGTAGAAGATGGTCAAACCCTCTCTCTGGACACCGCAAAAAGCCTCTGCGTCTATGCGTTGGCCGGCTTAATTCCCCTCTTTCCCGCTCTCTCTAAGGACTTGCCTAAGGACGACTGGATGAGTGCAGAAACCCAATACCTTCAGTGTATAGATCCTGGCCCCAAGTATGGTGGCGGCGGCACAGTTATATTCGAAATCAAGAGAGAAAAAGTGACCTAAACCCTAACTTTTTCGTCTTCTGAAGACCTTCTCTTCTATCCCTTCTTACTATTATTCTATTTTTTTCAGGTTATGGTTTTGAGCGTCTCTGTGAGTAGTTTTATGGTGTTTTCTACATCCCTCAGATCCACCACCTCTACTGGTGAGTGGGTGTATCTTAGGGGCACACATAGGGGGCAGGTGGCGACTCCTTCACGGGAGAGCTGCACTGCGGCTCCGTCTGTGGAGCCCATAGCTACTGCTAGTTGGTAGGGGATGTTCATTTTTTCAGCGGTTTCGATTAACAATTCTCTGGGCTGCCTATCTGATACGAATCTCACATCCACTGCTCGGATTACTGGCCCTTTTCCTAATTCTATGGTTGTAGTGTAGGGCTTTACTCCTGGGAAATCTGCTGCGCCCGTGGTATCTATTGGGAACGCCATTTCTGGCTTTAGGCTGTAGGCGGATACCGTGGCTCCTCTTAGCCCTCTCTCTTCTTCTACAGTGAAGGAGTAAAGTAAGTCTGCTGCGATTTCTTGGTCTTTTAGCCTCTTTATGCATTCTATTACCACGAGGCAGCCTATCCTGTCATCGAAGGCTTTACCACAGATGCGGCTTCCTAAAAGTTCATCCAGACCTCTGTGGAGAGTTATTGGGTCAACCACCCTCACTCCTGCTTCCATGGCCTCTTCCCTGCTTGATGCGCCAATGTCGATGAACAAGTTTTCGGCTGGAATCACCCTGTCTCGCTCCTTACCCGTAGTGAAGTGTGGCGGGATGACGCCTATGCTGCCTTTAATTTTTCCTTTTCTGGTGTGAATAATGACTCTCTGCGCTGGTAGAACTCTGTTATCTATTCCTCCCAAAACTTCAAATCTTATAAACCCCTTATCATCAATGGCTTTTACGATGAGCCCCACTTCATCCATGTGTGCATCAACTAGAACCCTTGCGGCTCCCTTTCCCTGAACTTGGGCTAAAACGTTTCCCAGTCGGTCAACTTTAACCTCATCTACATAGTTCTCAATTTTGGAAACTATGAGTTGAGCTATTTCGGTTTCAAAACCGGAAACTCCGGGGGTAGATATTAATTCTTTTATTAGTGGGATCAATTCACTCATTTGCTGTTCCTCTCATATGATGTGTTTAACTTATTTAAATCGGGACTCACACATTTATAGATTGTTTTCCACTTAACATAATGAGAATATGTGAAAGCTCTCTATTCTCTTATCTATAACAAATTTAACTGAGCCGCTCCAAAAGAAAGAGTTTTATTGGCGATATGTGGATTATCCTTAGGGATTATTTATGGGAGATGGTAGAAGTACTGGAGCGGGATTAGTGCTCTGTTTAACCATTTTGGGATTTGCAGTGTGTTTACTTTTTGCCCTCTGGCCTCTGGCATTCCTTATACTCTTTTTGGGACTAGTTACCTTCTGCGCCTTGGAATCTAGTAGAAAAGGGACAGTGTCAAGAACACCACAGGATACAAGGCCGAGGAGGTACGAAGTAAGAACCCCACCCACCCCCACCACTGAGGAATACCGCCCCCCCTATTTTAGGGAAGCTCCCGAAAAACCACGCGTAAGAGTTCCTGTGAAGTATGGTGAGGACGTAACTACATATGAAAGGGCAGCTGAAAAAGCATCGGAGTTAGAGACTGGAGACCTTAGTAGAAAAGGGATCTATCGCTGGGAAGATACGGAAAAGACTGAGACGCCAACTCTAGTAAGCGAGGCTGCTCTAAGAGGAGAACCTCCTTATTATAGAAGGGCCGAGGAAAAAAGCGATATTGATGAGTTAAAAGAAGAATTGGAAAGCACCAAAACCAAATACAGGTCGATAAGCTATGGAGCCGAAGTGGCGGAGAAAGCCAAAAAAGAAGCCACCATAACACCTCCCGCTCCTGAGAAGAGTCAAGAGCTAAAAGATTTAGAGAGTCAAGAGGAGGCAAACCGGATCCTACTGGAAGAATTGAAAAAACGTTGGATGTCTGGAAAAATAGACGTTGCTATGTACAATAAACTCAAAGAGAAGTATGAAAAGAAAATCGCGGAAATAGAAAAACAGAAGAAAAAACTAGCAAAAAACGGCTCAACACAAACCAGCACAAAGTAAATATCTTTTTATGAATTTCTGGTACAAACTGTTCAGATTAACTGCCACAATTAGGCCCTAGACTTGAGGCTTTAATACCTCCCCTATTACAGGCCATCCCAAACCAAAAAATACGCATTCAACATAAAAACCACCCACTGAAAATTGCTATAAACATAATCAAACCGTAAAGAATTGCCCCAGTCTAGCTATGCCAGTTCACATCCATCCTAAAACTTTTGCTGAAACTTGGTGAAAAGATTATAAACCTGATGTTTATACTGGTAAAGCCGTCCTCAATAAGTTTAATAGTGATGTGATAAAAAATGGGCAAACTGGCAAGAGGAGTAGCGCTCATAGGAGCGGGAATGTCAAAATTTGGAACATTCCCCGATAAAACCGGAAGAGAACTATTCGTAGAAGCATACATTGATGCACTAAACTCCGTGGATAAGGGAATCGATAACAAAGATATTGAGGCCATGTTCCTAGGAAACTTTTCGAGCGACATCTTTGAGGGGCAGGGACATAACGGCCCACTGATGGCTGATTGGGTAGGCTTAACACCCAAACCCGTAACCAGAACAGAGGGAGCCTGCGCCAGCAGTGGCGTCGCCATAAGAGCGGGAATACTAGCTATTGCCTCCGGGCTACATGACGTGGTGTGTGTTTCTGGAATGGAAAAAATGACCGATCTTCCCACTTCTAGAGTAACAGACGCACTTGCCGCAGCTAGCGATGTTTCATACGAGTTTCCAGCAGGGGCCACCTTCCCGGGACTATACGCAACCATAGCCACAGCACACATGAAAAAATATGGAACAACCATAAAACAACTCCGAATGGTGGGAATTAAAAACCACAACAACGGAAAACTGAACCCCAAAGCGCAGTTCCCCGTTACCATAAAGGAGCTAATGGAAAGGAGAATAGCGAAACTAAAAGAAAAGGGGGAGCCTGTCCCCTCCTGGAAGGACGAAATGGACTTCCTTGAAGACCCTGTTTCAAACCCCATAGTGGCATGGCCACTAAGACTCTATGACTGTTCACCTATAACTGATGGCGCAGCAGTATTATTCTTGGCAGCAGAGGAAGTGGCCAAAAAATTCACCGATACTCCCATACACATAATAGGCACAGGTCAAGGAAGCGCCCCATTCGCCCTACACAACAGGCCCGACATCACATCCCTAATTTCCGCTAGGGAAGCGGCAAAGATGGCATACAAGATGGCTGGAGTAGACCCCAAAGATATACAGGTGGCTGAAGTTCACGATTGTTTCACAATTGCAGAAATAGTGGCGACCGAAGACCTAGGATTCTTTAAACCAGGCGAAGGAGGAAAAGCCGCTGAGGAAGGGTTAACAGCACGCGACGGAGAAAAACCCATAAACACCTCAGGGGGACTAAAATCTAAAGGGCATCCTGTAGGTGCAAGTGGGGCGGCCCAAGCTGTCGAGATTTGGAAGCAGCTCCGGGGCGAAGCTGGTCCAAGACAAGTTCCCGGTGTAGAGCTGGGGCTTACCCACAATGTGGGTGGAACCGGAGGCACCTGTGCTGTACATATTTACAGGAGGTAAAAAAATGTTGGTTCCCGAGGCTTCTGTAAAATCGTTCTACAATTTTCTCAAAGAAAAGAAAATTATGGGCACCAAGTGCAGGGACTGCGGCGAAATATACCTACCTCCTAGACCATTATGCCCCAGGTGCATAAAGTCAAATCTGGAGTGGGTGGAACTTGAAGGCAAAGGGAAACTGGTGGCCTTTACCTCAATAGCTGTGGCTCCAACGCATATGCTGAATGCGGGGCACTCAAGAGACAACCCATACGTATACGGCTTGGTTAAACTGGATTCCGGACCAACTATAAGTGGGCTCATTCTCGTGGACGCTAAGAACCCAGAAAAAGTAGAAATAGGTACCAAGGTGACTGCAGAATTCATTAAGAGAGATGATAGGGTGATTTTAGGATTTAAACCCTCTTAAACCTTCTTCTTCCTTTATTTATTTTTTTTCTTGGGTTGACCTTTTTTCGGAGTGGAAGTGGTTTAAAGCCAGTTCAGATTAACTTTTGTCAGTTAAATTTATAATGAGTTTGAGCTTCATTTTTTTGGTTTATGCTTAAAAATTTTTGCAGATTAAATATATAATATGGAGTTTCAAAACTTGAGAAGAATACATTCGAACAGTATTTGTACAATTAACTGTCAAACGCGGCTTAGAGGTGTGATTTAAAAATGAATTTTGACCTAACCGAAGAACAGGAAATGATAAGGCAAACGGTTCAGGAATTTGCTCAAAAGGAACTAATACCCATAGCCGACGAAGCGGAAGAAAAGGGCGAATTTCCCAGGGAAGTCATAAAAAAAGCGGCGGACCTAGGTTTCTTGGGAGCAACAATACCTCCCGAATACGGCGGGTCGGGTGTAGACAGTATTAGCGCAGCAATCCTCATAGAGGAGCTTTCCCGCGCATGGACTTCCATCGGAACAATAATTCATGTTCACAATTCAGTATGCTGCTGGCCAATGAACCACTTCGGCACAGAGGAACAGAAAAAAAGGTATCTCCCAAAACTTGCCAGAGGAGAAATCATTGGAGCCTTCACCCTAACCGAGCCGGAAGCCGGCAGCGATGCTTCAAATGTGAAAACCACTGCAGTACTCGACGGAGATGAGTGGGTTATAAACGGCTCAAAACAGTGGATTACAAACGGACTAGTAGCTGGAGTCTTCCTAGTCTTCGCAGTAACAGACGGAGCAACCAGCGACCCTAAGAAGAAACCCATAAGCGTCCTAATAGTTGACAGAAACACCCCAGGACTAAAAATTGGAAAGCCCGAGAGAAAGATGGGAATACACTGCTCAGAAACCGCCAAGTCCCTCACATTTGAAGACTGCAGAATCCCAAAAGAAAATGTGCTGGGCAAAGTGGGCGAAGGATACAAAGTAGGCATGATAACACTCGACCAAGCGAGAATCGGCATCGCAGCTCAAGGCGTAGGAGTGGCCCAAGCAGCCTTTGACGAAGCACTAAAATACTCCCAGCAGAGGGTTCAGTTCGGCCAACCCATAGCTAGATTCCAAGCCATACAATGGATGCTGGCTGAGATGGCCACAGAAATAGAAGCAGCCCGCCTACTGACCTACAAAGCAGCTTACCTCAAAGACAAGGGCGAAAGAATCTCCATGGAGGCGGCTATGGCAAAACTAGCAGGAGGGGAAATCGCCATGAAAGCCGCAAATATGGCTCTACAAATTCACGGAGGTTACGGCTATATTAAAGACTACCCTATTGAGAGAATATTCAGAGACGCAAAGATAGTAGGAATATACGAAGGCACCAACGAAATACAGAAATTAAGGATCGCCGGCGAACTACTAAAAGGCAAATGAAGGACCCTTACCACAACGAAAAGAAAAGGGATAGGAAAAACGGCCAATTTTTTCTCGGAAATCCCTTCAACACATCTCCCATTTTTGAAAAATTAACAAAACCAGATTTTTCAGGCTCCTTTGAGCTCCCTACGCAGCTCTTTTTCCAGCTCTGGGACTATTTTGAACAGGTCTCCCACAACGCCATAGTTTGCTATTTTCAGAATGGGGGCCTCTGGATCCTTGTTGATGGCTACAATTACGTCCGAGGTCTGCATACCTACAAGGTGCTGAATCATACCTGAGATTCCCACGGCTATGTAGAGTTTAGGAGCGACTGTCTTACCGGTCTGACCTACCTGATGCATGTGGGGTAGCCAATTTTCATCCACCACCGGTCTTGAACAGCCCAAAGCAGCGTTGAGAGTCTTAGCCAATGCTTCTACTACCGGTATGTTTTCTGGTTTTCCAATTCCACGTCCACATGAAACTATAATGTCCGCCTCCTCCAGATTAACACCCTCCGAGACTTCTCTAACCACATCGACAACCTTAGCCCTAATGATTCTGGGATTAATATTCGCCTCAACCCTAACAACCTCACCCCTCCTACTGAGGTCAAGTGGCGTCCTTTTCATAACGTTTGGCCGAACAGTAGCCATCTGGGGTCGCGTATACCTCGAGAGAATCTGAGCCATAATATTTCCGCCGAAAGCAGGACGAGTCTGTAGGAGTAAGCCGTCGTCAGTTATGTCGAGGCCTGTGCAGTCTGCGGTTAAGCCGACTTTTATTCTGGCGGCTACTCTGGGCGCTAGGTCGCGACCGTTGAGGGTGGCTCCGTATAGCACTATGGAGGGCTTGTACTTGGAGATAACTGCGGTGAGCATTGCGGTGTAGGCGTCGCTATTGTATCTTTCGAGAAGTTCGTGTTCAATTAAGTAGACTTTGTCTGCGCCTTGGGCGATAAGGGTTTCTGATAGGTGGGAAACTTTTTTTCCTATTAGGACTGCTGCAAGTTCTTGTCCCAGTTTGTCTGCTAGTTTTCTGCCTTCACTTAGCAGTTCGAGTGCCACATTTTTTATTTTTCCTTCACTTTGTTCGGCGTACACCCATACTCCTTTATATTCTGTTAGGTTTATTTCTGCGCGTTTGGGCCTTTCAATAATTATGGCTTGGGTGGGGCAGGATTTTTCGCAGGCGCCACAAAGGGTGCAGGCTGCTGTTATTTGAGCTTTTTCGTTAACTACTTCGGCTGCGCCGAAGGGGCATATTGAGACGCAGACTTTGCATCCAGTGCACTTATCTAATTGGACTCGAATCATTTTTATTTCACCCTTTCTTTGAGTTTCTTTATGATGGGTTCTTCGAGTAGTAGTTGGGCTAGTTTTTTGGCGGCGAGTGCAGGGTCTTCTTCTTTGATGATTATTCCGCCGCCTCTTTGTTTTGGGGTGAATATTCGTACGACTTCCGTGAAGGAGCCGCTTAAACCGTATGATTGGGGATCTCCTCCTATGTTTGCAAGGTTGAGTTCTTTGATCTCCTTTTTTTTGGCAAGCATTATCTCTCTGAGTGCTGGGATTCTTGGTTCATTTAAGCCTTTAATAGCGGTCAGGAGGACTGGCAGGCGGCTTTCGATGACTTCGTAGCCCTCCTCTGTTTCTCTGTGGACTGTTATCCGTTTTTTCTCTGCGTCTACTTCAACTTTTTTAACATAGGTGATGGGTGTTATCCCTAGGTTCTCAGCGAGTTCTGGTCCTACTTGGGCGGTGTCGCCATCAATTGCTCTTGCTCCACATAGTATCAAATCGTACTCCATTTTTTTAATAGCTTGAGCAAGAGTGTAAGCGGTGGCCCAAGTATCCGAACCAGCGAATGCTCTGTCTGTGAGCAGGATTCCTTTATCTGCACCCATCGCTAAACATCTTAAGAGTGCCTGTCTAGCTTGTGGTGGACCCATTGTTATCACTGTAACTTCTCCTCCATGTTTTTCTTTTAACCTCACTGCTTCCTCCACAGCAATTTCGTCAAACGGATTAACAATGGAGGGAACTCCGTCCCGGATTAGTGTATTGGTCTTGGGATCTATCTTAACTTCGGTGACTTCGGGCACCTGTTTAACACAAACTATTATTTTCATTTTTGGCAGTCCTCTATCACTATCATCTATTTAACACGCCTGTCTAGGGTAAAAATTTTGGTGTTTTGCTATCCAATCCTTTTTTTCCAACTTAAAATTTTTGGAGGTTGTAAGTATCGCCACTCAGAAACTAACACCTTCTAGAACATTTTAAAAATATAATCCTCTAAACTCCCACACTTAGCGCAACGATAAATCTTTCCAGTGTTGTACTACCTTTTAAGAAAAGCAGATCAAATAAGAGTCTATTCCCCTGCAATCAGCTTTATCTAAAAAAGCCCAAATAATTCATCCTTTCTGAATAGAATCTTACCACACTATTTTTACCACGAGAGAAATACATTAAAACTATAGATTTAAAAGATACAAATCTTCCAGCTTCCAACAGTAAAGAATAAATTTGCAAAGTTTTCATAAAATATCCTTAGATATGGACTAAACTTACAAAAAAGGCACCCGAAATTGAAGTAAAAGTAAAACATTCTAGGAGGAATAAAAATACCGAAAATCACAGATAAATTCCTAATAAAAGAACTGGGAATCGATGACCTAAAAACCACAAAGAAGAAGATCATAGAAGCGGTGACCGAATTAGTAAACAGCTATGAAACCCTCTGGGATCTCCTTATGGGCTGCGTAAGAAGTCCAGAATGCAAAAAAGACCACGAATTGGAAATAGCTGATGTCATCGAAGAAGCAATAGGCACCGACTGCGACAGCGTCCACGACCTAGAGGAAGAGTACGAAGAAGAAGAGTACGAAGAAGAGGAAGAAGAGGAAGAAGAGTACGAAGAAGAGGAAGAAGAAGAGGAAGAAGAGGAAGAAGAGTACGAAGAAGAGGAAGAAGAAGAAGAGGAAGAAGAGGAAGAAGACTACGGGGATGAGGAGTAAATTACTTTCTTTTAATTTTTTATGAGTGCTATTTTTTCCCGATATTTAATTCATTTGTTTGGACTACAAATTATGTAACTTCTGGTTTTGTTTAGTGTTCACAATATTCGTCTCTTTTGGCAACACATTTTACTTCTTTTGTTGCACGCTTCTTTCCAGTTAGTATTTCGTAGATTCCGGATATTATTCCGCTAAACCAGAATCCCATAGGTTTTCCAAAGTTTTGGAAGTAGGTACATATGTGGTGGGTTTAAATGTTTTGTCCGGAGCATGTTAGTTGCATTGTCGAGTTCGCCAATAAATCGGCCGAATCCTCTAAGTGAATTAAACCTAGTGTATGCTAGTGTGGCTTCGCTTAGACTAGGTTTGAATTGTCTCATAAATTCTCCTACTACTCTGCTTCTTTGTTTGCCTTGATTATAAACTATATTGTACGTTTTTCGTAGCCGTGTTTTTCTACCATCGCCTTGATAAAATGTGTCATTTGTCTGGTTTCACTAATAATTACCCTCACACCCAGAAGTTCAACTATACCTCTTTCGGGCATCTTTAGGTGTTGTTTCATTCTATGAAATTCTTCCATTGTTTCTGTGCTTAACTCGATTCCTTTTTCTCCCAGATTATAGAGAGTGAGGTCGTCTACGTAATCTAGTTTGGGTGATTTGGAGACTGTGAGAAATCTTTTGTAACTATTATTAATTTCAAATATAAGCTTAATAACATAATCAAATATGTGCTTTAGTGGCTTATAATCTTGTTATTTAACATGGCTTAAAACGAAAAACGTTGTTCCAAACTCAGTAGAATCTTGTATATCCAATTAATAATTTTGTCTATGTCCCGCCTTTTTGACAGCATAATGTTGCTTAAATAACACACATTAAAGCTTTTCATATTCTTTCATGAATTTAATGGTCTCATGGAGATAGGTGTTAAGATGTAGAATATCTCTCGGTTCATCGATTATGAATCCTTCTTCGAATTGGCGTTTTTCGTACGGGTTGGTGAAGCCATAGATTAGGAAAAAATTTTTTTCCTTTCTCAAATTCTTCAAACCTACTATTAATAAGCTTCAACCATTCCCTGATTCGTATTGGTGGTAAATCCAAGTCAAGAGTTAATCCATAGTCTCCTTTTTTAATCTAAAATCCATTATTTGTAAAGGGTTCTACTCTATGTAGAAATTCATAGAATTACATAGGAGTTGGGGCTTCACAGTATCATGCGGCGGCCTCGCGAGTTCATCAGCCGCCTTCCACTCCACCCCGGTCAGGGTGAACCCGC
>JAHQXB010000009.1 GCA_029856435.1 Candidatus Jordarchaeia archaeon
GTATGTTGCCTATCTCGGTGACTGTCCTCCTCTTGCTGTTGTCCGCCGCAAAGGATCACCGCGTGGAGCCGGTCCCTCTTCAATCTGTTCTTCTCGTTCTTCCAGAGTTCACGCAACAACTTCGCATCAACATCACGGGTAACTATCACTATATAATCATCACAAACACCACAATAACGTAGGTTATAAAAGTTTACTGAAGTACTATAGAGTTTCTCATTAATTTTTTCCTAAACCTATCCTTGAATGGGGTTATTTAAGGCTTCTTTTCCCAAAAAAGGCGGAAAAAACCATACTTTCTGGAAGCGAAAAGGAAAAAATTAAATGGAAAGTCTATATATAGTGCGGGGTTAGTGTATGCTCTAGATAGAACAGTTTTCAATTTTATTGTGGCTATACCTTCAAAATCGCGACTATCTTCTTGGTGGAGTGAGAGGGTAACACTTAACATATTTGGTTTTTTGAATTGATTAACTGATTGGGCTATTTTGAGGTTAGATAGAAAATAAGAATTTTTAAGTCGGTTTTTCGGGAGATTGATTTTTCATTTTCCATTTTTTGGTTTAGGTTGTGAATTAGGGCTTCAAAATTTTTTGTATTTGAGATTAGATTATTTAGCTCGCTTTTTAGCCAAAGTGTTTCGCATAAATGTGGGGCGGCTTTCCTATAGGCTTCCCATATTTTATTTATGGTTTCTTCATCCAATTTGTTACCTCTCTTTACTAATTGTAATGATAGGTTTCTGATTCTTGTGCTATAGTTAAGAAGAATGATATAAGTGCTAGGTTGGTGGAAGTCATTTCTCTTCTGTTTCAATTATTGAGTAAGCTATTATGAAAATTAGTGTGAGTATACCGAGTATTGTTATTAGGATTTGAATAAAGGTGAAGTCAATATACATGGTGCACACCAGTTTAGTTCTTCATTTTTCTATATTCCTTTTTTGCATTTCTGGTTTCTATTGTTTTTAATTTCAGCATAAGTTTTTCGTAATTATCATCTGTTTGATAGGTGCTTGTATATAGGTCTAATGCTTCGCCAAGTTTTTTGGCTAAAATATGATAGCAGACCTTGCTCTTTTTCCTTATTACCACATTTATGTAGAAGTCGTCACAGGTACAATAAAAATCGGAAATTACGAGATAATCTCTATTTTTGCCAGAAACTGTCCAAATCTCTTTATCGCTGGGCTTAAAAATATATTTTGTTACTCGCTTCTCTGTTACTGCTCTTAAAGCCTTCCATATACGTTCGCCAAAGTGGGACACTAGTTTTTCCAAGTTCTCTCCAGTTATGCACTTGTTAGCGTTAATCTGCTCAATTATTTCCATAAGTTAGCACCCAATGAACACTGTCTCTAACAACTCTCTGACGTATAATAAAAAGTTACCTCTTCTCCCATTTTAAATTCCCTTACTAAATTGTAACTTTATAGATGGTTTCCACGAAACTTGTTCGGGGGATGGGGTTTACCTTAAGGTGTAGTGATATAAATGTGTTTTTGGAAATTAAGTTACCTAATACTTTCTAACATCTTATTTCTAGAAATCGGCGAGTCTTATATATAAGTGTCTCCAGCTTCGCTGGGGAAATCTATAATAAAGGATCTCCCTCTCTAAAATATTCAAAGGGAGTTGCGAAAGCGTTAGCTAAAAAAGAGTCTGATTTCTTCCCGTTTTCTATTTTGGATATGATGGGATTACTAACCTACTAATCGCTTCTTGGGACTGAAGTGAATGCATAGGTTGAGGGCAAAATTAAGTGTGGAGAATATACTGTTTAATTCATAAAAATGGCTATTATGTTATATTCGTACTTGCTGAGAAAAGTTTTTCATCGGGGAAGTTTATGTATCATCAAGCGTGTGATCGCGTCTCTCCCAAATTTTATTATTGTTTTATCATATAATTTAGGGGTGTCGCACTTGGTTAAGCCAATTTTTCCTATCATTGATGAGCCAGCACTTCTTATGAATTTTTCAAATAGAAAAATTATGTGTATAGCGGATTTGCATTTGGGTTACGAATTTCTTTTGGCACAGAAGGGGGTGGTGATTCCCTTCCAAGTGGAGGAGATGAAGGCGAAGATTTTAGATCTTGTTGAGCTGACAAATCCAGATGATCTTATTATTTTGGGTGATATTAAACATAATATTTTTAATGTTCTCTCATCGGAGTGGCGAGGGGTTACAAAACTTCTAGAAGAAATTTCTAGAAAAACCAGAGTTCAAATTGTTTTAGGTAACCATGATGCGAATCTTAATTTGCTTTTACCAAAGAATATCCTTGTTCATTCTTCCAAGGGATTTCTTATTGTGGATGATGACGTTAAGGTAGGACTTGTTCATGGACATGCATGGCCCAAACTGGATTTACTTCAAGCAGACTACATTATAACTGGACATAATCATCCAGTCATCGAAATGAGAGATGAGTTGGGAGGAAAATGGTTTGAACCTGTATGGTTGGAAGTTCAATGGAGTAAGGAAAAAATTGTAGCACCATTTGCTGGTAATCTTGGTTCAAGAGGTGCTTCCTTTTCCTCAGAAGATTCAAAAAATGCATTAGTCCAAATTGGAAATCCGAAAATCATCGTGATGCCGGCGTTTAATCCCCTCCTGGGAGGAGTTGCGCTTAATCGTCCTGAGATAAACTTTCTTGGGCCCATATTATCTCCAAACTTTGTGGAAAAAGGTACAGCAAAGGTTAAACTGTTGGATGGAACTTTTCTTGGAAGCTTGGAAAATTGCAGTAGACTGGTTAAGCAAGATAAATGATTACCTTTAACAATATGTAATTATATACAGTTTGATGTCAAAGATATTACTTTCACCAAGTTTTTATTCTCTTGCTTTTTAGAGGTATGATTTTTGGCGGGAGTATTTGATTTACTTTCCAGTGAAGTTAGAGAAGTTATTCGAAAAAGAGGTTATTTAGAGGCTACCCCACCCCAAAATCAGGCAATACCCCGAATTCTCAAAGGGGAAAATGTTTTACTGATTTCTCCCACAGGAAGCGGCAAAACGGAAGCCGTGTTTTTCCCCATATTTCATAAATTATTAGAATTACAATCAAAGGAAAAAGGCATTTTCGGATTATATGTTACACCTCTTCGAGCCTTGAATCGTGATATTTTGAGACGAATGGAAGATATTGCTCAAGAACTAGGCATCAGAATGTCCGTTAGACATGGAGATACAACTGGTTATGAACGGAGAAAACAGCTTCTAGACCCTCCATCACTTTTAATAACAACCCCCGAAACACTCCAAGCTATAATACCTGCAAAAAAGATGGGGAAACTGCTGAAGTGTTTACGTTTTGTGGTAGTAGACGAGATTCATGAGATTGTAACAGATAAGAGGGGCGCCCAACTTTCATTAGCTCTTGAAAGGCTTCGCGAGATCACAAATCATAATTTTCAGAGAATAGGATTATCGGCTACGATTGGTAGCGTTGAAGAGGTCGCAAAATTTTTAGGAGGGGTAAACGAAAAAGTTAACATTGTTTCAACGAGCAGGGAGGGAGATTTTAAGGTCAGTGTTGAAACAATTCCTCCTACTTCTGAAGATGATGCTTTGTCTAAAAAGCTTAGGGTGCCAAACGAGATTGTAGCAAAATTAAGAAGAATTAAAGAAATAATCGAAAGCTACAGCTCAGTTCTGATTTTCGTTAATACACGCCAAATGGCAGAAATTTTGGGTTCCAGACTTAGTCTTCTTACTCCCCGTTTCAATTTTGATGTTCACCATGGCTCGCTTTCTAGAGAGATGAGAATGAATGCCGAAAAGGGATTTAAAGAGGAGGAGATTAAAGCTGTGATTTGCACTTCGTCTCTTGAACTAGGTATAGATGTGGGCTCTATAGATTATGTTATTCAATATTCGTCGCCTAGGCAAGTAACCCGTTTGGTTCAGAGAGTCGGCAGGAGTGGGCACCGAGTAGGACAAACATCAAGAGGAACTATACTTTCAATGGACATAGACGATGTATGTGAATCAGCTGTTTTAATAAGGGATGCGATTAATGATAACTTAGAAAGCATAGTTATGCATAATATGGCACTTGATGTACTTGCTCATCAGATTGCTGGGGTACTTCTGGATAAAGGGGAAACAACAATCGAGGAGCTATATACTATTTTTAGAAGATCTTGGCTGTATCAAAATATTGATTACGAAACTATTTATAAAGTTACAAATTTGATGAAAGAACTGTGGCTGATTAGCCTTGGAGGAGGCAAGCTCCGAAGGAGAATTAAAACATGGAAATACTACTATGAAAATCTCTCCATGATACCTGATGTTAAACATTACGAGGTTTTTGATTTAGCTTCTGAAAGAAGTATTGGGACACTTGATGAGGAGTTTGTTTCTACAAAAGCGGAAAAGGGATTAAAATTCATAATTCACGGACAACCTTGGAGAATAGTGAGCATTGAGGAGGACAGAGTAAATGTCGAGAGAGTCGATAACTTAATCGGTGCTGTGCCCTCTTGGGAGGGAGAACTTATACCTGTTTCATTTGAGGTAGCCCAAAAAGTTGGAAGGCTTAGGGAGAGTATTTGTAGATGGATTAGAAATCCTAGTGGTGAGAATCCATTTAAAGGCTACCCCATGGATGAAGAATCGATGAGAATTGTAGTTGAAAAAATTAAGGAACAAATAGACGCTGTAGGTGTGGTGCCTGTTCATAACCGAATCCTAATTGAAGGTGTTGGCGATTTTGTAGTTATACACGCATGTTTTGGAAGTAAAGTTAATGAAACCTTGGGAAGGATAATCTCTGATCTTTTAACTACGAGAATAGGAACTTCAGTCGCTATGAGGAGCACACCCTACCACATACTCCTTCAAATGCCCAAGAATGTAGACTCAGAAATAGTAGTTAATGTATTAGGAGAGCTAGAACCACAGCTAATTGATAATATATTGAAAATAACACTTAAAAGATCCAATTTGTATCGGTGGCGGCTCACACAGGTGGCAAAAAGATTTGGGGCAATCGAAAAAAACGGTAGAGACTATCAAATTAACTCAAGAAAACTTGCATTTATATTTAATAATACACCCATCGCAGAAGAAACTATAAGGGAGTTACTCACAGAAAAACTTGACATAAAAGAGACAGAAAGTGTTCTAAAGGCAATAAAAGAGGGAAGCATTCAAGTTTGCTTCCTAAAAAGTGAAAAACCAAGCCCGCTTACTGAAATGGCAATACAGTGGGGGGCCAAAGAAATTATTTCTCCGTCCCTTCCCGTATCTGAGTTATTGACAGTGGTTAAGGAACGCTTGCTTAACAAAAGGGTTAAGCTGGTTTGTGTATGGGCTTCGTGTGAAGGATGGGAAACCGTGAGAACAGTGGGAACTTTACCTGAATACCCGCAATGCCCAAAATGTAAATCGCGTTTGTTAGCAGTATTACACTACGAAGATTCTGAATTTAGCAAAATTTTAAAACTAAGAAAAAACGGAGCAAAACTTTCAAAAAAAGAAGAAAAAATTTTTCAAAATGGCATTAAAACTGCTAACTTAGTAATTAATTATGGAAAAAAGGCGATAATTTGTCTAGCTGGAAGGGGTATAGGACCATTAACAGCCAATCGCATTCTATCTAAAGAGCTAAAAACCGAGAGCGATTTTTACAGAGCAATCATTGATGCAGAGAAGGAATTCGTAAGAACGAGAGAGTTCTGGAATAAAACACTTCAATCAAGAGATAACAGTTAAAAATTTAGTCTGTATTGAGAAGGGTTAATAGTGCATTTCAACAAAATAAAAAGAGATTAGGTTAGTAAAGCTTTGAGAATAGCCATTCTTACAAGCACTCCATAGTAGGGCTGTTTGAAGTATTTTGCGTGTTGGGTGCCATCAACTTCTGGTGCAATTTCATCCACCCTTGGTAAGGGATGCATTATTATGAGCGATGGTTTTGCGTTTTTTAGAGTGTCAAGACTGATTCTATAGCTTCCTTTGAGTTTCTCGTATTCTGTTGGGTCAGGGAATCTCTCACGCTGTATTCGGGTAACATACAAAACATCAATATCCTGAATAACTTCTTGCAAATCATTGAATTCTTCCACTTTTGCCCCCATACTCTTTATATCGAGAGTGACTTCACGGCGCATTCTCAATTCTTTGGGAGAAATGAAAACTAGGGACGTATCAAATAGCGCTAATGCGTAGCTTAGAGAATGAACGGTTCTGCCATATTTCAAATCTCCCAGCAGTGCAATTTTTAAACCGTCTATTTTACCCAATTCCCTCTTGATTGTATAGAGATCTAACAGTGCTTGAGTCGGGTGCTCTTCAGCGCCAGAACCTGCGTTAATAATAGGTATGCGGCAATACTCAGCTGCCAGTCGAGCCGCGCCTTCCAAACGGTGTCTGAGAACTATTACATCACAGTAGTTCTCAACGACCCGAATTGTATCACTCAGATTTTCCCCTTTTGCCATTGAAGACATTTCGGGGCTGTCAAAACCGATAACATTTCCTCCAAGCTTATACATTGCCGTAGTAAAAGATAAGCGAGTTCTAGTACTTGGCTCCATAAATAAAGTAGCAAGAATTTTCCCACGCAGAACATCCGAACCGGAGTGAAACACACTCTCCATTTTATCCGCTAGTCTGAGCAAGCCCTCAATCTGCTCTCGGGTAAAATCCCTAATAGAAATTACATCGTCAATCTTAAGATCACTATCTGATTCACCTATTTCCCTTATCAACACTAAACACCTGAAATTAATTTGTAAAATGAAAAAATAACTTTAACTATTGGGTTTCAGAGGAAAAGCAAAAAATTAAACCCTAGATGCATTAATTAATATTACTATTTATAAAAAAGAACTTTTTCATTTCTTATTACCGAAAACAGTTTCCCTTTATACTTTAAATACTCTAGGTGGACCAGCATCTCAAAGGTGGCGTCTCTCTGTTCCCATTTCTGAAGCCTTTTCCAGGAACCGGTCGACCAAGTTACCTCTTGTGCAATTTGGTATGCGGTTTTGGGATTTTTAAAACACTTAAAACCTAAGTCTAACTTCGTGATGCTTTTCTATGTCTGATACTCTTTTATTAAGGTCATTAAAGGCGTACTTATGCGCTGGAGGTACCTTTTCTACTCCTAAATTTCTAATTTTACAAGAGATTCCAAGTAATCTTTTAGTGTATTCCCAAAGTCCTTTACTGGAAGGCTAATGTTAGGTGTTATAGTGGGTAGAATGTGATTGCCCGAAAAAAGGAGCTTGCTACGGGGCTCGTAGAGGCAAAAATATGATCTGGTGAATGCCCGGGCGATAGATTCGCAAAATCTCGTGTTTTTGGGCCTTTTTTTTGGCTCTTCTCAAAACTGTTTCTCACCGCTTAAATGGGATGGAAATATTAAAAATTGAGGAAAAACACCGATAAAACCATAAATCAGGGAACATGGCGGCAAAAAAACCATAGCAAAGATCCTGCGAATCTATCGCCCGGAGTTTCAACGACTTATTAAAATTTCCGAGATCAAAAATCTCGTTATCTTTCATAAAAATTTCTGGCTTTTGCGGTTCGAAGAACTTCACCGTTGGTCTCTCTTTTTTAGCCAGTCCCCTAGTTCTTTAATTGGGTAACCACTTATCTTCAACCAATCTGTGAGCTTATCAAAATAGTCCTTAAAACTTTTAAATCGTTTTATGAATTCGTCTGCTTTAATTCCCATCACTATTTTTAACTTAATTTTTCCGGATCTCGTGGGCTAAACCGTAATGGTCTGGATGGAGGTGAGTCACCAAGACTAAAGATATATCTGATAAATCGACTTTAATCTCGGAAAGTTGGTTCTCGAAAGCATAAGCCTACTGTTGAATTCCAACCTGAATCTACAAGTAAATATTTACTCTCCCCCTCCACAAAATAGGATAACAAATACATGAATTCCGATGAAGGAATCGGTAGCTTAAGTTGGTAGATTCCATCACACATTATTTGTGGTTTTGTCAATTCACGTTTTTAGGCCCATTTCAGTTTCATCAAATGGAAAATTTAATATATTTAACTTTTCTGAAAGAACAAATGACCACTAAACCCCGCCATCCAATCATAGTCAAATGGAAGATTCTGCTGTTAATATTGCCTCCGTCAGTACTCCTATTCCGAGTCCAATTCACACTACCATTATCCATAATAGATTTTAACTGACTCAAATCCTTCTCTCAGTTACTGGCGGTAACCCCGCTCGAGAAAACCTCAAGGGTGCAAGTCGTCTCCCCAAACTTATATTTTCTTCTTGTGGTGGGTAACTTGTATGGCACATCTTTGGATGGTTTTTTGGTTTTTCTAATCTCGAGTTTATGATTTTTTAATGAGGCCGAGAATGTGCATTTTCATTTGAGTTCCCCCTATATTGCTTCTATATTTTGCTATTAGCTCCATCCTCTTAAATTTATGATGCATAAGTTTACATGTATGTCGCTCTCAATGTCTAAGGGAATGTTTTTTAATGCTAGCCGGCGGCAAATATAACAAGAAAAAAGCTAGTTTGTTTGTCGCTTTGTATTATTTGACTTACAATCTGGAGGCTGTTCTTTTGAGTGAGGAGAGTATCAAAAAGATGGCAAACATGCTGAGAAAAGGGGCGTCTTTACTCTCTCAAAGCTGTCCTCAGTGTGGAGCGCCATTGTTCAAAATTAAAGGCGAAATATACTGTCCCGCTTGTGAGAAAAAAGTAGTGATTGTTAAAGAAGGCGAGCGTATTCCTCTAAATGTTGAAGGCTCCACTCTATCAGACGTATTCCTCATTTTACATGAAAAATTAAGGGAGACTGGGGAGGCTATAAAAAATGAGCGTGATCCTTCCAAGTTGCAAGAGTTGCTCGGAATCGTTGCCGGCATACTAGACGCTCTGGAACGGCTTAAACGTATTTCTCAGTAAGCTTGGCTTTCCTCATTGTAGCTGGAAGTAATAACCTTCCTTATTTTTTCAGCCTTTTTCTCACCCACTCCTCTAACCTTGGAAAGCTCCTCTTCTGGTGTAGTGAAAATTTTCTCCAAAGAATTAAAAGTACAAAGTAGTCTTCTTGCTAAAGTTTGATCCACTCCCGGGAGTCCTATTAGAACCCTTTCCTGTACATCTTTCAAGCTTCCAGGGACTTTCTCAGCAACATAAATTTTAGTTTCCCTCTCTGTTTGTTCTCTTCGAGCAATTGTATGTATCATTCGCGCTGTTTCTTGAGGGTCAGACGTCCAGATTATTGGTAGCTTAAAATCTATTGCTATGCTTACCAGTGCACCTCTGATAGCTTCAGGATGAACTGCATGTTTTCCGTAAAAGTCTCGCCCCTCAATAATAAGTACTGGCTTTTCATAATTTGACGTGATTTCCTTAACCTGTGGGAATAACCTTTTATCTATTATTGATTGTAGAAAGTCTTCCGCTGCTTTTCTCTCTATGGCAACCTTCTCTGAAACCAGGTAATCTGCAACTTGTAGTTGCATTGGGATGATTTTGGCATTTAGTCTTGTTAATTCTCGTACCACATCTGAACCAATTTCTCTGTTATCTACATAAACTGTAATTATTTTTTCTTTTTCTTCTTCTTGTAGATATTTTTCGAGTTTAATTTGCTGTTTATCTTCTTCTTTTAAGGGTTCTGTCATTGTTTTCGCCATAGTTTTTAGCGTATCTTTCATTTCCCGCTCCTTCCTCTTTGCCGACCAGTAATAAGCCTCATCTCGAGTTCCCTTTGTAATAAGTAATACTACATTTCCGGGTCTTTTTCGTCCAGTTCTTCCTTTTCTCTGGATGTATCTAATTGCACTAGGCACTGTATCATAGAATATAACCAAATCGCATTCACTAATGTCCAAGCCTTCCTCGGCAACGCTAGTGGCAACTAGAATATTATAGGTGCCCTCTTTAAATTTTTCAATTATCTCCTTTTGTTGCTTCTGAGAGAGTCCCTTATCCCCAATTTTATTTGCCTGACCTATGAATCTTTCCACATTATACTTTTCTTTTTGTAAAACCTCATTTATTTCGCTTGCAGAATCTCTGAACTGTGTAAAAATTATTATCCTTGAATTACTCTTTTGTGAAAGTTGTTCTTTGACTATTTGAAGCATTTTTTCGATTTTAGGATGTCTTACTTGGTTTTCGATTAAGTTCTCTATTTTGATTCTTGCATTAATAATTTCGTCATCTGTTAGTAAATCTTTGATGCCTCTTGGGGAACCAGATATTTTTGATCTCTCCTCCAATTTGTTGAAAAAATTTTGGAGAGCTTTTAGACCCTGTGTTTCTAAAAGCTCAAGTGCATATGTTAGTCTGATCGCTGCTGCAGTTTTTGCCATCAGTTCAAATAACGAAGGCTGCGTCTGTCTCTCTTTTGTTAATTGACTTTGAAGTTCTATTAACTGCTTTCGAGAAATCGTTTTAATATTATAAGATTCAATAAACCTCTCTTCCTTCAAAGTCTTTAAACGTTTTACAAGAGCATTTTCTAAAATTTTTTTGATATCCAAAATGCTCGGAGGAAGACTAATTAACACCCAGTCTACCTTAATTTCCTTTATATATGGAAGCACATCTGGACTCTTCTCTGTTCTAACTTCAATGTTTTTAATATTGAGGTTTTTACAAACCTCTTCTATCTTCTCTTTCTCAACTCCCGGTGATGCGGTTAAACCCAGAATAAGGGGGTTAACAGCGTGCTTCAAATATTGCTCTGCAACAAACACATACGAATAGTTTCCAACCGCTCTATGCGCCTCATCCAAAACTAATAAAACGCAATTTTTCAAGTCAACTCTCCCTGTAATTATGTCGTTTTCCACAATTTGTGGCGTGGCCAAAACAACCTTTGCTTTCTTCCATCTCTCTATTCTCTCCTCTGGAGGGATTTCGCCTGTAAAAATCATAATTTCATTTTCGTCTACCCTTAAAGTAGACTTGAAAGTTTCAGCATGTTGGAGTACTAGAGGGCGTGTTGGCGCTAAGAAAACTATGAACCCCCCACTCATTTTCTGAAGACGAAGAGCAGCGATCATAACTGCTATTAGCGTCTTGCCGAGGCCTGTTGGCAGAATTACGAGAGAGTTTTGCTCGGCACAACTTGCAGTTATAGTTTCTTGATAAAGTCTATGTTCGATAGTATTTTCCTTCAAGTATGGGTGATTAATGTACTTACTCTCCATTTATATCAGCATTCCAACGGGAGCATATAATGTGGGCGTAGCCAGAAATACGTTCAATTTTAGTAATTTTTAACTTCATACAACTTTTTAAATTCTTTCTAGTCAGCAATTTCGATCCTCCCTATTTTTATTCGGCTACCTCAAGGATAATTTCTCATTAAAAACCTAAAATACGCTTCGCTTTTCAAAGAACGAAAAAGGTTTTTTTATGGTGAAAAGGAATCGACAATTTTTAGAACGGTGCATGATGAGATCTTTAATGTTACGGAGGATATTCCTATCTATTTCTCAAATATTACTACATAATATTACCTTCTTTGTAGGAGAGAAAATAAATAGATTTAGATTCGTTTATTACTTGTCTTTAATGGCAGAAAAATGGAGGTTATCTTTGTGGTTCAAGATGAACTATCACCTGGTGCAGAATCGGAACTTTATGAGCTTGTAATTCCTGGTCAACTAGTTGGAAAAGTGGTTGTAGACTCCGCAGCCCGCATGGTTGGGATTATCCGAAGCATACGCCTCAGTCTCCCCCCTCTTCGCGTTGAGCTAATAATTAAGGGATTAGAAGTCGAGTTTCCAGTAGATGTGTCCAATGTTGCAGCGGTGGGTTCCGTAGTACAACTGAAGAACGTGGCAAAGGAAGCAGAAACTGTTGAGCTAAGGGACGTGCAGAGGCTACGTAAGGAACTCGTCGAAGAAATTCGCCAAATAATAGGCAAAAGCCCATGAAGCTTTCATCTTCAAATACTTAAATTAGGCCTTTTGTAAATCAATTCCTTGTTTATGTATTAGCGTATAGAGCAGTGCAAGGTGCCTCCAAACAACTCGAGCAGTGAGTACACCTACTCTCAATGATTCTTAACTTTCCTTCTTTTAATGAAAACGCATTGCAGGAGCCATACCAAGGTATACATGAACCACACCCTAAACACCTCATTGCTCTGATGATGATTGAAGCCACATTTTTACAAATTTTCTTAGCATTGCCGGGGCTTTTTGCTATAACTGTGAAATTCCCCTCCTTAAAGATTTTACAAATTGAATCATCCATCTCTATTTGAATAAAGCCTAATTCCGGTAAATATTTCACTTTTCCTAAAATATTAGAAAAATTGGCAATTTGCTCCATGTCAAAGGTGCAATTAAATACCACTTTTAGTGAATATTCTTTCTCTTTGAGTGTTGGCGGTACTTCTTCTATTTTAAAACGCAGCTTCTCCTTGGTAAGAGGCCTCCTTTTTATGTTTTGAGTTATTTTAAGCTCTTCAATAAGTTTAAACTGCCCCTCAGGTAGATTTTTCCACCTCCAGAAACCATAGTCTATCCATTCCTTGGGGAAATTGTACTCCCTCCTCCATTTTTCTAGCACGTTACGCAATTTTTCCCAGTTTTCCGGATACTCCTCTCTCAGCATTTCAAATTCTGCCAACTTTGAAGCGGGACACGGCCAGCATCCTATTCTAATAAAACCTTTATTATATAAAGGGTTATAGGGAACCTTTTGCTGAAAGATGTAGAGCCAAACATGTAAAGCAGTCCAGTCCTGTATTGGGGTAGCTGACACCTGTTTTGAAACCCAGGGATTCACGCTCACTTTTTTCTCTCTAGCCCTAGCTTCTGATTCGTATCTTCTTTGACCAATAAAAGTTAAGCAACCATCAGGAAAGTTTTCTTCAATTAATAAGCTGGTAGGTCCAAGCTTAACACTCTTGCAACAAATTCTATAGTCACGACCTGGTGGACCGAATTTTTCAGACAGTCTCCAAAAGGTATCTGGATTCACTTTTCTCTCTAGCAATTTTTCTGCAAGCCCCAACTCCTTAACAACATTATGCGTGTAATCAACTGTTTCCCTAAATTCCACTCCGGTATCTACAAATAGTATCCAGAAATTCTTTCCCAAAGCCTTTAAAGTTAATAAAAGTGTTACAAGCGAATCTTTGCCGCCAGAAAAAGCAACTGTTACAGGTTTATTATAAGATTTGCAAACCTTGTGTATAAAATCTATAGCGTCCTTCTCATATTTTCGTAAAATCTCCTTATTAGCGTCCACAACATCCTCCCAGTTTTGGCCCCCCCTTAATATAAAGGTATCCCCCGGAGCACCATACTCTCTCGGCTTAACAACAATTCCTTTTATTTTCATTAAAATATCTGTCGCGTTTCTTTTCGCGGTTCCCGTGGCTATAACCTCATTATTTGGTGAGACAACTATGACTTGATCCCCCTCCTGAATGTCTTCACTACAATCAGTTACACCAGGTCCCAAAATATTGGCGCCCTTTATAATTGGTTCTACAGCGCCCTTATCTACCTTTATCCACTTACTACAACCTGCTTGCCAAAGTCTCCTAGCGCCAATTATTTTAGGAACAAATTGCCAGCTCTTGGAATAAGGGTTAAATCGAATATTCCCAACAACCCTGCCATCAATTATTACTTCATCCATGTGATCAGAGTAAGAGACTTTGTTTAGCAGAACTATCTTGTCGTCAGGAATCAGTTTCCTTCCAACTGTTTCTCCGTACTGCTCATCTATTACCTTCCTGATCCGCTCTAAGTCTTTACTAAAACTTGGGCGAAAATCCCCAGGCGGAGATACTTGAATCTTCTCGGCATTATTACCACAAATTCCACATGGCGTTTCGTCTAGGAGGGGCAAATTGCATGAAGTACACCAACCGAGTTTAATCTTTCCGAGGAAGATGGATGCTTTTGTCACAATTTTTAACCTTCTATTCTCTCAAAGCAGTAGAAAAAAATATGGAACTTCAGTTTTAAAGTAAATTACTCCCCTTTTAAGATTTTCAATTTAATCTCTAATTAAATCTTTTCTTGAAGCTAATTTTATCTTTCTCATACTTTCGTTTCATTCGGAAAAAAAGGAAATTGGAGGGTAAAAAATTAACCTTTTCTAACCACCTTCTTTAAGGGCTTCCTCAACGATTTCGGCGTATTGTTCGGCCGTAAGTAATTTTTCTTTTTCCTTTTCGAGGTTTGTTGCTTTGATTACTACCATCCATCCTTTTTTATAAGGATCTTCGTTTACAAGTTCTGGCGCATCTTCTAATTCACCGTTGACATCGATTATCTCGCCGCTAACTGGAGCGTATAACTCTGAAACCGCCTTCACAGATTCGATACTACCAAACTCGCTCATACTTTCCACTTCTGTTCCCTTTTCTGGAAGTTCCACATACACAATATCTCTTAACGCCTTTTGGGCATAGTCTGTTATGCCAACTCGTACATTTGTGCCTTCTATTTTTGCCCACTGATGTTCCTCTATGTAGAGGAGGTCATCTGGTATGTTTATATCCTGTACTTTAACCATTTATAATACCTCCATCGATTCTTAACTCGATTGGTTTTTGCTATTAAAGTTTTTGCTTATTTTGAAGGCACAATTAACTGGGCGTCGCCTTTTGGGTGTACGTTTATTGTCGCGTCCTGTGTTCCCATATTGAAGCCCATTATGAGTTATTCTGCAGGGTAAAAAGCCGAAAAGGGCACCCCAAAAAGGGATGGTGAAGGCCGAAAAACAGACAACACGCAGCAGGAGACACTAAATTAATTGTGCCGTAAGGTATACTGACAGAGGGAAAAAACAAGTTCAAGAGTTTTCGTGCTTTCAGTTAATGGTGGGGGATTTCCGCTTTCTGTTTCCTCAGGAGGGAGACGTTAACCTTCTTCAAGTCGAGAATGGAAGTCCTTCACGCACAGGATATACCCTTCCCATAAACAAAAAAATACATACATATTACATTGCGCCATTTTTTAACTAATGGCGCCCTAGAGTTTTAATGCTTCATCCTATTTTTAGATTGATTAAACCTTTTTTCGCTACTAAGCATATTTGTATATAATGTGGTGCTGAAAAATTCTTAAGGAAGCAATTGATTTAACCCTCATAACATTATTTGTAAACCCCCATTGGGGGAAGGTATGTAAAAATTTCAGTATATTAATGACTGTTCTCAATCCTCATCATATTTGCTTGAGTCAATTAAATATGGCGTGAAGTGCGATGAGCTATACCCTATTGATAACTGAGAAGCCGACTGCCGCTAAACGAATTGCAGACGCATTAAATGATAAGGGTACGCCTGTGAAACATGAAGAGCACGGTATTACCTATTATGATATTGTTAGGAATGGCGAAAGAATCAGAGTGGTGCCTGCTATTGGGCATCTCTATTCGGTTGCTCAAGAAGGGAAGGGTTGGACATACCCCATATTTCAAACAAAATGGGTTCCCTCATATATTGCTAACAAGCAATCAAGGAATACAGAGAACTTCATAAGAGTTATATCAAAACTTTCAAGAGAAGCCAAAAATTTTATCTCTGCTACAGATTTTGATATAGAGGGCAGTCAAATAGCTTATTGCGTATTAAAATACGCCTGCGGTGAATCAAGCCTCACCAGAGCTCAAAGAATGAAATTTTCAACATTAACTAATCGGGATATAATTGAAGGGTTTAACTCATTATCACCTACACTAGATTGGGAGTTAATACAAGCGGGACGAACACGTCACGAGATAGATTGGATTTATGGCATCAACCTTTCTAGAGCCATGATGCTATCTTTGAAGAAAGTTTCAGGGATTTATAAAGCTTTAAGTACTGGGCGTGTACAGGGCCCCACCTTAGCTTTCATAGCGGAAAGGGAGAAAAAAATTCGAAGTTTTGTTCCAAAGCCCTTCTGGACAATTAATGCAGTAGCTCTAATAGATGGCAAAAAATATCCTCTCGAGTATTCCCAAAAAAAGATTTGGATAAAGAGGGAAGCGGAGAAGGTGATAAACGAGTGTAATAACAGAGTAGGAGCCGTTTCCCAAATTCAGATAAGAAAAACTTTGCAGAAGCCTCCTGTACCCCTTGACATAGGCACTCTACAGTCAGAGGCGTACACTTACTTCAGATTTACACCCAGTCGTACTTTAAGAATAGCCGAACAATTGTACCTTGACGCATTGATTTCTTATCCTCGTTCCGGTAGCCAAAAATTTCCCCCCTCAATTGATGTGCACGCTATTCTGAAATCGTTATCAAATATTGAGGAGTATTCTCAGATGGCTAGAGAGCTCTTGTCAAAGGAAAAACTGGTTCCTACTCAAGGCAAAAAGGAAGACTTGGCGCATCCACCAATTCACCCCACGGGAAATTCGCCAGAAAAGAAACTGAAAGAGGAGAATAGAAAAATATTTGATCTAGTGGTTCGAAGGTTTTTAGCAGTTTTTGGGGATCCTTCTATTCGAGAAAGTCTAAAAATAGAGATAACTATTAATGGACATCTTTTTCATCTGCGTGGATGTAGAATCTTAGAGCAAGGCTGGCAAAAATACTACTCACCCTATATTAAAAGTGAAGAAACAATTTTGCCCCAATTAAAAGAGGGGCAAAAAATTGAATTAGATTCAATAAAACTTGTTGATAAATACACTACGGCGCCTCCACGTTATAATCCGAAAAGTGTTCTAATGTTGATGGAAAACCAACACATAGGTACTAAAGCCACAAGGGCAGAAATAATTGATACTTTATACAGTAGAGGCTACATTACGGGTGAAAGAATATTTATGACTCCACTTGGTTTTTCGGTAATCAACCTACTATCAAAGTATTGTCCTAAAGTTTTATCCGTAGAGCTTACCCGCGAACTGGAACAGGAAATGGAGGAAATCGAAACAAACAAAAGGACGAGGCAAGAAGTAATCATTGACGCCGTGGAAAAACTCACTCCCATTTTAAAAGAGCTCAAACTAAAAGAGAAGGTCATCGGTCAAGGGCTCTCCGAAGCACTGGCGGCTTTAAGGAGAGAAAAAAGCACCATTGGCATGTGTCCTATTTGTAAGGAGGGCTCGCTTACCATAACGCATTCGAAAAAAACACGGAAAAGGTTTATAGGATGCTCTAATTACTGGACAAAAAAATGCAGCTTCAGCGTTCCGATACCTCAAGAGGGAGATATAGAAACTACTGGTGAAAATTGCCAATACTGCGGCTTTCCCGTGATTAGAATTAGGCGGCCTAAAAAGAAGCCTTGGAATATGTGTATTAATTGGCAGAATTGCCCTAAAGGAAAAAATAAAATTCAACAAGGGGGTGAGACTCAATGAATTGCCTCATTTGTGGTGCTAATACAAATGAACGGTCTGATTACTGCGAGAATCACCTATCCGCCTACATTAACCTTAAAGAAGCATATAACGAGTGGAAAAAAGCTATGGATATTACCTGGCAAGAATATCTAAAGAGAGTAATAGAAAATGAAAATACTGGAGAATGGGTCAGAGAACTCGCTATTCATCTGCTAAATGAAAATTTAGAATAATTTCCTTATACTATGGGAAATTATTTAAGCTAGATCTGGCAAAAATTCTTAGCCCTTTTTAGTGCCTTTATTAAAAAGGTGCCTTACTATGAAAAGACTTAAAATTAGTTTACCTACAGGTCTTTCACCTCTACTAGCTTTTGGTATTGTTCTAGCCGTGGTTCTTTTTGCTATGGGTGGCGGCATTTTCTATTTAGTTAACAGCCCTTCATTTACTAATCCTTCAGGTACCTCACTGGTGAATTCTAGCCTACAGGACCAGTATGGTATAGAAATGGTACTATCAATAGCGCTTATCTTCGTTGGTTTCGTTGGATTTTTGTTGATCTATGAGTCCACAAAACATGTTTACAACGCTAGCTATGCTACAAAATTACTATGGCTAGGGATAGTAATGATAGCAATTTCGGTAATATTGTTGCATTGGATGATGATATCGAAGGCTACTTGGTTATATCCTTGGGCTAGATAG
>JAHQXB010000169.1 GCA_029856435.1 Candidatus Jordarchaeia archaeon
TGGAACATAGCCGCAAAACATCCCATGTGCCGTCCTTTACCGTTGGCGGCGAAAGCCCTCCATGAACCCCTAATGATAAAGGTGAGAGGGAAGGGATGAAAATCTACAAATCCCACAACGGTAGGTGTAGTTAGTATTCTTTATCTTGGTCACCTTGCCTTGGGCATTTGAGCGCGTGCTAGGGGAACCTTGAACTCATTTCCCTATTTTGTCATATCCTAGGTATGGGATGAGAAAAGTCGAGAGTTAATGTTATTTATGATAGTAGTTGGCATGCTTTACATATTTTTTCTACGGAGGGTTCGCCGCATATTGAGCATTCTTGTATTGAGTTTTGGCTAATGGTAATTTGAGGGCTAATTTTGTCATAAAGGCGTAATATGTTATATTTGGTGCCCGGTCTTTTGCTTTCTATTTGGTTGAGGAATGAGCGGATATCGTCTCTGTATGCTTCAGGTGCGTATGGACAGGGTTTTGAATTGTGTTTTAGGTTTCTATAGAAGGCATATAGGGTGGTTTCTTTTTCAGGTATTGTTCTTAAAGGTTTTATTCGTGGAACAAGTTTGGGGTGTACCCTTTTATTTGTTGGGCTATTCCTCGCGAGTCTATTTAGGTCTCCTCTAAGAAAGTTTAGTAATATTGTTTGAGTTTCATCGTCAAGGTTGTGGGCGGTTGCTATGCAGTCTACATTAGCTTCTAAGGCGGCTCTATTTAAGGCTTTTCTTCTAAGTACACCGCAGTAGGAACAAGCGCCTAATCTTTTGTCCTCCTCTTTTTCTGCAATCTTAATAATGTCATCTAATGTTTTGCCATAAATTTTCTTATATGAAGATTGAATGAGAGGTATGTCCAAGTCCCAGGAGTGTTTCTTTACCACTTTTAGGTTATTGTTGCTGTACTGAGATATGCCCTCGTCAACATAAATTATTAATAATTTACTCTCAGGGAAGTTCCTTTCAATCTTATTTAGAATGTGCAGAAGCACCACGCTATCCTTTCCGCCAGATACAGCAACTCCTATGCGGTCTGATCTATCCAACATTTTATAATGGGAAATTGCTTTTTGAACTCTCTTCTCAACCGAGGTAAGAAAGCATTTACGACAAAGTTTTTCTCCTGAGTAGGGTAGGAAAACCACTGCGTTTTTTGTGCATTTTTTACACTGTATCAATGGGCGTATTTCCTCCGATTGCTAAAGGGGAGTGAAAC
Organism: Candidatus Jordarchaeia archaeon; assembly: GCA_029856435.1. Taxonomy (GTDB): domain Archaea; phylum Asgardarchaeota; class Jordiarchaeia; order Jordiarchaeales; family Jordiarchaeaceae; genus Jordiarchaeum. The sequence goes on from JAHQXB010000169.1 coordinate 1,210, forward strand.
CTACGGTTAATATAGGCAAAACTATATTTGCGACGAGCAGAGTAATCGCAGCGATGCGTGTACCATTAACTAGAATTTTTCTTTGCGAGTAGGGTTTTCTTCCAATTTTTAGCATTTTCTCCCTTGATATAGAGTTTCTTATAATTTCTTCAAATATCTTATCTCCATCAAGAGAGTATATTGGAAGCATGTTGAACATAGCTACACTGAAGGTGACAATAAAAATCCAGAAAAGTGTCAAGTATAGGTGCGCTGGGAAGCTCATTCCGAGCCACCATACAGAAGGATACGGCAAATAGAATGGGCGAGGATAAGTTATTCCTATATAACCTCGAGTAGGATTTCGAGGATTTATACTTGTAGTTAGTGTAATTGTTCCTATACTCGTTTCTAGCACTAAAGTTTCAAAAGGTTTAACATTCATGAGGTAAAGGGTGAAACTTACGTCGGAGAAAACAGGGGTACCATTAATTGCAAATATTACCGTAGAGGGTGGGAGTTTAAAGTATGCGGGAGAGTTAGGGTCTACGTCAGTAACAAAGACCCCAATTGGGGGACCATACCAAGGAGACAAAACTAGTGCAAAGTTACTAAAAAGTAGTAATGCAAGTAGAGCTGACACAAGATTTACTGCGGAGCCAGCGCTGAATATTCTGAGTCTACAGCGAGAGGGGACTTTCTTCAAAAAATTTTCATCTATTTCTACGAAGCCGCCTGGTATTAGTATAAAAAATAGTAAACCTGCAGATTTTATGGGTAAACCTTCCGCGATGGCAGCTATTCCGTGCGCCAATTCATGTGTAACTAATGTGATAATTATAGCAATTAGTACATAAATTATTGAATTGCCAGTTATTGTAATTCCTGGAATTATTGGTATTAGAGGTGAGGCATTTTGAGGTTGGACAAATACGTTGATTAAGTTTCTTAGTAACACCATGATTCCATAACCGAGCGCTGCATAACTTATTGCTACTCCAAGGGTAGCAGTAGTTTTCCAGAATTTTGGAGACTTTTGTGCAATTTCTGAGATTAACTTGTTAAATCGCTTGGTTTTATACATCAGAAAGAAGGGGGCGATGTCGAAACCGTATTTTTCTAATTTCAAGTACTTTGCTATAATAAATAGTATCATCCAAAATAGAAAAATTGCTACTAAAATTAAGTATGCGTCTGGCAAAGATTACTCCTTCCTTTCTGGGTAGATTAAAGTTTTAGGGCGCTAGCTTAGCGTTCTCAATAATTTTTTCGGGAGGCTTATTATGAGCTAGTAATTTCTGATAAACCAGATAGGGTGATGCTTAAAAAACTATCCTTGAATGTTATGGTTACCTTTTTGGGTTGTATTATTAAAATTTTTGGAATAAAAAAAGTAATGTTTTTTTGGAATGGGATAAGAGGGTTATTTTGAGCTTCTATTAAGTTCTGGTGAATTATGATGCCTGAGAAACCAGTGAGAATTGGAGATAAAATTGAGGTAAAATATGATGCTGGTAGATGGATGCTTTTGAGAGAATTGAGAGAGAAAGCTATTCGTATTATGGAAATACTATTTAGGTACGGGGTTCAAACAATTATTCATGGCAGTATTGCTAGGGGGGATGTAAAAGAGACAAGTGATGTGGATGTTTTTATCCCTTACGTAGTTTCATCTTTTCTGGTTGAGCACGCTCTTGAGAATATTAAGGAGGATTTTTTCTTAAGAGAGATTGTTCAAGCTACTCCTCAATATGCTCCTAAAGCTTACATTTACCTTGAGGATAAAGTAAGTGTGTCTTTTCCTTTGGTAGACCTTAGACGCTTAGAAAAAGAATTTTACTATTTTGGTGGCGCTTTAAACTTGGATGAGTTAAAAGAGGATAGAAGAGTACCTGGTGTTGATAAAAGGCTGATGTTTATAGAGCCGACCAAGTATGGGCATTTAGAAAGTCCGGTGATTGGGAGAGAGGCGACTGTAGCTAAAAGTTTGGGGGTTAGTTTAGATATAGTTAATCAGAGAGTAAGAGTGCTTACTAAACGCGACGATGTTGGGCGAACTGGTGTTTATCTTAAGAGAGTTTTGGAGAAAAATGAGAGCTTTGAGCAAGTAATAAAAAGAATATCTGATAAAGACCCTATTGTACGTAAACGTGTACAAATAAAAAGATGAAGGTGATACTTTGCGTAAAATTTCTAAGACGGCGGGGGGGTCAATTTTTATTGGTGAACTATCTGAAGGTTGCCAACTCTGCATTCGTGGCGCCAAATTGGTTTTATTTGTGACTGGTTTATGTGAGCACCCACCAAGTTGCTCGTGGTACTGCCCTATTTCATATGAACGAAAAGGGAGGGATTTTACTTTTGCTAATGAAAGATTAGTCCTAGATGATAGTGATATAATTAGTGAAGCTATCCTTTGTGGTGCGGAGGGAACAGGAATCACAGGTGGCGAGCCTCTCCTTGTTCTAGATCGAACTATTCATTATATTAACCTTTTAAAAAATCGTTTTGGAGAAAAGCATCATATCCACCTTTATACAGGTAAGAGACGAATCATCAGAGAGGACATAGAAAAATTAGCTGATGCGGGACTAGACGAAATACGCTTTCATATTTCAACAGAAAAAGAAAGTAAAGTTTTAGCTTCTGTGGATAGTTCTTTGAGTGTTGGTGTTGAAATACCTGCTATACCTGGGAGAATAGAACCTACCAAGAGATTAATTAAATCACTTGAAAGCTACGAGGTTAATTTTCTAAATATTAATGAGTTGGAATTTAGTGAAACGAATGCTTATCAATTAAAAAAGCGTGGTTATAAACTTGATAAAAACAGTATGATAGCTGTAGAAGGAAGCGAAAATACGGCTATGAATTTACTCGCATGGGCTTTAAGCAATACTGAGTTAAACATCCATTACTGCCCATCGAGGTTGAAGGGAGGAGTACAACTTAAGAATAGATTATTAAGACGAGCTAAAAATGTTGCCAAGCCTTATGAAAAAGTTACGAGAGAAGGTCTTTTATTAAAAGGTGTAATCACTTTTGATGAGTCGAACAAAGATCTAAGTCAGATTTATTCGATTTTCAGGAAGTACAAAATTTCTGACCAGTTAATATATTTAAATAAAGAAAAATTTAGAATTGAAACATCTGTTAGAGTGGTAAAAAAGATTGCGGAAGAAGCCAAAAGGAAAGGATTTAAAGTTGGCATTTTAGAGGAGTACCCAACAGAGCAACCTAGACTAGAAACCGAATATACACCTCTTTAACTAGTATACCTTCAGCGATTTACATAAAAGCTATTTCTAAATAGTTATTCAGCTAGATGTTCAGCAAGAGGAAATCTTAAAATTGCGGCAATTCCCCCAAATGCTCGGAGCCGCTCTCCAGCCATGTGCAACGTACTTATTATATGGGTTTTTCCCCCCATGTGCTCTGATTGACGTAAAAGTTCATCATACTTTTCTCTTTCTTCAGTATTAGCGGTTCTTAACTTTTCATCGGTTATAAGTAGTTTATCTACGGCTCCATGTAACACAGCCTTTTGAACCGCCTCATTTCCATACGCAACTCGTTTATCATCTTTAGATAAATGTATGAAAAATTCTTCCATAAGCTGTGAGTCTTTTATAACCTTGCTTTCTTCCAAGATTTTTGCTACTATCCCCCTGTTGATAGCCTCGTAAACTCCATTTACGCCCCCATAACTCGAACTCTCCAGTAATAAATTATCTTTTAGAACTGGTAGTTTACTAATTAAGTAATTTAGGAAATTATCTTTTGTAAAACCGGGTCCTACTATTACAATTTTATTGATGTCTTGGCCAATCTTCAACTTTTGGGACACAATAAATTGATTAAGAGCTTTGTAGACTTCACTAAAAAAAGCCCTAATTGCTTCGTCGTGTTGACTTGCAAACCTTTTTCCCGGTATATTCATACTAATATTACTAATGGTGTCTACACTATAACTATTAATTATTGCTATACTTGCTTCGCCTTCCTCGATTGAAATTACTATTATTTTTGGTTCTTCCCTATGTTTTTCAGCTTCGTCTATCCGCTCCAGAATATATTTTGGCCATTTATTTTTTATTATTTTAATGGGTGTTCCTGTTTCCACATTTATTGTGTGATACGAACCTCTAGAAACATTCTCTGGTGCACTAGAAATGATTCCTCTCACTCTTAATTTGTTAGAATATTTATGAAGTGAGGCGTCCTCTACAGTAATGCCTAAGTATACTGGCGTCTTTTCACCTTTATCCGCTCTTAGAGGTTCATCGGAACTTCTTATTCGCCTGAATGTTTTCGCATAAATAGTGTCGCCTTTTTCTATAATATTGTATAAATGCCAGAGATCGTTAAGCGTTTCTGGTATTAACTTCATTTCTCCCTTATACACCTTGTCTCTATACACCTTCAAAATTATCTCCTCCATGATCGTCGAAGAAACTATAGCCAAGGAGTATGGTGATATCAATACTTTTAAATTATTCTCGATTTTGAAAAAAGTGTTGTAAAAACTTTTAACCCATTTTTCGTGAGTTTAAATATCCTTTGTTAGAGTTGAAGCTTCCAATAATCAGGCCTTCTCTCTTTGACAGGACTTCTAGGAGGTCCATAAAAACACATCACCACTGGGGACAAATAATTATCCCCAATAGCTTTGCAGAATCTGGAAAACTTTAACGGACCTTAGATATGCACTGCCCGTAATTTATTATTTAATCGTAGCTATCTTTCCCCCTCTGTTCTAATAGTTTTCTAGCTCTCTCCTCTAGAATGGATGCAGGGATATCTGTTAGTGTTATGACTGTTCTTCTACCTCTTTTGAGGTTTTTTACTACCGCATTGAACAATCCTATATCTGCAAGAACTCTAATATAATTTCTGAAGTTTCTTGTGGACCTCGGAGAAGTTTGGTATTCCTCACAAACGATGCGGTACTGTTCGTATGCCTTGTGAATTGGTACTGCAACCTCGTATTTTAGGGTGGTGGCTGTTGATAGTGCGGCAATTAGTTCGTGTCTATGTAACCCACGTAGTATTTCCGGAGAAGTTTCAGGATAAACTTCATTTTTCGCAATCCGTATCATCTCAGGGGTTATTTTTTTGTCTTCACTGTTTTCAGCTAAGTATCCTGCATGCCGCAAAATTTCTATTCCATGGCGAGCATTTCCGGTTTCACTTGCTATCTTTGCAACCATATTACAATTTTCTCGAGAAAGTACGCCCTCATAGAAACTTAGAGACGCTCTGTAGGCAAGTATCTCCTGTAATTCTTGCTCGGTATATCTTAAAAATTCTATTACAGAGTGAACATCTTCTATTAGGTGGGGGTATAGGTGTGCTACCCAATCCTCTGGCCTACTGATAATCAAAGTGCTTACCAAAGCGTTTCCATACCCAAAATACTCCGCACTGCGAATTAAGCCGTGTATTGCTTCCCCGCCTAAGAGTTTAGCATCATCTAAAGCAATTATGAGACGAGTATCTTCCCTCCTAAGTCTGTCATTTAATTCAATTATTAATTCGTTTCCAGTTATTCCCATAACTGGCACTTTCTTCCAATTTTTCATAATTATCTGTCTTAGAACAGCAGGTAAGGTGCGTACAGTACTGCAATACATGTATTCAAAAATTATTTTAGAACCAGACCGTCTAGCCATCTCCTCTATCTTTTGTCCAAACAATTTCGAAGTGGCTGTCTTTCCGAGACCCGCTTGCCCTACCAAGGCGCTATTTACGCTTACCAGTTTATCTGAAAACAGTGGACGATAAATACGCATTAACTGTTCCAACTGTTTCTCCCTGTGGGGAAGTAGGGGAGGTACATACTCGGGGAACAGTGTACTTTCATCTTTGAACACAGAGGATCTAATCATAGTTAACTGTAAACAAGTAACGAAAAATAAAGATTTTTCACAAAATAACTTTACTTTTAATTAGAATCTTCTAAAACAATGTGACAGGGGAAATATTGGAAATGACACATACATAGGACATTTTATACGATTAAGATTATTTTTGTAATAAAGAATAAAAAACATTCTGCAATGGAAGGACAAGCGGTGTCTAATATAGTGGAGGATGAGTTAAGCCGCCCATCATCGATATTTAAGGATGAATCTAAATTATCTATTGATTACGTCCCAGAACACCTTCCACATAGAGAGAACGAGTTAAAACAACTTGCCCTCATTTTCAAAGTGGTCTTAGAGAGGCCGGGAAATAGTCAAAAGGTTATTATTACCGGAAATATAGGTACTGGGAAAACTGCTTTAGCTAAAAATTTTGGAAGCCAAATTGTGGCTATAGCAAACAGAAGGGGGATTAATATTCATTACATTCACATAAACTGTAGACGTGAGAGAACCAGTTTCGCCATTCTCAACAAAATAGTCAAAACATTCAATCCAAACATACCTAGACGAGGATTTTCCACAGAAGAACTATTTCAAATTATGAAGGAAGATTTAGAAGAGAAAAATGCAAATGTCATTCTCACCCTTGATGAGTTAGACTTTTTATTGAGAAGAGAGGGAGAGGAGCTTTTATACTCCTTAGTTAGACTTTTTGACGAGCAACTGAATGCGGTTCAGCGTCTCTCACTTATAGGGATAATGAGAAGCGAGGATCTATTTAGGAGTCTGGATTTAAGTATCATCAGCAGTCTACAAAAAAATATTATTCGCCTAAGGGAATACACAGCAGATCAGCTTAAAACCATTCTGAGTGAACGCGCCAAAGAAGCATTTCATGTAGGCACTATAACCGATGAAGAAATAAAATTTATTGCGGATATAGCGGCGAAACAAGGAGACGCTAGATACGCTTTAGAGATTTTATGGCGCGCGGGAAAAATTGCTGACGCGCAAGGCATAAAACGTATCTTACCTGAGCATATAAGGGAAGCCAAATCAGAGATTTACCCTGTTATTCGAAAAGATGTTCTACGAGATTTGCCCTTTCAACACAAAGCGTTATTATTAGCAATTTCAAGAACACTTACCAAAGAGAGGGCATATGTAACAACAAGTGAAACAGAGAAAGTATACAAAATTGTATGCGAAGAATATAATATTAGGCCTAGAAGACATACTCAGTTCTGGGGATTTCTCAAGGAATTAGAAAAGCAGGGAATTATTGCTACAGAAATCTCTGGGAATGGGATGAAGGGGAAAACAACACTCATAAGCCTGCCAGATATTCCTACCTCAATCTTAGAACAAGAAATATTGAATTTATTAGAGGGGGTCAGATGAAAGAAAAAATCGAAACCACTGAGGAAAATTCTCTGGAAAAAATTTTTTCTTCGAAGGGTCGCATAAAAATAGTCAAGGTTCTTGCCCGCGAGGGAGAACTAAACATATCCGAAATAGCTAAACGTGCAAATCTCAACTATGCTACCACCAATCAGCACTTGGAGTTTCTAGAAAAAGCAGGGCTGGTTCAAGAGAAGATATTTGGAAGAATAAGGATATTTAGATTCAGAATAGAAAACATAAAAGCGCAAGCAATCAAGAATTTATTCGATATTTGGGAAGGCACCAAAACAATAGCAGAAGATTATAAGAGGAACTCAATAATTCATTCATACACGCCGAAAAAATCCACGGCATACGTAGATTAAATTAAAAAAATATATTCAAATAACAAGTACTTTCCACATTTATAAGGCTTTATGAGAGGAAGCATTTCTGAGATTTGGAACCCGCATTGTATTTTACTCTGGATTAGACAAAATTAGTAATATCCCCCTTTTAGAACTTCTTCGCTGAGCCGGACACTTTTTCTACATGCGTTTGGGTGCTACACTCTTTTAAATCAACGGCTTCTCCTGCATTTACTCCTTAGGTGGGAATATGCTTAAGTTCAGCGTGAGGCTTCTTCCAGAAGCTCATTCTTCACGTGACTAACCTGTTACCTGCTGATAGCACTTATCCCCTACGGAAGAAAAGCAACTTGATAGCTGATATGGGCGCCAAATTCAGAACATATCACAAGCAGGGAGTAACTCTCAAAAGGATGCAAAGCGGCCCCTTCATTTCAACTTCGTAGACGACCCGCAGTTACGGCTCAGAAGATTCCCCCGTTCAACCACCAAAACCACCTTTTTGCTCTTCAAGAATAGCTGTTCTAAGCCCTAGCGGAAGAAGTAAGATTACACAAGCTGGAAGCTTTTGCAAAGGACGTATGACTGCAATTTTGAAGAGACTCTACCAACAGAAGCATCTGAAAGAAATAACCCTTACGGAAGCATGTAACACATGAATTTTATCCCATTCACAACCATTAAATTGAATACTTTTATATTCCCCATTGATACCCTTTATATTGGGTGATGAGCAGAAGGACGGCTGCCGGTGCCTCGCGGCGCTGAGGAAATCCATCCATCATGTGGGACTCGAGCACTGTAAAGTGCAGGCTGAGAAGCCTGGCAATGGAGCAGAAATCCTGCGAATTAAGGACTGCAAACGATACATCCATCTGAAGGATGACAATGATACGGTCTTTGAACATAAAAATTAAAACACTGGAATATGTTCAAAAGCAAACCGCTGAGGATTCAGATGGAATTGTTGAAACGGCCATCCTCGAGGATGCAAGTCCAAATAGGCTACCCATGATTCCCACAAGAGGTAGCGGGTAGGACGCTAAGCTGAATGCCGTCAAGAGATTAAATGGTAACATTTATCTTTTAACAGAAGATGGATTACTCTCTGCACATCACCCCCAAACTCCATTGTCTCCTCATTTTGCTGTAAAAAGGATTTTATGGTTTGTCCAAGCGTTTTAGCATTTCAACTTTTTAAGAAATAAGCCTAGTACATTTACAAATCTGGATTCTCACAAAAGTTTTCTCTAATACCTATATGATTGCATGGTTGTTTTCAACTCTTCACTTGCTATAAATGTTCAAGCAGAACCAATATGGAATGAGTTCTCCACAAACTCGCCAGAAAATATTTATGAATAGGTTGAAGGTAACTGTTCGGAGTAGTGTTTTATTCATTTTAATCAATGGTTATAAAATATCTTAGACGCCGCCCCGTTCTGTCGGTTCAACTTGCACTAGAACGTTTTGCGCCCAGTATTTGTTTAGAAAAGATACTGATTTTGAATTTTTATTATCTCTGTACTGTCTACTGCTCTAGAATATTTTTCTAGGAGTTCTTCATTAAGTCTAATGAAGTTCGGGCCCCATTTAAAGAGGCTAAGGATTTCTCTAGCTTCTTCTTTGTGATTAGTTATGTAAAGCGCAGCTGCAAAGGCCTCCGCACTACTTAATTTTGTTGGCTTACCATAGTTTATCGGGTTTGCTGCTACCAAATAGGGCAAAGCTCGTTTTACCCCCTTTATCCTATCAAAAACCCCTTCGATCAATTTCCACGAGCAGTCTATGACGGTGAGTCCCCCCTTAGTTATGTATTTATCATCTTGTGGTGATATTGCCTTTAAAGCGAAGGGATCGAGTATTAAACTACCTCTAGGTATCTCAGCCAAACGGCTTATTAGCCTTACTTTATTAAATCTAGCTAATTTTAGACCAGTGCATAAATGTGGTGCGCATTGTTTAGCATTGTACAAATACAATTTCATTTTTTACTCACTGGCTCATCGAAATTTTTAGATTTATTTTTAAAACAACTCGGCAATTTGAATTATTTTAAGCGAAATATACTTGTTTTTCTTGGAAAGAAATAATAACCTATCATTGATTAACATTTTGGTTTAGTTGCTTTTGCATTAAATATAAGTACCTTAATGTAATAATAATTATTAACTGAAAATTACACGCGTGGTGATGCTAATTTGCCCATAGCTTTTGTTTTAATCAACACGGAACCCGCTAATGAGGAGAAGGTTCTTAAAGCAGTTTCTAAAATTGAGGGCATAGAGGAAGCATATATCCTATATGGGGTATATGACATTCTAGCGAAAATTAAAACAGAATCGATGGAAAATTTGAAACAGACAATTATATGGCAGATTCGAAAAATCGAAGGGGTTGTTTCAACTCTCACACTTATTGTGGCTGAGGAAGGAGACTAAAAACTGACATCGCTTTTTTCATTTATTTACATACGCCTGTCTAATGTAGGAATAATCTTTTATCATTATTCTTTTTATTATTAAACTAATTTCTCAAATTCTAAGGGATCTCGTCTTAGGTATGTAGCTTCTCTTCTATGCGTAATCGTTTGATCCTCTCCAAAAAAAATGAGGCTTTACAGGGCTTCCTTCCAAGTAAGCCTAAAAAAAGGAGTAAGACCAGCTAACCCTGCACACATACCATGTCAACAAACTACATACTTACGACAAGGTCTCAAATTCTAATAAAACTTTATTTACTCTTATTTACAAAACAATCTTTCATTATCATTTTTAATCGATGGAAAATTTATAAATTATAAGGCTATTTTATAGCAAGAGAAAAAATGGACAATTCAAAAATGTGTGAAATTTGTGAAGAAGGTGTAGTAGTATCAGAGTGCTTTTTGTGTAAAAGGCGGATTTGTGCGAACTGCGTATCACAAGGTATTTGTGTTATCTGTGATGAAACCTTATGTACCAATTGCAGAAAACAGTTATCTGATAGGGCGTGTAATGTTTGCGGTTCATTAGTTTGCGAGGATTGCAGTGTTAAAATAAATGAAGAAATTACCTGTTTAAATTGTAATCCTAAGAGGCGTTTCTAGGTGACTTTTCTTCACATAGGATTTGATGATACTGATTCTCCTTTAGGTGGTTGTACTACCTATTTATGCGCAAAAATAGTAGAGAAGCTTTCATCCTTAAATGTAACCTTCATTGATTACCCGCTGCTAATACGCTTAAATCCTAATGTACCATTCCGTACTAGGGGAAATGCTGCATTGTGTTTAAGAATAAAAATCAAGAAGGATTTGGAAGAAGCAGTTAAGCAGATTGTTCTTGAAGAAATAAAAAGAGGAGCGAATTTATCATTCAGAAATACTAATCCTGGTATAGCTTTTTATGAAGGAGAAAAAATACCTCCTGCATTGAAGAAACTCTCAATAAAGACTATGCAGGATATTGTAACGGTTAAGGAAGCTCTAAAAACTGCTAAAACCGTAGGAGCTGAAATCCACACCTTAAAAAATACAAGAGGCGTTATTGGTGCATTAGCCGCAATAGGTTCACTCCTTGAAAATGATCACACTTACGAAATCCTAACCTATAGAGTACCTGAAAATTACGGAAAACCACGGAAATTAGACTTTGCCTCTATTAAAAATATGAACTCAACAACTTCTCCAAACACCTTTTGTAATATTGACGATGGACGTGTACTCATCACACCTCACGGCCCTGACCCCATACTTTATGGCATCAGAGGAGAAACTGCAGAAATCGTTTATGCGGCGCACAATATGGTCATCTCCCTTGAACCCATTGAAAGATGGGTAATTTTCAGGTCGAATCAGGGTACAGACATGCATTTGCGGCTCGTACAGAACATTTCCCAAGTCAGACCCTACTTCTCTGTAATATTGGATGGTGAGGTTTGCGGAAAACCAAAAACGATTCCTGGAGGCCACGTAATTGTGCAGATAAAGGACTCGACTGGAAAAATCGATTGTGCTGCCTATGAACCTACAGGGCCATTTAGAGAAGTAATAAAACACCTAATTCCCGGAGATCGAGTGCGTGTATATGGTGGTGTACGCCCCGCTTCCTCTCTTCATCCACTCACAATTAATTTGGAAAAAATTGAAATTCTCAAACTGGCGCCATTATTCATTAAATTTAATCCAAAATGTACCAAGTGCGGAAAGAGTATGACCTCCATGGGCAAAAATAAAGGCTTCAAATGCAAGAAATGCGGATTAAAATCAAGTATTTTTGAAAAATCTACTTTAGAGGTTCCCAGACCCATTTCCGAAAAACTTTACTTACCTCCACCCCGAGCTCACCGTCACTTGACCCGCCCTAAAGAACGCATTGGCAAAGCATCAAAAAAACCAGAAACTATGTTTATACCTTGGCACTATCCATGAAAACTTTTTTATTCATAGTTCCTTTAGTTTTTGTTTAGCAGCAGCGACTAAAATCGGAAAGGCTACAGTGACATCTGCTATTAAATCCACGCTTTTTGCGTTACTTTTCAATTTGCCCCATGAACGTGCTTCATCCAAAGTTGCTCCGCTTAACCCCCCCGACTCTGGTCTGTCAAGAGTAATTTGGATAGCATAATCAAATCCTTTACCCGTAATAAGCATAGTCTGCAGAATGTGATTTTTAGGGACACCGCCACCTAAAATTATGGCGCCACTTTTTTTACTTTCATAAGCTAAGTTTATGATTTGATGCAGATCCTCAAGTATGTTTATTTTTAATGGATTCAATTGGGAAAAAAGCCATGCCTGGAGCCCAAGAATAGAATCAGTTATAGCCGGGCAAAATATCGGAACCCCCTTATCTGCGGCTACCTTAACAAAGGATTTCTTATCCTTCAGCCTCTTCCCAATTTCATTTATAAGTTCATATACTGCAATGCCCTCTCTCCTTTTTTCAACATCTATATCCCTAAAGATCTGTTGTATCTTATCTTCAAATTCCATGAATGCTCCGTCAGAAACATATACATCATAAATTCGATTAATCCCTCGCCTTCTAAGATCAGTGTCGTCTCCTTCGATACCCTTTTGATGTTGCCCGCCAAAAGCCTCAATTAAGTCATGAGTTATATTTGCTCCTGTACTAACAATAACATCTACAAAATCTTCCTGAATCAGGTCTGCAAATATCTGTCCCAACCCTGCGGGCACCAGAGCGCCTGCAAGCCCCAGGAATACCGTGGTGTCGGGGTCGCTCACCATTTCGACAAATATATCCAAAGCTCTAGCCAAGCGACCTGCACAAAAAACTCCTGCTGCGTCCATCTCTTTAACAAGATCCAAGACACTCATATTTTCGTCTATTTTCATGCGTTCCACTTTCACTTCATATACCCCAAATTAACTTGACTCCAACATCGCCATTTTATTTTTTCTATAATGTACCTCAAATTTAATCCTAATAACTTCGATACGTAGTGACCAATTAAAGGATAAAATGTTAGGCTTGGTGCTCACTATGTTTTTCGTCCACTTTAATTACGTCTAACTGTAAACATTTTGCTTCTGTATTTAGTATGGAAGATACGCTTGGTTTTGTTCGTCCCTCGTCACCCGAAATTAACTCTTTAATGTATAATCCTCCTTGGCCTTCAATAATTAACTCCAACCTATTTGAATCCAGTATTTTATAGTCTACCCTGTAAACCTTTTTTGCTCTAACTAGGTTTGCCCTACGATGTGTTACTCTCTTTGGGGTTTGTTGATGTATGATCTCTCCTGTAAGTTTAGTCTTTAATAGTTCTAGCTTTTCTAATGGTACTTGATCCTTTAGTTCTACCAATGCACAGTAGGTTTTGGTAGAGATTTGAGACATTGCCTTAATATTTCTAACTTCATCCTTATTTGAGAAACTGAGATCCATCACCTTTACTTTTCCTTCAGAGTAGGTATTGATTATATTTTCCAACTCTTTTAGATCTATATTTCGCTTTTTGGGGTTTTTAATTTCTAAGACAAATCGACGCCCGCTTCCCAACATTCTGGCGTCAATATCCTCTCTACCTGCTCCATGAAATTTTGATTCCTCCCCTCCCGTGATTTCAAGTACTGGTTTAGCAATTATTTCTTCCACCGATTCTTGATACATTTTACCCGTGCCCCCGCATCTTTCACATCCTTTTCCACGACATTGCCGGCATGGCCATTTAGTTTGAGGGATGCCCCTCTTAAGTTTCAAGTATCTCCCCGAAATATGAAGAGGATTAACCTCAATTGATATTGAAAAGTCTTCTAAATCCAAAACTACTAGTATATCTGGCCTATTAAACTCAGCCTTTTTACCAGTAATCACTGTCAACATTTTACCAATCTCGCGATTTATTTCCGCCTTTAAGGCCTCACCAGTACTAATTCCAAAAGTCGCTCTCAAAGCATCCTCCTTTTCAGAAATTCGAGGCGGAACCTTTGATCCTATAAGGAAGTTGTTAAACTCATACTTACCTAACTCTGAAGCAATTTTCCTTGTAATTTCCTCCTTTTTGGAAAAAATATTTTCACAAATTTCACATTTTCCCTCTATTCTAAGTTCCAAGCCTATTGATTGAAGAATGCCTAATGCGGGAGCAAAAAACCCGTTAATAGCTACAGTTCTTAATAAACTCTCCCCCCTAACTTTATCCTTCGCGAAAAATTCATGGCCCATTAGCGTTAGAACCGTCTTTATCGAACGCCCTCTCTCTTCATTACTAAGTCCTGTTCCCAATAAAGCAAATTGTCTTCCCAAGCAGTTATCGCATAGCTTGTGCGCTTTTAAAATTTCCATAGCCTGGTCAATCAGTCCCATTGTTACCATTACTCCACAAATTGTCTAACCAGTTTTGTACCATGATAATGAAATTATCAACTGGACTATTACCACTAAAAAGTACTTCTGTATATCCTTGCTCAACTAGTTTATTCCTCATAAAATCAGGAAAAGGATATTCAAGCGGTACAATACAATTTATACTACCTTTAATAATTATCTCTTCAATATTCCTTCCCTTTAAATTTGGGAAGATTACCTGTTCCGCATTGATATTTCTAAGCCTATCAACTAAATCAGCATCATCTTCAAAGATATAAGCTCCTCGTTTCGATAAAACCTTTTTATTATTATCTAGTTCCTTTACTTCCCCCAGTACCTTCATTAACAGAAGAGAAGTAGATCTTATGTCTGGTCCTAAATATCTTAACTCACTGCCTACTAACTTGATAGTGTAAATTTCGTCTTTAACTATAATATATAGAACTGTATCTTTTCTGATTCCATTAGAAAGAAAGAAGGCAGCTCTTATACATGCTCCAAGCCTTGAAATAGTGTTATCAACAAATCCCAAATCAAGTTTTCTTTTGTTAATTGCAGAAATACTATTTAACACGACGCTGAAAATTCTCATGCTAATTTTCCTTTCCACTTCTTTATCTGTTCTGGCGATATACTTTGAGGTATCTGCATTCCATGTTTCCCTCTTAACCTCTGCTTTCCCATCATCTTTGCTACTTTTTTAGCTGCAAAATACTGGTCGATTAATTCCTTGACCTCTTTCGGTTGCGTTCCAGATCCTCTAGCAATCCGGATTATCCTAGAACGGTCAATTAGCTTAGGATTAACTAGTTCCTCCCTAGTCATTGATTGCATCATCACTTTCCAGTACTTCATTTTATCATCAGCAACCTCCCTTAATTCACTTGGAAATTTGGCGCCGACTCCTAACAGTTCCAAAACTTTACTTACGGGTCCCATTTTCTTAAGTTGTTCCATAGCATTGTAGAAATCTTTTAAAGTAAACCTACCGCTCAAAAACGCCATAGCCGCCTCCTTATCCGGCGTTAATTCCGCCTCTCTAACTTTGTCTAGAAGACTTTGCAAATCGCCCATTCCTAATAGGCGCCCCACAAAGCCGGTTGGGTTAAAACTCTCAATGTCTTCAATCTTTTCACCATTGCCTATGAATTTGATTGGAGCTCCTGTGGCTGCTACTGCCGAAAGAGCGCCGCCCCCACGAGCTGAGCCATCCAACTTGGTGACAATTATAGACCCAATGTTTGTAGCTTCCTTAAAAGCTCGGGCTTGAACAGATGCTTGTTGTCCAAGGGTTCCATCGACTACCAATATTATCTCCTGAGGGTTAATGGCCTTTGCTATGTCTTGCATTTCCTTCATTAGCCCCTTTTCCTCCTTATGTCTTCCCGAAGTATCAACGATAATCGCTTCACATCCCTCTTTCTGTAGCACTTCTATTCCTTTCCTGGCTACAGAGACACTACTCTTACTATTTGGTTCCCCATAAAATTTTACACCCAATTCACTAACTAACTGGTAGAGTTGTTCATATGCACCAGCACGGAATGTGTCAGCGCAAACTACCCCTGTTTTTACGCCTCTTTTAGTGAGGTACCTTGCGAGTTTAGCAACTGTGGTTGTTTTACCTGAACCTTGAATCCCTACAAGCATGATAATATTTGCTTTTCCTGGTGTTATCTCGAGAGGATACGCCTTTTTACCGAGAATATTGGTTAACTCGTCATAAACTATTTTCACAACATGCTCTCTTCTACTTATGCCTGGTGGTAATGTCTCGTCAAGAGCTCTTTTCTTAATCCTTTCACTTAGCTCAAAAACCAGCTCCACATTTACATCAGACATTAGCAGCGCTCTCTGAAGCTCTTTAACTAATTCCTCGACAGCTTCTCTATCTGCCACATTTGAACGTAGAATCTTATTTATCGCGTTCCTAAGACCTTCACCCAATTTCTCTAAGACCATTATATTCACGTCCTCAAAAGCGAAGCGGTGTTATTTTTAACCATATTTGCTGTAGTTATTAACATTATGCATTAGGAAATAAATAATGTTCCGTTATGAAGTTTCGTTTAGCATTATGTATTCCGCTCATAAAAACCAGTCTGGCAGAATATTCCTACCTTTTCGAAAAGGCTCTAATTGAGTTTCTCTTCCTTGTGGCG
>JAHQXB010000076.1 GCA_029856435.1 Candidatus Jordarchaeia archaeon
GTAAACACCCAGAACAACCTCTCAAACCGAGTCTACGAACAGGAACGCCGACCCCGCCCCAGATACGGCGGAGGCGAACGCCCACCATACTCCGGAAAACCATTCCGAAGAGACAGAAGCGGTCACCGCGGCGGTAAAAGATAAAGAAAGAGGACTCAAAATATTTCCTCCTCAATCCTAACCTATTTTTCTAGAGAACTGAACCAGAAACAAGAGAAGAGCTTCAATCAATGGTCGCAAAATAAATTACCAGGTTAAACCCCACAAAAAAGGAAAGAAAGGATGTACCACCTTTCCTATTAAGGTGGGGTTGACCTCTAGCAGTTTACGTTGGAAAAAGAAGCCGAGCGTAAAGGGTGCGACGCATAAAGAAAATTATGTGGAACTCTCCATTGGGTATTCCGTTAGTACGTTTCATTCCAAATATGCGTATCTTAAAGTTCAGTGCTTCTGTGTAGAATGTGCTAGGTAAGAAAAATGAGTCGTATCTGAGTTGGCTCCTGTATGCTGGCAGGATGGATTTAGTGTTTATTGGTTGCGCCTTGTTTTTGGCTTCGCCTTTTAGCTGTGGCTGCAAAAATTTGGGTTTTTTTCCTTTTTGGATTCAGAAACGGTTTTGGGTGAAACGTTTTTGGCAATGTTGATATAGATTTTTTATTTTGGTTGTCTTAGTGTGGGAGTGGTTTCTGAAGCAGTTGTTTGGGTGGATGGTTGCTTTTTGTGTTTAGTTTTTTCTTTTTTGCGATGGGATTGGCTGGGCGGCTCATTTTTTGGTTGGGGGTTTTTGTTTTAGGGTTTTGGTGTGGATTTTTAGGATTTGTAGTGGTGTGGCTAGCCCGAAATGTATATCGTTGTGGTAATTGTTTCTGAGTTGGAGTAACCGTTTAAGGTAAGTTTTGGATATGCCCAGTTTTGTGAAGTGTTTTGCGGCTTGGGTTAGTGTGTAGCCTCTTTTTTTAAGGTAGTAGTAGGAGGCCATAATGCTCCACTTGGCGGCTTCCATTTCGTACTTGTTCGCCCTAGAGCTGAAGGGGTAAAGGATGAGTGAGAAGAGGCTTAGGAGTAGGTTCATGGCTAGGCTTTTGATGATTGTGAATGGGGTTGCCTTTGGTATAGCCACTTTTTGGTGGAGGTCTTCTCCATACAATCTTTTTATTCTGCTGAGCACGCTGCCTAGGACAATTGGTGAGGGAGCCAAGAGTTTAGACATGAGGGGGCTCGTATTAAAAATCCGGGGAAAATCCGCCCTCAACAAATCTTTTTTTCTACAAACGAAGTGTGATTCAAACATTCCCGTACTCCTCTCTATTGCCCTCAATACTTTTCCGAGAATGGAAAATTTTTCCTCACGGAGCCCATGTTTAATCTCAAGCCCCTCCAATAAACTTTTAACACGTTCAATCTGCTTCACGGTGACCCCATCACCTAAAACAACCAAGAAGTCAAAGTCACTACTAGCAGAAAACTCTCCACCAAGGGCACTCCCAAAAAGATACAAGCCCACCACACTACGCTCCCCCAAGTAGGAAAAAAGCAGAGAAAAAGCCTCGCCCAAATACTTCCTAACGCCTGGGGGAAGACTCCTGAAATCAGACTCCATCAAGCAACCCCACAAAAAAATAATAGACACAAATCCTTAATGCACTAAATCATTAAAAATCCTTTTAAACATTAGCAACACTTCCATAAGAATCAAGGCTAGCCAAACAATGAATGACGCCGAAAAAATCTGATAAATTTTTCCAAAAAGTAGCACTCCACAAAAAAGTCGCCCCAGAAAAGGTATCCCACAAGTTTTAAAATGAGCGGACACAAAAATTATTCTCGGTTAACATTCTGTTTCCGGGGTTTTCAAGTTTGAGTTCCAAGAATGTTTTTGTTTACGGTACACTTCTAAGCAGGTATTTTAATCCCAGAAGTGGTGAAATCGACGTGCACCCCAGATCCGAGGTTCTAAGGGGCTTCAGGTTCGAGAGAGCCCTTCTCAAAAATTACAAGTTGCTATGGTGCAATACGATGAATTACCCCTTCATAACAGCTTCCCAAGGTTATTCGGTGAAGGGTGAAGTCTACTACTCGGTAGGGGAGGAAACCATAAATAAATTAGACAAGATAGAAGGAGTCTCTTCGGGACTTTTTGAAAAAGCAACAGTTAGAGTGCTAACTGATAGTGGACACGAAGTAGAAGCTCTAGTCTACGTTGGCGGTCAAACCCTCAGAAGTCTCAGTAATTGCCCAAGCTATTTCACCCTTATCCCTGAGGAATTCGAAGAAAGGTAGCAAAAAAACACCCCAAAACTAGTTAAATGTTCCAAAAAACCTTTAAAACAGCTCAGAACCTCTCCCCCCTAAACGGTTCCAGGATTTATTTGCCACCCCAAACTAGAGTTTCCAAGAAGAGAGAGCCGTCATCCTCCACCAGAAAAACCAGAAAAGATAGGCAGGGAACAATAAGTGACCTCCTCCATTTGAAAATGGTGGCTTCCAGGTTTCGTTCACCATTTCCCGCTTGTCGCCAAGACGGTGTTTTATGGATGCTTGCGAGGTTGCACCTTCACCTTCAAGGCTTTAACGGTGCAAGGCCAACGCCTCTCAGACTTATCTCCCTCTTCCTTGTGCTTCAGGGCTTGGTCACCTAGTGACTGGTACTCCAGTCAAGCCCTATGCCAGACGTCAAGCCTGGCACTCGTTCGTTGCCGAACGCATCGAAGCCCTTTTCGGGTATCCCAAGCTTCAACCGCACAGCGTGGCTTGGGTTTTCTCCGATTGTTCCCCCTAAGGGGAACATTTCGATATCCTATTCGCTTTGCCAGATCAAAAAAACTTCCTTAATTCATTCACTGTTTGAAAACGGTGGTCTTCTTGAAGTGGTCTTTATAAAAATCGAGCGTCAATGAGGATTTCAAAATATTTTCAGTGCTCAAAGTCCCTCTTTTATAGAGTTGTTTCTCGTTTCTAGAGATTCAAAAAAGGGGGAAATTGGGGAAGGGAATTTTTTTAAAATTCTTATTTTTGCAGAAGAGTCTATTTCTTGTCTGGTGGTGGTTTCTTTAGCCATTTCTCGTAGAATGTGTCAATGTCTGGTAGAAAGTTGAACACGGTGGGGTATCCCGGTGGTGCACACTCAACATCCAGTAGTGTTAGGCAGCCTGGGCAGTAGTACTCTCGGAGTTCCTCCCATTCGGGGTTGCTTCCCATGTACTTCATGTAGATTTCCTCTATGGATTCTCTGGTGTCTCTAACCCTCACCCGGCATTTGGTTTTCCAGTTCTCCCGGTAGTCTCCGAACTCATATCCACAGTCACACTTAACTATTCTCTGGCCCCCTTTTGAAACCACGTAGAGGTGCTCGTGGAGAGGCAAGAGAATCTTTTCCTTCCATGGTACACGAGACTGCAGAATTTCTAATACTTTGTCGAATCTGTCTGGATCCTTGGGCCCGCTGATTATGGGTTTCAACTCTTCCCAAGTTAATTCCCCATTGATTAATCTTTCCAAAGTTTTCCTATCATATTTGGACAACTATTTCACCTCCACCATGAAATCTTCAGGCAGCCTCCAGAATTCTCGGAATTCCTTGGCCCACCTCTTAGATAGTCTGAGACTCTCAGAATACATGATTTTGACCGCATCGCAGAGTTTGCCTTCAATAATTTTCTTCCGCTCCCGCTCCCAGTACTCGTTGAAGGGTACAGATTTTTCCTTCCTCTCCCTTCTTATCTCTTCCCTACGCTTCCGTGTAGCTTCCTCGTCCACTACCCACTCACCCCTCTGCTCATCATAGTTTGCCACCACTCCATAAACCTTGTAAACTATGTCCTTGGTGTAAATGCCGTCGTTAAGATCTTGCTTCACTAGATCCAGCCTTCTCTCCAAGGGATCGCCGTATCCAGGTCCGCCACTTAATGCGTAGTGAATCAAATCATAGTTCTCAAGGGTTATGGGATAAATGGTGCAATACTCCTTCCGCGTTATTTCTCCCTTCAAGAGTCTCTCAAATTCACCGTTGGCTGGGTCTGGGTCTCCCAAGGGATAGTCTTTTTGCTTCTCAATTATTTCCTTCATATTTGTTTTTTTGGCATATAGGCGATATGCGGTTGGTTGGGGGTATCCTCCATGCATGCCTCCGCTTCCATGGAAAACCATTCCTTCCCGAGCCCCGAAGAAGTCCACATCCCTAGAGTTGGCAATCATTGCTACACCCTCATAGTTCGCTCCACCTCGATACTTTCCGTAGCCCGCATTGTTGGGCTTCACCCTCCTTGAAAGGTAGGGTATACCTCCCTGAAATAGTTCCCAGGTCTCCACATCGCCCAGATCTGCTTCAGGATTCCACATAGCGTATCCCCAGTCCAGTCCGTCTCTCACTGCACTTGCTCCCAAGCCCTGACCGCTAATCTCGAAAGTTGATAGGGCCCACCTTTGACCCATAAGTGGACCAGCGGAATAGACTCCTCCACCCTGAATAGCGTCTCCAGTAAAACCATAACCTGGAATCACCTCTTCTCTGTATCCGCGTGAAAACAATCCATAAGACAGACACTTCATCATTCCAGTGTAGGCGGGGATCAAGTTACCCCAAGGACTCTGATAGGAGAGGTAGGGATCACCAGCGTTGCTCCAAGTCCCTAGGGGATAATCGGTTTCTACAGCAAGGTATGCTCCATCGTTTACCTTGTCTCCGTAAATCAGAACTTGAGTTAGGAGGACCCATTGCCCTCCCTCCATGGCACCCTTGTCACAGTTCATGGGGTTAGCTCCGGGTCCACTAGCTCCATCAAAACTTAGGGAGATACTGCCATCCTCTTTAACTATGATTTCTATGGGTTCGTTGGAGATTTTGTCCACCTTTGCTCTGGGCTGCCAAGCTGTTTCCTTGGAGGGTATATCGAAGAATGACGCGGCTCTGTATCTTCCAGGTATTAGGCGTTCTTTTACGCGTTCTTTGAAGATTCTTCTGGTTTCCTCTATGGCTTCCCTTATGAATTGTTTATAGTAGTCTATTCCCTCCCTCTCTATAAATTTGTAGATTGCGTCCCTAATCATAAGGTCTCCTGCAAGGCGGCATTTTTCATCTAGCTCCCAGTATAGGGGTGTTCTCACAGATCTGCGGGCATTAATGAGGTGGTCTTTCCATATTTTATCGTTGGAGCCAATCTTTAAGCAGGTGTAGTAGACTCCATCGTCGAAGCGTTGAATGGCGGATGTCAGGTCGTGTCCCGGGACTATTCCTCCAGTGTCAACTTGGTGTGTGACTCCTCCCGCCCAGCCTATAAGCTCATCCTTCCAGAATATGGGAATGAGGGTTTGAACATCGGTGGTGTGCACATTGCCACATTGTGGGTCATTATTGAGGAAAATGTCTCCAGGATTTATTCCGGGGTCTTCCTCATAATTTTCCCTAATCATAAACTTTATGGCTTCGCTCATCGTGTGGACGTGAACCAAGATGCCCGTTGAAACAACTATGGAGTCTCCCTCCGGAGTGTACAGGGCGAAGCAGAGCTCACCAATCTCCCTAACTATAGGCGAGGCGGCGATGTGTAGCGCGGTCTCTCTAGCGGAGACCAAGGCTCCTCTCAAACCAGCGTAGGCGCGTTCATACCTGAAGGGATCTTCCTCTTTAAGTCTAAGCTTATCTATTCCACAGTAGTATCCGGTTTCTTTAAAAACTCTCTCGCTTTCTTCAAGCATTTCCTTCAAGCTTTTCTTATTCCATCCAATACACCTTCTCGACATAATTATACCTCCATGTGGAAGATTCTATGTTCATCTAGTGTCACACTGTAACCTGGTGGAACTAGCAGAGTTGTTGCCGGAGCTTCAATGACTGCGGGTCCGTCCACCACGTTTCCAGATTGGAGTAGCTCCATTTCCCAGATTGAAGCTTCATGCCAGCCGGTTCCCCAGAATATTTCTCTGTACCCTTTGGAAGCCTTCTCCTCGGGCTCCTTTCCGCTTAACTCGTAAGTTGGAAGTTCGGGTTTAGGTACTGGTACCACTCCAGTGGCTACCGCTTTGGTTATGTGGTATCCCAGCTCGGGGCTTTTGGTGCCTCTCAAGAAAATTTCCTCAAATAGTTCATCGTATCTTCTAGCAATTTCCCACACGTCGTCGGGCTGCAGGTTATCCGAGGGCGATTTCACTTCTAAGTCGTCCAACATTCCCAAATACTGCAACCTAACTGATGGCCTGAACTCCATTTCGCTAGGGTCTCTTCCCTCCCTCTTAACTTCCTCAACTATATTTTGTTTAAGTTCTGCCCAGGTGGCGTTAAGCATCATGGCTACTATGGGATTCATGGCTCCGTTAGGAGTTATTATGAGATCTGCTGTTTTCTCGTGTCGGTATGAGTGGTCGGCACAAGCACATCCAAAGGCTGAAAAGGCTGGGGCCCACTCCGGTATCAGTATGTCTTGGAATTTCATATCCCTGGAATATCCCGCCACATGCAGAGGTCCTCCCCCGCCGAATGATATTAACGCGTAGTTTTCGGGTCTGAATCCTAAGCCTTCTATCATACCGTTGAGGTGGTTCTTCATGCTTATCTCTATTAGATCTAATGCTCCCCTGGCAGTGCTGTAGGGATCGGTTTTCATGGGTTCCGCTAACTGTTCCTCTATGGCCTTAAGTGCGCGCTCCTTATTTAGTGGGACTCTTCCTCCGAGGAAATATTTTGGGTTGAGGTACCCCAGAATCAAGCTGCAATCAGTCATGGTTACCGTTGTTACCCCTGATTCTTCGTTGCATACGCCTATGCGGTAGCCTGCGCTTTCTGGTCCAAACTCTAGGTTTTCGGTGATCTTGTTGTATCTAACGTACATCCCGGTTCCTGCGCCTATAGAGTCTAGGGCGAGTGTGGGTATGTTAAGTATATATCTCCCAATAGAGCTTTCCCATTTGGTTGGGACATATTTCTCCATCATTAAGGCCACGTCAAAGCTTGTTCCTCCAACATCTGATGATACTAGGTTCTTTATTCCGTATTTTTCTGCTATGAACTTGCTGCCTATGACTCCTCCTATGGGGCCAGACATGAGAATGGTTATCAACTGCTTGTGCTTTGGAGAAATTGTTCCGCCATAGGAGGTCAATATCCTTAGGGGCGCGCGTACTCCCTTCTTCTGAAAGGCTTCTGATAGTTTAATCAACTGTTGCCTTGAAGGTTCAGCCGCATACTGCTCAATTATTAGAGCGTTTAGCCTTGGAGTTTCACCTCTAACTGGGTTGTGTTCACAGGACAAAACTACGGGGACTTTTTTGCCCTTCTTTGCCATAACCTCTTCTGCGATCTCTCTCACCCGCCTCTCATGCATGGGGTTCATGTAGGAGCAGAGAAGACAAACACAAATACTATCAACACCCATATCAAGAAGTTCTTCCACAGCTTTCCTCACATCGTTTTCGTAGAGCGGAATCAACTGTTCTCCCCAGAAATTGATTCTTCCCCGAACACCCTTAATCTGTTTTCTTGGGATGAGGGGTTTGGGGTGTTCATGTTCCCTAGCGTGGAGACGTCCCGCGTAGGGAAGCCAAATCCAGCACTGTAGGGCTCTTCCCAGCCTGTGGAGGTCTTCAAACCCCGCATTAACTATGACTCCTATGTTACTGTTGCCTTTTCTCTCCAACAATCTGTTTGTCATTAGAGTGCCGGAGTAAACTAGAGCTTCTACGGAGCCCGCCACTTCCTCTACTTTAGCGTTCCAATGGCTTAGGGCGTCGGCTATGGAGTTTAGGATTCCCACTGATTCCTCTTGGGGGGTGGTCAAAGCTTTTCCCACTGCGAATCTTCCCTTTTCATCGATGATGAATGTGTCTGACATGGTTCCACCAGTATCCAAGGCGATGGCCTTCACAGAGAATTTTTTTCCTGACTTGGATTTAGACAAGTTTTTCCTCTCCAAACTCCCATTCATAACATAATTTTAATTCAAAAATATGGTGAAATCACCCTTATAACCTTTTAGTCGAAAAATTTTAGTTCTGGAAAAAAAGCTGAAAATTAGCGCCCTTAACCCCTAGATTACCTATTTCCTGAAGGCTTCCCCTCATTTACTCCATGGTGTAAGCAATTTGTTCAAAGGCTTGGTTCAGGAGCAAAACAGGTTTTGTCTAGAACACCAACCTTGAAGCAAAAAAGGCAGTTTTCACCAGAGTGGCGCGTATGTTCCATTCAACTACTCTTGGGGTTACTTTAATTCCTTTTCCTGATCCTACTAACAATTGGAGGAATTAGATTGTGCTTCTACACGGGCATACAATTGTTGCAATGTGCTGGTTCAAAAAAATTATATCTCCGTCAATTCGTATCGATTATGCTGATGTGGAAATTTGTGCTCTCCAATAAATGGTTTTGCTAATTAGGTAGAACTAATCTGTTAGGATGTGTTGAAATGGTAGCTGGGTCTCACCGTATTGATATCCACCACCATATTGTTCCCCGTGAATATGTTAAATCTCTAAACAGCTTGGGAATCACCAAAACATCGGGTGTGACTTTTCCCCAATGGTCTGAGTCCGAGATGCTTGAAGTGATGAACCGTAATGGCATAAGAACCGCGATTACTTCGATCTCCTCACCTGGCGTCTTTTTTGGTGATTCTGCCTTTGCCCGCGACCTAGCGCGAAAGTGTAATGAGATATCTGCCAAGCTTCTGACTGGTAATCCCCAGCGTTGTGGAGCCTTCGCAACCCTGCCTTTACCAGATGTAGACGGTGCCCTGAACGAAATAGATTATGCTTTGGGCACTTTGGGACTGGACGGTGTTGTACTTATGACCAACTTTGGCGGCCATTATCTGGGTGACCCACTGTTTGAGCCAGTTTTTGAGGAACTCAACCGCAGAAAAGCAGTTGTCTTTGTTCACCCCACGGATCCCGCCGGCGGTAACCCAATTGGTCCCAATATTCCAAACTCTCTGTATGAGTATACTTTTGACACTACACGCACAATAACGAATCTAATTTATGGCGGAACACTGGAACGCAATCCCCACGTGAAGTTTATTTTTGCCCATGCGGGAGGAACCATCCCCTTCCTTGCCTGGCGAATTTCCTTGGGCCTATTTATGATTCCCAACGCTGCGAAAAACGCTCCAAAGGGATTCATAAACTATCTACAAAAAATATATTATGACACTGCACTCTCAACCACTCCTTACTCCCTGCGTTCCCTCCAAGAATTAGTGAATCCCTCCCAAATTCTATTTGGAAGCGATTACCCCTTCGCGCCTGAAAACCTCACATCAGAGCAGATCAAGCAACTCACCAGCTACGACGGTTTTGACGCTGAGGCGCGGGCTCAAATAGACCGAGGGAATGCACTCAGACTTTTTCCCAGACTGCAGATATAAATCTTCACCATTAATTTGTCAACAATATCCTCTAATGAATTTTTAGCCTTAAATAATCTGTTGCAGAACTTTAAGCTGTTGGCGAGAAAACCCCCCGACTCTAGTCGCGGGAAGCATCAATATCCAATAATTTAAATTACCCTTTTTGGAAATTTTTTGAAAATTACATTTTAGAGTTGTAAAAAATTCACCGAGCACAAAGAGAAAAGTAAAATTGCACAACGGAGAAATTAGGCACTATTAGCCTAGCGTCACCTTTTGTGGGAGAAATCCAACGCATAAAAAAACCTATTTGAGCCTAAAACCGATGCTTGGCGATGGAAAATGTCAAATTTTAAGCTAGAAAAGAGTTCAAAACAGCACCACCCCCCGCAACAGGAGACGCTGAAGAAACTGTACCAGAAATTAAAAAGAAATCTTTATATAAAAAGTGATATCAAATTAGTCTCTCAAAACTTTTCGTGGATGAATGTGAAATGGCTTCCGTCAAGTACCAAGTTTATAGGTACCGCTGGGTTGCAATTCTCGCCTACTGCTTGGTGTGGTTTATAGCTCAGCCTATTTGGCTCGCCTTCGCACCCATATCCTCAACTGTAAGACAGGCGTTCTTCCTCACCGGTGTCAGTGAGACGGCGATAACGCTTCTAGTTATAATTTCCCTCATCGCTGAGATAATCGTAAGCATTCCCATAGGGGTTTTGGTGGACAAGAGAGGATGGGTTTTCTGCACCGGAGCCGGAGCTATTCTAACTACCTTTGTGGGCATAGTCAGAGTTTTCTCACCTGATATCAACTGGCTTTTACTCTTCCAGTTCCTTCAGGGAGTGGCGATGGCTTTCATCTTTGTCAGTCTCACCAAAGCGGCCGTGAACTGGTTCCCCTCAGGCGAGAGGGCGCTGGCTCAAGGTCTGGGTATGTTCGCCAACAATCTGGGAATGGTTGTGGGTCTAATAGTCACACCCTTGCTCATATCTATGTTTGGTGAGTATGCTCCACGAACGAGTCTTCAAAATGCGCTCCTAGTCTATGGCTTCGTTGCAGCGATAATAACCGTGGTATTCTTTGTGATAGCTCGTGAAGCACCTGAACTGCCTCCGGAGCCCTGGGAAGAAACGAAACCTGTTCCTCTAAGGGAAGGTCTTTCAAGGATAGCTGGTTCTAGAGACTACTGGTTGCTCGCATCTGCTTTCTTTTTAGGTTTTGGAGTCTACATTTTCCTAACCGACTTCATTGAGCGGATAGCTTGGTCAAATGCCCCCCTAATTCAGAAGCTGATTGAGCTTTACATCACAATGTATGCGCCACAGTACTCCTTCATTTTCATCCGCTTAGAACAAACGACTGGTGGTCTCGTCTCGGGTGTAATCACCCTCACCGGAAGCGTTGGTATGCTTTTAATTCCGTGGTTTTCTGACAGAGTTCAGCGGAGGAAACCTTTCCTTCTGGCGCTGCCAATCGTCTGTATACCCATGGTTTATCTTTTGGGAACCCAATCTGGCAACGTCCTCCTCATCTCAGCTGCAATTTTCGGCTTCTTCCTACTTGCACTCGCTCCTGTCCTATTCGAAACAATGGTTGAACTAAAAGCGGTGGGACCTATGCTTGCAGGTTTGGGTCTAGGCATAATGCTCACCATTGGACACCTTGGAAGCGCTGTGCTTCCACTTGTAGGAGGCGTTTTCCAGGAGGCTTCTTTTTCCTACATCATAGCTGAGTTGTTCTACAATCATGTCATCCTTGCAAGTTACATGTCAAGTGTGTTCGCGAATCCCGTTTATTACTATCTCATCGCTCCACCGCCACTGATTCAGATGCCTGGAACCTTCTTTGGGGCTGCCGTGTTCTTCACAATCCTCATGGCAATAATACCTATCTTGGCAGCGTTCGTAAGGGAAACCGGAAAAGCAGTAAGGGAGAAATAATTCCCTTTTTTTTATATTTGAGTTTCAATATCAACTTCTGCAGATCACTTTCCAAATAGGAGACAATAAATTTATTCGATTCACAAAAAAGTTAGGATTTCCTAGGCGGCTAATAGTTTTCACGTAAGCCAGTTAAAAGATTCACGTGTTGAGGAGAAAGGAGGGGTATTTACAGACTCGGTAGATTAAATTAGTGTGTATGGAAGTTAATAAGATCTGCTTAGAGATGCCTACCTTAGGAGTCGGCTGCGTGGAGTCAGGCTGGGGTACAATCCCGTTGGAAAAAATACTTGTCTTCTGGGAAATAATCCTTGGGAGATTAGTGATCCGTCACAAGAAAGCCCAGAGAGAGGGCGGCTCCAACTAAAACGCTAAGAAAAATAATACGCTATACACTCTGCGGAGAATATCCAAACCAAACAAGAGGAAAATACACATCCGAAATCCATTCTCCCGCACACTTGCTGTATTTAGAGATTATTAACAGCTTACTATAAACCATCCGAAAAATGTTTGTTCCCATCTTTTGATTCTTTTTTCCATGTTTTCTTTTTCTTTGTAAGGTATCATGTTTCGGCTTATAAGACTGTTTAACTGAAAGGCTCTGGTGTAGAAGTTGGAGGGAATTAGATAAAGACAATTAGAATCGATAATGGGGGAGTATGGAAAGTTTGTTACTTCACTAGTTTTTCTAGCTCCGTTATTTTTGGCTCTATTTCCGGGGGTTCCTCAACGAGTTTCATAGCGGCTTCGATGTCCTTTAATCCTGCACCTGTTAGTACACAAACAGCTATGTCTTTTCCGTCAATTTTTCCCTGCTCTCTAAGTTTTTTGAAGCCAGCTGCGGCTGCCGCTGAGGATGGTTCACAGAATATTCCCTCTGTTTTTGCCAGCATTTTTTCTGCTTCCAAAATCTCCTTGTCAGAAACTGCCACACCTATTCCCTTAGACTCTCTGAGAGCCATGAGGGGCCATGGTCCAGGGCAGACGCCGGCGCGTATTCCTTCAGCAATTGTTTTTGCGTCCTCCATAGGTGCTTCTGTATAGTCTTTTCCTTGGTTGAAGGTGTTTACTATTGTTGCAGCTCCTTCTGCTTGGACGCCCACCATTCTTGGGAGTGTGTCTATGAGTCCAAGTTCTTGGAATTCTTTGAATCCCTTCCATATTCCCCCAATGTTGTCTCCTCCACCCATTGGTACAAAAACCCAGTCTGGAGCATTCCAGCCTAGCTGTTCACATATTTCGTAGGCTATGGTTTTTGATCCCTCTCCTTGATAGGGGCTGAGGGCTTTTGCTGTGGTTAACTGGTACCAGCCCCACTTCCAGCTTGCCTCCACAGCCAGAACTGCGGCGTTTACCACTGTTCCTTTAATCTTAACTGTTTTTGCTCCGTTCACAATGATGTTTGTGATTTTTGATAGTGAGGCTTCGCTTGGTATGAAAATGTAGCATTTTAGTCCGGCTTTGGCGCAGTAGGCTGAGGCTGCCGTGGCTGCGTTTCCAGAGGAAGCCATAACAATGGTGTTCACACCATACTCTACGGCCTTGGAAATATTCACCGTAAAAACTCTGTCCTTGAAGCTCAAAGTGGGGTTAACAAATTCATTCTTCATGTACAGACTTTTCGACTTTGTTTCCCTAGCGTATCCGTCGCATTTAACTAAGGGGGTTCCCCCCTCACCGAGGGAAACTATTTTTGAATCATCGAGTATGGGTAGAAGCTCAAAATACTTCCATACCGATGGATGGCGGGACTCAAGCACACTCTTATCTATTTTCTCTTTTGCTTCTTCCAAATTGTAGACTACATCCACAGTCCCATGAAACAGGCCCTTGCTTCCGCAACTTCCACAATTATAAATTATTTCGTCAAGAGGATATTCCTTACCGCACTCCAAACATTTCAGCGTCTCAGCAAAACTCAATTCATATCCACTCCAAAATATAAATTACTGAAATTTTTTCTCTATTCTCGGATAAAAAACTTTCTAATCTATTTTAAGGGATCTTATTGTAAGTATGTAGTTTGTTGGCATGAATTGTGTGCGGGGTTAGCCGGTCTTACCCTTTTTTAGGCTTACTTGGAAGGAAGCCCTGTTAAGCCTCCTTTTTTTGAGAGGAACAAACAATTATCCATAGAGAGAAGCCACACACTTAAAGACGAGGTCCCTTATTTTAATTATAGATGGGCCCAGAAACATAATCTGCCATTGTGCATGATGCGAACTTGTTTTTTCAAAATTGTCTAGTGTGGGTTCGCATTTGAGGATGCGATTAATAAAATACCTAAAGCGAGGTAGAGTAAGAGTGAGACGGAATGTTAAACTAATTCGTCTTTTTTTAATTTTTTTCCGCAAATTGGACATCCTCCTTTTACTTTGATATATTCCAGTAGATGGTCTCTGTGTGCTGGTCCGGAGCAGTAGGGGCATCTAATGATTTTACCTTTGCCCAAAGGAAGGTTGCACACTATACACCTTTCCAGCTTGAATCCGCAATGGGGACAGAAGTTTGCATCATGAGGTATGGCTTTGCCGCAGCCTGGGCAGCCCATAGTTATTTCTTCTTCCGCGACTGGTATTTTAACTGGTTTCTTGGGGGTACTGGCTAAAATATGTGCCCCCGTGTTTTCTATGGCTCTTCTTACTTCCCTTTCTATTTTTTTCTGGTTGTCCAGAGCTATGACCAGAAAAATTAGGCCAATTAGCGTAGCAAAAATTATTAGAAGGATTATAGGTAAAATCTCTATTTCTGTGTTCACCCTACAATAAATATCATTTCCTCGCAGGTAGACTTGTAAACCTCCCTTTGTAAGGAAGCCTCCTCTGAAATCCCACGACGCCCTTCCCAGTCTAGCCACTCTCTTTAGACTAGAAAAGTTTATCTGCCGGTCGAAAAATTCTAGAAACGCATCGTACTTATCCGCTGAGTTGGGAACCACTACTTCAAATTCAGCCATCAAATCTCCACCTTCAACACCAAGTTACACTAAACCTACTATACCTGTATGCCTCCCTCAGGGTGCCTAATCAAAATAAACTATGTATTAAGCATTTTAAAAAGGATATGATAGGAACAATGATAAGGATTATTTTTGGGGCGAATTCAATTGAGGTGTTGGCTTTCTGAAAAGGTTTATATATGCTGGTTGCATTCCTATTAGTGAAATAGAAAAATGTTTGGGCTGTTTTCAGCCATAAGCTTTTTTTCTATTCAAAAGTTTGTTTAAAAAGATGAATTGAAATGATTGAACCACAAGATGTTCTCATTGAAGATTTAAAACCAGGTCTTAAAAGCATAAATGTAAAATTCAAAGTCAAATCACTTAACGAAGAAAGAGAAGTTGTGTCAAAAAGAACCGGTGAAAGCCTAAGGGTCTCCGAAGCACTAGTAGGCGATAGTTCGGGAGCCATTCTACTATCCCTCTGGAACGATGACATAGACAAGGTGAAAGAAAACCACATTTACAAGCTAAGCAACGGCTACACTTCAGTTTTCAAGAATTCTCTAAGACTAAACATAGGCAGGTACGGAAGCCTCGAGGAAGTTGAAGACGGCGAAGAGATGGAAGTAAACAGTGAAAACAACCTATCCGACAAGGTTTACGAGCAAGAAAGACGACGTAGGCCAAGCTATGGCGATTCCGGATCCAGATATGGGGGATCCCGACCATACAGAAGTGATAGAAGTAGAGGAAGAAGATATTAGTCTGAACTCCTCTTCAATTTTTTAAAAACATTGTTGACTCACTCCGAGAATAAAGCCATTCTAAAAAATTTAGAATACCTCCTTGCAGAAACTTTTTAACGACTAAGAAGAACTGAACTTTTAACTCTTGCAAGTATTTGGGTATAGTTCTTTTTTCATGCTATGCTCATAATTTTATTTTTTTACTTTTTTACCATTTTTTTGAATTTTTTGCAATTTTACATTGTTAATTTGAAAAATTTCAATATACAAGACACTATTGGAAATGGTAAATCTTTGTAACAGGGCTTCTCTCTAAGAAGACTCTTAAAAGCAAAGTGTTGAATAAACCAATTCTGATTTATCAATTTCCACAGCCAAAAAATTATTAATTAAATAAAAGGCAAATGAAAAGAGATAACTTTATTTCGTGTCACTTCTTACCATTCACGGCAAAAATTTTTTCGAAACAATTATAACGGAAGCTTATCAGGCTGATTTATTTTAAGGAGGTAGCTTTATGAGTAGTAAAGGTAGGGGAAAAGACGTAGCTTGTCCAAGGGGTCCCATATTCGCTGTGGGTCCGGGCGGTCTCGCCATATGCCTGTGCTGTGGAGAGACGGTGCCCCTAAAAGAGGGTGAATCATGTAAAGATATTAAGTGTCCCAAGTGTGAAACTCGTATGGTGAGATGCTAACCTTTAGTCTCTTTTTGGGAAGTGGCGCAGACAAAACTTTATTCCCGGAATAACGTTGTACGAGATTCCAATAATGTGTGGAGACAGGGCGGCTTTTGAATCAGAGTATATCTCGTATTCATGTTCGATTCCCAGCCCTACTAATGTTTTATGAATTTCCCCAGTTACCTTCGCTATCATTAATTCATCGTTGGCTGCGGTTTTAAGCACCAATTTTACCTGTTTTAATGCCTGTGGATTTTCCCCAATCATGTAATTAAGGTTATGCTTGTACAGATTGTTGTAGGCTTCCTCATCCCCGCCGATGATTTCTCCACTTTTATCTCGTTTAATTGTGGGCATTAATGGTTTATCCCTGGAGCATACCAAGTCTGCGGTGTGCAGAATATCGCTCCATAACATGGAACCATACTCTGCGGCTCTCTCCCTCCCAAAGAGCCTTTCGTGGATGGGAATAATCACATTCAAATTGAGCACGTCAACAGTTAAATTCGCGGGACTTAAAAACCACACAGGCCGCAAATTTTTCCGGGCGATGAATAGCCATCACCATTGCCCCATATCCTCCCATAGAACCTCCAATTAAGCCTCTGTACCGTTTATCGGGGACGGTGCTGTAATTTGCATCAACATAATCTATGATGTCCCTGACCACATAGTCCTCAAAGTTGCCCATGTAGGGGGAGTTGAGGTAGTAGCTTCCTTTTGTTTCCAGCTGTCCCGTAGGGTTTTTAAGGTCGTCCTTATTTGGCAGGTGTAGACTGCCATCAGGCTGCACAAAAATAAAAGGTTCCGGTTCCCCGCTTATTATGAGCCTGTCGAATTTTTCAAAAGAGGGCAAGCGGTCTAAATCCATTTCTGCGAGAACATTCTTGGGAATAAAAGCTACAGGAATAAGCATGTTATCTTCCAGACGCGAAGTCACAGTCCAACGCTTATTATTTCCTGTATATCCCTTGCAAAAAGTAAATCACAAGATACCTTTTATCCCCAGAATCAAATAGCCGGGGGGAAGATAAATTGACAATTCTCGATCCACCGGGCTATTGATAGGTTTACTCTCCAGCTCCTAGCGCGAATAACATCAACACGATACCTATCACCATCAACTTTTTTAGCCATAATCTCACGTTCAAGTTTTTGTTGTTAATTATTTCCAAGTTGATATAAACTTATTGTGGCCACATTCGCGAAAACCCGTTGGGGCATTGCCTTCAAATTCGTAATTATTAGTTAAAAGCCGAAACCAATTGGGCTTCAACCTATTCCTCTGTTTGTCCCATTATACCCCCCTTTACCTAGCCATTCGATTTTAAAACCTTCTTCCACTTCGCTTTGGAAAGGTATAACTTGATTTCTGAGATCAAAAAATTTTATGCTGGAATAATCCGGTAAGTAATCACTAAAATATGTGAATACACTCCTCAGGTTTTCATGCGGAAGGTTCATTGCCCCCTCTCGTTTGGTTTATATATAATTCAAACATTTATTAAGTTAGAACATCTACTACAAATAGGTCAAGGATTCAAATGACAATACCCAAAGAAGAGCTGAAAAAGATAATACTCGAACTACTAAAAACCGACGAAGAATTCAGAGGAGAACTCTACAA
The DNA here is from genome assembly GCA_029856435.1 of Candidatus Jordarchaeia archaeon. Lineage (GTDB taxonomy): Archaea > Asgardarchaeota > Jordiarchaeia > Jordiarchaeales > Jordiarchaeaceae > Jordiarchaeum. The sequence continues at coordinate 17,272 of JAHQXB010000076.1, forward strand.
ACTCTTTGCAGAGGCCACCCTCACAAGACGCGAAATAGAATCCCTAACCAAAGAAATAAAAAATCTAACCGAAAAAATAGCCCACCAAACAGAAAACATAATAAAAAGCACCACAACCCTCCAAAAAAACCTCGAACTAATGAGTAAGCGTATGGATAGCTTCGAGAATGAGATGAGGCTGCTAAGAGAGGAAACTGCTAAGCGTATGGATAGCTTCGAGAAGAGTCTCGAACTAATGAGTAAGCGTATGGAT
>JAHQXB010000027.1 GCA_029856435.1 Candidatus Jordarchaeia archaeon
GTTTCTGGTGGTTTTTCCGTTTTTCGTTCAATCCAGAGCCTATGTCGGTCAGTATTTTTGTAACTTCCTGCTGTTTGAGCAGTTCCACCTGTTTTTGGAGGTCGTTGCGCTGGGATGCTGACGGCACGCGGGCGTACCCTACGACCTCTCTCTGTTCGTGGATGTGAGGCAGTCGCTTGATTTCACTTTCGGGTATCCGTCTTCGACCGCCGGTTGTTCTGGCCACTCGTAGTTTGCTCTGCTTGTCCCATTTCTGGATGGTTCGCGTCGTGGCGCCCAGTGGTTGTTTTGCCTCTTTGAGGGTGTATAATCGCTCCATAGGCATCTTGCTGTAGTTCAGCATGATTCTATTTAAACACCGCTATTTTAGAACTGTTAGCATGGGCGTTATAAAAAGTGACTGGGAGTAAGCTATGATTTAGACTTACGTTTAATTTTTCCTTTGAGACCACTGGGTTTTACCACGATTTCTTTTTCCAGAACTGGAACTTCGAATGTTTTCTCGGGTCTGGTGAGTTGGCGGTTTGAAGCAAAGGGAGCGAATTCTCGTCCGTCACCAGCATAGAACTTGGTGAAGAACTCCACCCAGTGAAGTCGCAAGCTGTTCATAAAGCTTAGCAGTCCCTCTAAGCCAATAATGAGAATAGCGCCTATACCTGCCCAGAGGAGTGATTCGGTGACCAGCGTTGGAACACTGTACGTGCCAAATTGTGTGACTTCAATTATATTTGCCAATGCAGGTGGGCCTGGCAACTCCAGAAATATTTCTGAGAGGATGGCGTGTACAGCTGCTAGGGCGAAGATTCGCGCGAAGGATATAGAGTGGGACAGACATGAGATTAGGTAGTCTAACTGTTCTGAGAACTCTGAAGTTTTATCGTGGGAGACTGCTATGGTGCCAAATAGTGATATGAACAGTGGAATGAAAACGCATCCAAAGGTGAGAAATTGTACTGGTGGAAGGTGGATTGCGGGTCCCCATGCTGTAGTGTTGAGAATTACAATGGTTTGGATAAGGTGTGCCATTTCTTCGAGAGCTGCGCTGTGAGTTAGTTCTATTTGCAGTTCTAGAAGATGCCAAAATTGAGTGTCAAGTAAGTAAGTTCCAATGCCTAAGGGCTCCAAGCATTTCAATGGTCTTATGGTTGTGTAATACCAGGGTGTAATGGCTTGAGAGAACAGTTGCAGATTTTCTAGAGTGAATTTTCCACTAGATAGGTAGGAGATTGTGAATTCTTGCAGTTTTGCAAATGATTCTCCTTGGGGAGAGAACCAGTTCATGAAGTTTACGCTGTACTCATCGCTGTATATGATTAGGAAGGCGCCTATATAGAACCATATTAGGAACAGCGGCTGGAATACCGCCAGTTTTTTCTGCCCCTTCTTAATCAGGTTGACGAATTTCACAGAGAAACCAAAGGTTATTTCCATAACACCAATGACTATTGATAGTCTAAGGAGTCTAAAGTTGCCCTCGGTGGTGAAAGGGTTGAACCATAGGGGATTGTAAACGGCGTGTGAGCCAAATACCGCACCGAAAAGAAAGCCAAAAATTATTGCTGAAAGTCCACAGATGAATAGCAGTCCTGCTCCCTCGTATATGTAGGCTGCGATTCCGGTAACTACTGGTTTTCTTAGCTTCCAAGCCAGAATAATGAGCGCAAAGAGAGCCAGTATTGCCCCATGAGCCACATCTGGGAACATTAGCCCAAAGAAAAGTGGAAATGTCAGAATCATAAGTTTTGAGGGGTCAACTTCCTTATAGTTGGGTATACCGAACCCCCTCACAAGTTTCTGGTATGCTCCGAATATTCGGGCATTCTGCATTTTTGTAGGTGGCGCCTCTGCGGTGGGGATAGTTTTTGTTACCTCTATGATAGCTGACCTTTGTGTTGCATTGTCTATTGCTGCGCTCAGCCTTTTCACTTGGTCGAGGGGAACCCAACCCCAAACCTCTACGGTTGTTTTAGTTATGCGGAAGTACTTTTTGGCATCTATGCGGTCTCTTTCAATTTCAAGCAGTTCTTTGCAGATGAGTAATTGATAACCCCACTCCCTAATTAGTTCCATCCGCCTATCTTCCAATTTTTGGAGAGCCTCTTCCAGTTTCTGTATGTTGGAGGAGGTTTTACTCTTAATCTCCTGGGTGGTGCCTTTAAGTTCCGGAGGTATTTTAAACTCTTCAAAACCGAAGGCGGTTAGAACCCTGTCGACCACACCGCGATACTGGTTTAGTATCGCTATGAAAACCACATCTCGCCCTTCACCTACGCTGACTGAACGGTAAACGTAATTACCTTCAGTTACCTCTCTAATCCGCCATTTTAGAGTACTGGACTTTATGGTGGGCACCGTCCCTGCCACCGCATACACGTATCTCCCTGGGCCCAGTTGGGATACTGAGATTTCCAAGGGTTCAAGGGTCTCTACCACTTTTAGTATGGTCTTTTGCTGATCCAGTTCCTGTCGTTTTTGGATTTGCTCTTGACTTAAAGCTTGAACTTTTGGTTCAACCTTACTTAGGGTCTTTTCACACATGTCAATTATTGTTTCTATTTTCTTGTCGTTGACAACCCAGCGCTTATTTTTCGGTATTTTGGTCGCCAGAATAGGGATGTACTGAGCTAGTCCAAGGTAGTCGACTTGCCTCTGAACATCGTTCAGCAACTTGTAGATGGATTGTTCTTGTTCGGAGAGCTCAGTTGGTGCTGAGGTACCCTTTTCTAGCACATCGATAATTTCTACTTCTCCCACTTCATGCAGGCAACGTATTAAGTCGCGTTCATAGTCTTTATGGCAGATGATTTTTATTATGCCCATTTTAGCAGGGGTGAATTTCATTGCTGGTCCCTTTGAGAATTATGTGCTGAGATATGTGACTAGAGAAGTACTTTACGGTTAATGCTTCGCATATATATAATTTTTGTAGACCTAGTAAGGAAAAGGTGATAAGAAGCGTCTTATTTTCGCAGTGGGAAAATTGAGCCTATTTGAGTTCTACGCGTTGCGCTTTATAAGATTTTAAAGAGTTGATTCTTTATGGAATGAATATTATAGAGATAATTTACTTTAAAAAAGGGTTAATTTATGAAAGTACAACTGTTTTTTGGGGGTTTCCGTGTAGTAGTTTGCCGTTATTGTTAAATATTAAAAGGCAATACTTCAAACTTAAAAACACGGTGAGTGTTGAGGTGAACGCGTTGGCTTCTAATGCTCTTAAAGTCATCAGAAGCGCTGAAGAGGCGGCTGAAAAGAGAATAGCTTTAGCGGAAAGCGAAGCAAAAGCGATAGAAAGCAATGCTATTAAGAAAAGAGATGAAATAATGGGAAAAAAGGTAAGCGCCGCTGAAAAGAACGTGGAAGAAATCATGAAAAAGGCCGAATTAGAGGTTAAGGAACAAATAAAGCAAATAGAGGACGAAGCTGAAAAGGAGGCCAAAAAAATCGCGGAGCAAGGCTCAAAAAGAATAGATGATGCAGTTAAGATAATTATTGATGCTATAATAGGGGGTTAGACAAAGTGGCGAGTGAAGAAAATGTTGAAGAGGAAATAACAGAGATTGAAGAAGAACCAGAGAACGAGAGACTAAAGAAAATTAAAGAAAAAATTGAGAAAGATGCTGAGCAGAGGGCAAGTGCAATAATTGAGGAAGCCAAAAGAAGAGCTAGGGAAATAGAGGACGAAGCACTATCCAAAGCAGAAAAAAAGGCAGAAGAGATACTAAAAAGGGCGGAGGAAGAAGCCGAGAGATACAAGAGAAGGAGATTGGCCGAAGCAAAACTGAAAGCGAAACAGAGGAAAACAAGAGCCCAAGAAGAAATCATAGAAAAAGCGTTTAGCAAGGCCAACGAAAAACTAAAAGAACTCACTTCTTCGCCAGAATATAAGGGTGTACTGGAAAAACTGATTCAAAAGGCAGCTATAGGCTTAGGCGGCGGAGACCTAGAAGTCGTTCTAGTTCCAGGCCACGACAAATACTTACCAGACCTCTCCTCGATAGCCAAAAAGGTAGAGGAGGAAACCAAGAATCCCACCAAAATAAGCCTCTCAAAAGAAAAACTGGACGCCGACGGTGGATGCCTAGTTAGAAGGAAGGACGGCACCATTTACATTGACAACAGCTTCCAAGCAATACTAGAACGGAAAATCAAAGAACTCAGAGTAGAAGTAGCAAAAACGCTAATAAAATAACACTCTTTATTTTTTAGGAAAAATACAACTTACAACTATAATATTTTGGAGAACTTTTTGCATTTTCAATTTGTGGAAAAAAAGGTTATTTTGGCTCTATTTGGAAGAATAAGCCTAAAAAATGGTAGAGTGTGTACCTGTTTTTCTCACAAAAATTATTAGAAATACTAATAAAAACGGGTTTCACGGATAGAAATGGCAACTGTTGGGCTTCCTGAGTGTTTAAAAAAGGTAAAAAAAAGATATTTTTGATTTTTTTATTTATGTTATTTTGCCCAGCAACAAGAAGCTAATAACGAATCCATAAATTGCGATAGCTTCGATTAACACAATGTAAATGATGGATCTACCGAACACTTCGGGTTTCTCACTTATGGCTCCAATTGCAGCCGCAGAAGCTGTGCCCATCCCCAAACCAGCTCCCAAACCCGCTAGACCTACTGCTAGACCTGCGCCAATGCCTACGGTATACTTTGCGAAGGGACTTAAGTCAAGTGTTTCGTATTGTGCGAGAACAAACGAGTTGTAAAGAGCGACTGTGAGAACCAGCGCCACTGCTAATTGGAGGAGCAGAAATTTTTTGTTCATTTTTCCACCTCTACTAGAAGATTGTTAGCAGATCACGAATTTTGCTTGGTTCGACCGCCTCTACTTTCCCAACAATTATTATTTTAATGTTTCGGATTTCTTGGCCTTTAAGTTCCAGAAAAGCTATGGGAACACCTATGTGGAATGGAAATCCTATTAGTTGGGAGTAAACAATCTGGGTATGATACTCGTTGAAGGCGTGTTCAACTAGGAATAGAGACTGGGTTTCCTCGTAAACCTCTTTAGCTCTATAGGCGATGTATCTAAACTCTGAAACTGAGAGAATATTTAGTACATTTTCCACGTTGGGTGCAGCAATGCATTCTCTTATGGTTGCTTCTGACTTGTAGAATACGGGGAGTATGAGTTGCTCTGTTATTTCTGGTCGAAGTTTAAGGGCTTTGCTCCTCAGAATGGTCAGAATGTTTAGGAGGTCTATTTTGGTTCCAATTATTATCTTGGCGTACTTTTTGTCGCCCCTAGGAAGTTTGTTAATGTTTTCCCAAAGCTGGCGGTATATCTCGTTATCGAGGGCATTTTCCAGAATTAGTGGCGTTTTGAGAGACTCATACTGGGGAAGCGCTGCCCTCAAAGCCTCCCTAGCTTTCCGGTTTCTCACCTGATCAATAAGTTGATTAATGTTTTGTGAATCTAGGAGAACATTGTACTCATCCACTTCTTTGGGAGACATGGATACAATGTATTGCATCGCTGTTTGTTTGGGAATTTTATTAATCACTGCTCCAATGATTACCTTTAGATTGTCATAGTAGAATTTTTCCTTGTAAAGTTTCAAAAATTCTTTTGCTTTTCCCGAGGAGCTATGCATCACCAAGTCAAAAACCTTTAAGAATCCTTCACTGAGAACCCGGTCTATCTGTAACAGGTCATATGGAGGCTTTAGCTCCATCTGCGCAATCTGCTCAGCATAGCGAGTTGCACCCAGAATACGTATCACATCATCTATGTTTGCCGCCTGCACTAACTTCTCATAGTCTCCCACTGACAACAGATAGGATTTAAGCGCCCTCACCTTTGCGTTGACTTGGGCGTAATCTCTTGACTTGAGGACATCCATTGTTTTACCCCGCACATATTATTCTTTGAGGCCTGCCTCTACATTGACGATTACCTATATAAAAACTATTCCTCAAACTTCTCATCTTTAAAAGGCGGCTCCTCATCCTCCTCCAAGTTAACACTAAGCTTCATTAGTCTAAGCACCCTCTCCCACTTCTCATCATCAGACAACTCATCCTTTTTCTGAGTCTCCCCTGAAGTTTTCGCCTCTCTTGGTGAAGGTTTAGGAGGCGGGGAGGCTTCTCCATTTATTTTTCGGGTGAGATCCCTTTTCTCCCAGATTTTAACAATTTTGACAATGTTATAGGTACCCACCAAAAAGCCCAAAACCGCCCCCAAAATCACAAAGAAATTATAGTACTGGGCACCAAACTGCTCACCCAAATAGTAACCTATATACACACCAGCAATAACCATAATGGGAAGCTCAGAACCAATCACCATCCACTTACCAATATTCCCAACACTATACCTTCTAGAATCCTTCTTACCTCTTACAAGGCTCATACATCAGCCCTCAAAAACCCCTACACAAAACAAACAATTAAACCTTTTCCAAAAAATCACAAAACCACACAAATCAAAAAGCCAGCTCCCCAAAAAAACAATAAAACAAAAAACACCAAACCAAACACAAAAGCATATTAGAAAAAGGGGAATCCCAAATTTTTCCCACAAAAAATAAAAAAAGGTGAGAATTGAGTTTAGAGAATTCCACCGAAGTACGCTGGCAGGTAGAACAGAGCCTCAGCAGCCCTATTCGACATGGCGTAAAGCACACCGGGGAACAGACCGAAAGCCACGCAGCCCACAGCCAGCAACACAATAGCCACAAGCATCCACACAGGAGCCCTCGACTTCTCCAGCTCCCTAACCTTCGCAGACTCCCTGCCAAACCACACAATCTGAATCAAACGCAAATAATACACAGCTGAGAAGCCACTGCACAAAACCGCCACCAGTGCCAGAGTAACCCACACCCAACCATTCAGGGTGAAGGGAGCAAGCTGAACCGGAGCCAATATCAGCAACAGCTTGGACCAGAAACCATTGAACGGCGGCAAACCAATAAGCCCCAAAGAACCAATAGCCAGAGCAATGCTCGTTACAGGCATCTTACGCCCAATACCAGAAAGATCGTCCAGCATCCGGGAACCCGTAGCATGCAGGTAAGCTCCCGCACACAAGAACAGGAGCCCCTTCATCATAGCATGGTTAATCACGTGGAACCAAGATGCCGTGAACCCCAGAATAGTCCCAGTCGACAAACCAATAAGAATGTAGCCAATGTTAAGAATACTACTGTAAGCCAGCAATCTCTTAATGTCCTTCTGGAGGAGAGCCATAATATTTGCTACAACCATGGTAATTATTGACAGCACAACCAGCGCGTAGTTCCAGTCAAACGGGTAGGGGAACGATGGAAAACCATAGGGATAACTGTAGGGAGTCGAGGAGAACATGAACCACAGGTATGGGAACGGTGTGGACTGGATGGGAAACATCACGGTCAAGCTCCGAATCAAGGCATAGACGCCAGAAGCGATAACCACACCCGATAGCATAGCACTCATACCGCTCGGAGCGGCTGGGTGTGCGTCGGGAAGCCAGAAGTGGAACGGCACAATAGCAGACTCAACACCAAAGCCCGCTATCAGAAACGCAACAATCAAGTAGAACAAAGGCCTACCAGTAAACAACTGAAGCTGATCCAAAGCATTCATCAGGGTTCCAACGTAGGCAAAATTCAGCGTGCCAGTGTAGCCGTATATGAATGAGCTGGCGTAAAGAATCAAAGTGCTTCCAACAGCCACCATCACCAGATATTTGAAGCCCGCCTCCACAGGCTCCCACTTCTCCTTCCTGAAACCCACAAGGACGAAGGCGGTGATGCTCATCATCTCAAAGAACACAAACAGTGTGAACAGGTCACCAGCGAAAACTATTCCGTTAAGAGAACCTACCAGCACCAGCAACGCCGCATAATACTTGGTCTTCCCAGTGTCGTGCGCCATGTAACTTATGGAGTAAATGCACACCAGCAACCCCAGACCCGTGAAGGCCGCCGCCATAAGCATACTCAAAAAGTCCACCGCAAACACTGAACCCGTAGGCGGCGCTGTGACCAGCGAAAGTGGACCCGCCCCGCCCGACAGCAAGTTTATGAACATGGTTAGTGCAAAGCCGCCGGGCATATACTCAAAGTAGAACGTGGGAGCGATATAAACGCCCCAAACCAGAAATGAATAGTCAGACACCAGTTTCAGAACATTGAGATCCCAGTACAACTGGTAAACTGCCACTGCGGTTGCTGCAAATCCCAGCGTGGCCAACGCCTCTCTAATTCTCTGGAGCTTGCCTCCCGCCACACGTTCAAATAGGGAGCCAGCCCCCAGCACCAGTAAAGCAGTTCCAATTGGGATAATTATGGGATACAACAAGTTAATGTCGCTTATCATTTTACAGGCCTCCTAATAGATACAGTATTTGTTGATATCCATACCAGGGCAAGAGTATCTGGTTGATTATCGGCGTAAAGTACTGTGTAGCAATGGCTGGCGCTATGCCCAAAACAATTATGAAAGCCGCTAAAACCACAATGGGAGCCACCAAGCTTCGAGGAACCGCCACCTTCTCAAGTCCCTCCTTTAACGGGCCAAAGAAAATCCTGCGAACAGCCCACAAGTAGTAGCCCAAAGTGATCGCTGTAGCCACTATCAAAAGCGCCGTAAGCAAGTACTGAGTAGCCATTATTCCACCTGCAAAAATCATCCACTCACTGGAGAAGCCCAATAGGGGCGGAACACCAGCCACAGACAAACCCGCAATAACCGCAATTGCAGCCACCGCAGGCATCTTCTCAGACAAGCCGCCCAGCTTATCAAAGTCCAAAGTACCAGTAGCCTTCAGCACAATTGCTGCAACCATGAACCACACACCCATACAAATACCATGATTCAAAATGTGCAACAGCGAACCGTTTACGCCCAGCACCGAAACCATAGCGAAGCCGAACAAAATGTATCCCATTTGACTCATGGATGAGTAGGCTAGCATTTTCTTTAGGTTGTTTTGTGTTAGTGCCATTATTCCGCCGTAGGCTGCGGTTATTAGTCCGATTATGGCTAGGCTTACTTGGAGCATTTGTAGTGATGGTCCCATGTATATTACTAGGAATCTGGCGATACCGTAGGCTGCGGTTTTGGTCATGGCTGCGCTGAGTAGTAGGACGACCGGCATTGGTGCTTCCATGTATGTGTCTGGTAGCCAGGTGTGGAGGGGGAATATTGCCATTTTGACTGCGAAGCCGATGAAGATTAGTATTGCGGGTATGACGAGGATTAGGCCGGTTAGGAATAGGCTTAGCCACTGGTTGAATGTTGCTCCGAAGGGTATGATTGTGCCGAGATAGGTTGCGTATGTGGTTTGTGCTGCTGCTAGGTTGAGGGTCATTTGTTGGAAGTCGAAGGTGTTTAGGGTTACGCCCATCATGAATATTCCTACGAACATGATTACGCTTCCGAATGTGGTCCACAGGAAGTATTTGAGGGCGGTTCTGCTCTTATTCTCTGTTAGTCCGAACTGGTTCACCAGTATGTATGAGGGTATCAGCATTACTTCCCAGAATATGAAGAATTCTATTACTGTGGTTGCCAGTATTACTCCAATCATTCCGCCGATGAAGAATAGCATGTTTCCATAGAAGCTTCCTGGACTCTCAACGTCCTTCATGTAGAAGGCGGAGAAGAACATTACAGCGGCGCCCAGACCCGATATGAGTATGGCTATGGGGTAGCTTAACCCGTCGGCGAGTAGACCCGCGGTGATTGAGGGAAGTCTTAGGGTGCTAGTTAATGGATCCATGGAGAGTAGCACGAGGTATGGGTAGTCGGGTATTACACTGTATGCCTGATACGTGGGGAATGCTATTGCTCGGTCGAAGTTGTTCCACATCCATGGGATTTGGTTTAGGGAAGTGGTGAAGGGGTAGAGTTGCACATTTAACTGTAATGCGGCCATTGGCACTATTTGGCTTGAGTATATGAAGCTGTAGGTCCATGTTGTGGGGTCAAGTGTTACTGTTAGGGATACTGCGTAGGGGTCGAGTAAAATTATTCCTATGTGTGCCAAGAGTGCTGCTGAGGCGGCTGCGGTTAGGAAGGCTAGCCATCTTGCAGCTTTGCCAGACTTTTTTCCTACGAGGTAAACTATGGGTCCCATTATTAGTAGTACCGCTATTGATGCAAGTAGCTCGTAGCTTGCTAAAATGTTGTTTATCATTTCTCATTCCTCCTACCATAGAGCAAATATTATCGCCAGTATTGTCACTCCCAAAACTATCATTAGTGCATTGATGAAGGCTATTCCAGTCTGTGTCCTTCTGAACTTATCGCTCACCAATATGGTTAACTTTGCACTGGCGTAGTTGAATCCGTCAAGAACCTTGACTTCCAGGTTTCTGTAGAGCCAGGCGATTCCCGCCAAGAATCCTTTAACGAACACTATGTGGTAGAGCTGATTTATGTACCACCTGTTCACCAAGAATTTCCAGATGGCCCCACCCAAACGGCTGCTGGTTATTCTTTCCGCTGCGCCTCTTCGGGATATGTAGTAGTACCAGGCAGGTATGAAGCCTAGGGCGAATAGTCCCAGTGAAAGCAGAATTGATGGCCAGGCGCTTGCCAGTTCTGCCAGCCACCCGCTGTAACTGGTCATCTCAAAGTAGTGCCAGTACTCTAAGAGTAGAGCTGCCTCTTCAGACAGGCCATAGGGAACTTCGCTGAAAATCAGGCCGCCCAGAACATACGGCTGTACGTGGAAAAGCTCTTGGAAACTGTGCAGGTAGTTGGTGAACGGTCCTAGGAAGTATTTTCTGAAGAGAGGCTCAAACCATCCAGCTAGCAGTGTACCACCAGCCAGTATTACTAGGGGTGTCCACATCACTGGTGGAGCCTCGTGGACTGGTCCTTTTTCCTTCTCGTAGCTTTTGACGTGTTTGCTCTCTGGTCCGTGGAAGGTTAATCCCACCATGCGGAACGTGTAGAAGGTGGTCATTGCTACCACAATTCCTGCCAATGCGAAGAGAATCAGTTGGTTTGCTTGTAGTGTTGCGCCGAGTATTGCTTCCTTACTGAAGAAGCCGGCAAATCCCGGAAAGCCCGCTAGGGAGAGGGCTCCCACCAAGAAGCAGGCGTATGTGATGGGCATTCTTGTTTTTAGGCCGCCCATCTCAAACATGTCCTTAGTTTCTACGGCATGGAGAACCGCTCCGGCGCTGAGGAACAATAGGGCCTTGAATATGGCGTGGGCCATGAGGTGGAATGTGCCGGCGAGAAAGCCCATGGCTGTGACTCCGGAGATTCCAGCGATTCCCAAGGCGAGCATCATGTATCCTATTTGCGACATGGTGGAGTAGGCTAGGACTTTTTTGATTTCGCTTGCTACTAGGCCCATGCTGGCTGTGAGGAAGGCTGTGAAGCCTCCTATGATGGCTACGGTTGTGAAGAAGATTTGTACTCCGGTTTGAACGTTTATGTAGAGTAGGAGCCATTGCTGGGCGTTGAGGGTTAGGCCGTAGAGTGTGTATAGTGTGGGGTCGGCTATTAGGGTTTCTAGTAGGTGGGGTACTCCGAAGAATATGGGTAGCATTCTGGCTACTAGGTATACACCTGCCTTTACCATGGTGGCAGCGTGTATGAGTGCTGAGACTGTTGTGGGACCAGCCATGGCTTCTGGTAACCATACGTCTAGTGGGAACTGGGCGGATTTTGCCACTGGGCCGCCGAAGAATAGTATGGCTACTGTGGGGAGTAGTCCTCTTATGGCTAGGCTGCTTACCCAGCCCAGACCGTTACTTGTGAGGCCTACTAGGGGGTTGAGTAGTTGTATCGCTGCGTTTTGCTGTAGTTGGACGTAGTTGAATGTTCCGGAGGCGAAGAATATGATTACAATTGCGATTAGTAGGGCTATGTCGCCGACTTTTGTGGTTATGAATGCTTTCATGCCGCAGTAGGCGTTGTACTCTCCCTCTGTTATGTAGTCGGGTACTGGGCTTGGTTCTCGGGCTTTGTGCCAGAAGCCTATTAGGCCCCAGCTGCAGAGTCCGACTATTTCCCAGCCTATGAACATTTGGATGAGGTTGTCGGATATTACTAGGAATATCATGCCTCCGATGAAGAAGTTCATGAAGAACCAGTAGCGTGTTAGGTCTGGTTCTCCGTGCATGTAGCCTAGGGAGAAGACCATTATTAGGAATCCTATGCATGCTGTTACGTTGGCCATGAATATGCTTAGGGGGTCTATTAGTACTCCTGCGTATAGTCCTTGTGGTAGGTAGACTCCTATTTGTGATGGTGGGTTTATGGGGATGTTGGGTATCCAGAGGTAGGTCCAGTCGTAGGGTATGAGTGCCATCCACTTGACGATTATGTGCCAGTCTGTGGTTAGGGGTATTGTTATGTCCCAGGGGAATGTGGGGAATGCTGTTAGTCCGAGTAGTATTTGTGGTTGAGGTAGGGTTATGTATCCGGCCCATATGTCTGGTATCATGCTTACTGCTATTACTGCTGCTGCACCTGCGAATAGTATGGCGCATATGTCTCTGAATTTGTGGTGGATTTTGCTAAATAGGGGTGTTAGGACTGCTCCTAACATGGGAATTATCCAAACAAGCCAAGGTGCATATGGTATCATCATTTTTCATCCCTACCATTTTAGTTTTCTCATTTTTTCTGAGTCTAGAGTGCCGTAGTGCTTGTAGAGGTTCATTATGAAGGATAGGGCGATTGCTACTACGCAGCCTCCCAGAACAATGGATATTATCACTATGACGTGTGCCAGGGGGTCAACGTAGAGCGGTGTGTAGAGGTTGGCTGTGATGAAGTAGGATCCAAATAGGGTCAGGGTGAGGTTGTCTGTTATTCCCATGCTGCTGAAGAAGGAGAAGATGTCTAAGGCCCACTGGGTGAACCATCGGTATGCTGAGAAGGCTATGAAGTTTAGGTGGGCTGCTGCTACCAGTATTTCGATGCCGATTACCAGTTTTATGACGTTTCTCTTGGTTGTGACGCAGTATAGTCCAACTCCGTAGAGTATGGCTGCGCCTACCAAATAAACTGTGGGTGATACGGGTAGTGCCATTATTTTTCAACTCCCTTCTCTTCTTCGGTTTCTTCTCGGAGCATGATTGCTGCTCCGATTCCTGTGGCGACTAGCACTATGGCCAGTGTCATGGTGTCGATAATCCTGTTTGACCAGAGGTATTGTCCTTCAAAGAATGCTATTTGCCACACTGCGGCTGTTGGTGTTGTGGCGTTTGCCATTGGTGGGAATAGTGATAGGTAGAAGGGGTAGAAGACTCCGGGGGTTAGCCAGAACACTTTTACTACTGTTGCTATGACGAATGCTGCTAGGATTATGCTTGCCAGAATTCTTGTGACTTTTATTATGGTTTCACTAACCATTTTTACTCACTCTCGCGTGCTTCTTTGGTGAGGCTTACGGTGACTAGTAGAAGGACTACTATGGCTCCGGCATAGATTAGCCACTGGAACACTGCCACCCAGGGAGCGTAGAGTAGGTAGAATAGGGCCCCTAAGACTACGTTCATCGCGGCGAATGAAATTACTGCATGATCTAGTCTTTTTAGTTCCACAGCGATTATTCCAAAAAGTATTGCTAGAGCTATGAGAGCCACGTGAACAATTGTAGGGTCAACCATTCAAGTCGCCTCTCAAATCGAATTATCCGTCACTCACGTAATTTTGTTGTTTTTAAAACGTTTTAGTTTGGATTTAATGTTATATTTAACTCTTACGTGCCCAAGACCGTCGAGAATGGTCCAGAAAGAGATTAGTAACTGGAAAAATCGTTAAAATTCGGGAACCACATATTATTATAACAAAAATTTTAAAGTTAAACCCCAAAAAAAGTGTGACACTACCAGCCTAGCTACCTGTTTTGGAAAATTTTCCTGAAGCATAGAAAAATGTTGTTTTAAGTCGCAAATCGGCTTTTGAAGCACAGAAAAATGCCTGTTTGGAGCCCGGAAAAGGAATATAAAATTTGGAAACAGCACCAAGAAGGGCTCCTTCAAGCCTCTACCCGTGCGGAAACTAATTAGTTTGTAAGGGCGGCACCAACCTTGCGAGGTGGAGTGTTCCCTGCAGACCTCCATAAAGGGTTTTGTCTGCAGGTCATTACTGCCGCTTTAAACTTCAAGTATTTCGGCCTTGCTGAAGTCTACTTTTCCAGACCCTTTACTAGTTTTTCCTATCTCGTAATGGGCTACAGATCTCCTGTCAAGTTCGTGTTCCAAATTCTCCTTTAAATCACTTGGGACAAAGAGAATCATGCCGCCGGCGGTCTCCGCTGATTCGCCGGATTGCAGACCATAGCCGAAGAGATCCGAAATTTGTAAGGTGCCTTTAATGATGGGTAGGGTATGAATGGTGATGTTTACTTTGCTGCTTTCCGCTATTCCCTGTGTGTGGCCGAGTAAGCCGAAGCCTGTGATATCGGTGGATGCGTGGGGTTTAACTATCCTCATGGCCTCGGCCACGGGTTTATTCGAGGTGGTCATCAATTTAATTCCTTTTTCGACCATTTCTTCTGCCTCCTTTCTTGAAACCAGCCCAAGGATTTGTTCTGCCACGGCGGCGTCTCGTAATCCTCTGTAGACAGCCATTGCGGGTTGTGTGCCTAAGGGTTTGGTGAGTATAATTATATCTCCGGGTTGTGCGTCTTTGTGGGTTACTATCTGGTCGGGGTGGGCTATTCCTGAGGCTACGCCTCCTACTAGGGGCCAGGGGTTTATTATGGTGTGTCCCCCGGTAATGGTTGTGGTGCCCAGCTCACCTATCAAGTCGTTTATTCCCCGTAGCATTTCCTCAGCCATCTTGAGGGGCATGTTTTCAGGGATTCCCAGTATTGCAAGAAAGCTCACTACATCGGTTCCACCTATGGCTTATGCATGTAAATCGGGATGATTTACATTGTACACATCGTTGGTGACGTTTACTGCGGCAATTTTGCCCTGAATGTAGGGATCGTCAACATTGGGGGTTATGAAGTCCACAGTTTCTATGAGCACCAAGTCGCTTCGAATTTTTATAACTGCTGCGTCCTCTCCGATTCCTCCCACAACTCTGCCTGAGGGGTCCTTTTTAACGCCCACCTTTTCCAAGAGGCTAATAAGCTCTGTTTGGGGCAACTTACAGGATCATCCGTGAAGAGTTACTGCCTTCGTTAACCTATAATCCTCCAGGCTTTTTACACCTCCAGTCTTATATTTGCGTAGGCTACGCTAGTTAAGGAAACGTTTCTAAAACTTAAAAAAATATTGAAAAAGCAGAAAACAATTTTGGAAAAGCTTATGAGCTGGTTTGGCCTCGCTGGCCCTGTTATTCTCCTTCTTCTCACCTTTTTTTAAGGTGGAAACTGTAGTTTCTGCCAGTTTGCGGCCGGAAAAAGAAATAATGCATATTTTGAGGATATAGTAGTGTAGAGCAGTTGTATTTAGGTAGGGATTGTTTCGGAGGCTTGGAGTGAAGGTTTATTCTAGTGCTTGGCTTATTACTTTTGCGAAATCTTCGGGGGTTACTCCGGGGGTTTCTATTTCTTCTTTTTCGTAAAAGGAGCGAATTTTTCTGGTTATTTCCTCCCTGTTGGTTGGGATGCCAGTGAGGCTTTTCTCCAATTCCGCTAGCTTGTCCTGGGGATATATCCAGAAGTCTCCGCTAAACATTATTTCTTTTATGTGGTTTTCCTCGATTATCATGGTGACTCTTATTAGTCCTCCGGGTGCCTTATAGGCGGACTCAGAGACAGAGGTGGTTCCCGAAATTTTGACCCGCCTAGCTAAGTCTGGGTGGCGCATATATGAGAGGTTAAGCCATTCCTGGGATTCGTATTTCTTCCTTAACTCCTTCATGATTTCCTGCTCGCTGCTGGTCAGTTCTCCCAGTCTTAATTTTATGTTTAGGGTTTCCTCGTAGTTTTTTATGAGTAGGGATTTTATTTTTTCCGGGGGAACCTCGTGTCCCAGTTCTCTTTTTATGGTGGTCATTCTCTCCTCAAGGCTTTTTGCCACTTTGTCTCGGAACTTTTCGCTGGGAACCTTTAGAACCTTCACCATCATTTCAAAGTTGAAGTCCAAGATGATGTTTCCAGTTAAAATGTTCACCACATTATCCACGGTGCCCGCTCCGTTTCCACTAATTTTTCTGCCACCCACCTCAATGTCGTTTATGGGCTTGTACTGTGCAGGTATGCCCAAATCCTGATAAGTTTTTGTGGGCGCCTCCAAAAGCTTCCTGAAAAAGTCCTTTATGGAAACCGGAACCTTGGGGCTTTTTTTACCCACAATTATCTGGTAGAAAAGCTGACCCCGATCCAAGTACACTGCCCCTCCCCCCAAGATTCTTCGAACAACAGGTATACCCTGAGACTTGCAGAAGGAGTAATCCACTTCTTTTTCCAACTCCTGGTGATATCCAATACAGACCAATGGACTTTCTGGATAGCAGAGAATCAAAGTGTCAGGAACCAAATCCTTGCTCCTAGCTACTGCCACGGCCTCGTAAATGATTTGGGTGTCAACCGGAGGAAGGGCGCCTAAGTCTAAAAGCCTCCACTCCTCCACGCCCAAGCACCTCCAAAACTAAACTAAAAGACCCCAGATTCTCTACTTTAGACGCTCTTTTATCTCCTTATTTATCCAGTCCTTTATGGCACTCCCAGTGACAAGTTTAGATAATTCCGCCTCTAGGTTATCTGTCGGCTTAACCACCAGCAACCACCCTTTCCCATAGGGATCCTCGTTGATGATAGTAGGTTTCTTTTTAAGTTCGGGATTCACCTCCAAGATGGTGCCACTAATAGGCGCCTTAAGGGGGCCCACCCACTTCCCTGTTTCTATAGAGCCAAAGCTTTTATCCACCTCTATGGTTTTTCCCTCGGGTTTAAGCCTCACGAACAGAATTTTGCCCGCAGTTGCCTGGCCGAAGTCATCGAACCCAATTCTAGCCTTTTCATCCTCCACCTTGACCCAACAGTGATCATTGTGATAGTATAAGTCCTCAGGAAGTTTAACAGTTACCTTTTCACCTTCCAAATCAAACGTTACATCCACACTTCACACCTCACTAAATAATAGTAATATAGCATAGTATAACCATTTTATTAACAGTTTTGGTCAACACCACCTGACTATACTTCTTGAAACCGTTCATACCCTTAATAAGTAAATAGCCTTTTGTTACTCTTCCAATAGAGGCTCCTTTAAGCCCCTTCAAATTTGTGAGAAAATAGATAGGAATTGTCCCAAACCCACCCATTTTTTGAGATCGAAACTTTTAACCCCACGTTACCTAATTGCAGTCGAATTTCAACAGACAAAGTTTCCAAGACGCAAATCGGCCCTTAAACAGAGCAAAAATGACCTTTTAGAGCAAAAAAAAGAAAAAAACTTACAAAAACGTCCCCGTAAGAAATTGTAAAAGTTTTTTATCATTAGTTATATTGGTCTCCGTGAAAAAGAGGGCAAAAAACGCTTTTTTTGGGGAAAAGAAGACTTCATTAACCGTTTATGCCCGGGACACCAAA
>JAHQXB010000061.1 GCA_029856435.1 Candidatus Jordarchaeia archaeon
CGTCCCACCAATAACCAAGGTTATGTCGCCGGTGGTTGAACCACTGTTAATATCCATGTAGCCCTCCACAGTTATTGAGCCCTCCATGTAGTTGTACCCGGAAATTCCAATGTCGCCAGACATCATGATGTTGCCAAACATGCTTATCAAGTCGCTCGAAATGTAGGAGGCACCAGATATGGATGTGTAGCCGTCCAAAGTTATGCTGAGCTGGATTCCGCCATAAATCCTTCCAAGATTCAGCATCCCCTCAAGGATCATTCCCCCCTCTAGGGAGACCGTGGTTGAAACTGGAAATGTGTGGAACCCATTCAGATCGAAACGCAGCCCACTGCTCAGATACTGGTAGTTCGAGGTAAGTTCGACACTGCTCTGACTCACGGAGTATATGCCCCTTATTTGGGTGTAACCTCCACTACTGCTCCATCCCCCAACGGTGAGATTCAACGCTTCCACATGAACACGGAGAACATCCGGGTTGCCTTCAGGATAGCCTGGGCTGCCTACAACCCTGATGCCTGCTCCATCTCCCCCAGCTCCACTATTAAATGTCATGACAGACGACTGGTAGCTCTTCATCACCATATGGGTGTTAAGCATTTTAATATAGCCGTCCGTGATAATCATCGGATTAGTACCGGAAGGCTGAGGATTACTCGGATCAACGCTCCAAGACTCAAATTCGGTGTTTGCACTCCAATACATACTGTAAAGACCACTGTAATAGTTATTTTTGGTTTCCATATTGAGGATTTCATCGTTCATGTCGATTGGTATGATTAGTATCCATAGGGTTGGTAGTACGTGAGCGTGTGCCATTGCGCTGAGGTTAATGTACGGGTAGCTCCCGGCATAGTAGTAGTCTTCAGAGTCACTACCAAGGCTGGTGGTAATGTGGAAGTTAATGTGGTCGGGGTAAAACGTGATGTAGACATCAGCAGTTATGGGAATGCCTATTACTGATCTTTGTTGTTGTGTGTAGGTGGTTAGAGATCCGCTGTAAACTTTTATGCCTGTTCTTACATCTATTTTCACGACGTTTGTTTTCAGTCCTTGGAGGTCGCCGCTGTCGCCTATGTAGCCGCTGCCTCCTGGCCCTGTTTTGATGTACATGTAGGATTCTTTGAGGGTTTGTTCAAGGCAGTCTCCTGTGACACTTCCGCCGCTTGTTACTGCTCCTATTGTTATGTTGCCTTTGGCTTCAAAGACCGTTGGATTGGTGTAGCTGCCGTTCATTATGACATAACCGTTGGGTGTGAGTGGTTCACCTTGGGAGAATTTGTCAGCGTATATGTTCATGGTGAATGGCTGGCTGTTGATGCCATTCATGGCTAGTGTGGGGGACATGGTGAGGTAGGGGTTGCCGCTGGTTTTTGTGATTTGTAGGTTGCCCCCTATGGTACTTGTTCCTGTGATGTTTATGGGGCTCCAGGCGGTGAGTTGACCGTTTATGCTTGTTCCTTCTATTATTTGTAGTGGTTGTGGGTTTTGATGTGTGGGTTGGGGTGCTGAGAGAATGGTTGGGGTGCTGGTTGTGGTGGAGGCTAGTGCTAGGGAGGCTATTAGTAGCATCACTATTGTTAGGTAGGCTGTTTTGAGAAGTTTTTTCCGGTTCTTGTTTTTTCCTTTTTTCTCCATGTTACTCTCCTCCTTTTTAAGGATGGGTGTGGTTTGTTGACGTAGTTGTCGGACTGTGTTTGGTTTTGTTTCTGGAGAATCTTTTGTTCCCTTTGTCCTCTATTGGTGTGTTTTTGTTGTTTTCTTCCACCTTGCCCTTCTCCTTTTTCCTTCTACTTTTTTGGTTTTGTTGATTTTTTGGCGTCTTTCCCCTATTTAAACATTTTGGAAAAATGACGTATTTTTACGGCAAATAATCCATGTTAACATAACTAGGGAGATTGGTAAATACCAAACTGTTCCAAAAAATTGTATATATCCACATCTTTCCACAAAATTGAAGTACTAGTTGCCTCTGAAAAGGTTTAAAAGAGCTCCATCTCTTGGTGAGAGGTGAGTTTTTGAACGTATTCATTGTGGGAGTTGGACTAACTGAGATTAAATCCCGCTGGTATGCGGACTCAGCTGTGCTTGCGCAGCAAGCTATAATGGATGCTCTAAAGGATGCTAACCTGGAACCGAAAGACATAGAAGGGATTATAACTACGCCTCAGGGATACTTTACTGACGCTAGAGATATTGACCGGTTTGCTCCTCAGAGAATGGGGGAATACCTAAACATAAGTGCTAGGGTACAAGTTGCTGTTGACATTGGTGGGATGAGTAGCTTAGCCGCCGTGAAGTATGGAGCCTACGAGATACTGCTGGAGAAATGTGGAACGCTTTTAATCTACGCTTCGGAAAAGCTTGTGACCCGGGAGGCCTTCAACATTTCGCGGCACATGTACCTCACATATTTAGTTAATGGGCTCTTTGGACCCTATGACTGCAGGTATGGTGTAGCCAGAGCCGCTCCGTATTATGCTATGGCCACTCAGAGGTATATGTATGAATATGGTGTTAAAAGGGAAGACGTGGCTCACTTACCAGTTGTCTTGAGGGAGAACGCTGTTTTGAATCCGCGGGCTCAGTTCCGGGAACGCATAACTGTTGAGGATGTGCTCAATTCTAAATCTGTGTGTCCCCCACTAAACCTTCTCGACTGTTGTCCTGTATCTGAGGGGGGAGCGGCGATAATCATTGCAGACCAGAATACTGCTAAAGATTTGGGGAAGGACGATTGTTACATAGCGGGAATAGGGGAGGCACATGATCCCACAAGCTTTTTCCCAGTTTATCAGTCAGTCACTGAAATTCCTTCTTTGAGGAGAGCTACTCGGGAAGCTTTGAAACAGGCCAAAGTTGATTTAAAGGATGTGGATGTAGCAGAGGTTTACGGTCCATTCAGCGGCACAGAACTTATGGTGTATGAAGAACTAGGCTTTTATGAAAGAGGCAGGGCAGCGGAGGCGGTAGTTGAGGGACGCACAAAGATTAGCGGGGATATGCCTATAAATCCTTCGGGGGGAAGACTCTCTCTGGGGCACCCGCCCTATGTCACGCCTCTTGCAGAAATATTCGAAATAGTGATCCAACTAAGGGGAGAGGCAGGGAGGAGGCAGGTCCAAGGTGCAGAAACCGGATTGGTGCACGCGGAGCACGGGATGATGAACGGAAACATGGTAGTGATAATAAGGAGGAGGTAGGAGAGTTGGAGAGATTCTTCCAAGAACTTCAAAACAGGAAATTTGTGGTGCCAAAATGCAAAAACTGTGAAAAGCATATATATCCACCAAGGAATTTTTGCCCCTTCTGCAACTCAAAAAAATTGGAATGGGTTGAAATAAGTGGGATGGGAACACTGTACGCCTACACAATAAATTCTGGAGGCATCTGCTTCCGCGACGAAACTATTGGAATAGTGGAATTAAAAGAAGGGTTCAAAATCCTAACCTACATAGGAAAACCAATCCAGGAATTAAAAATCGGCCAACCAGTGAAACTTGAATACATCGAAATAGAGACAAAAGAGGGGAAAGTAACACTGCACAGGTTTGTACCACAAAAATAAAATGGCCCATACTCCTCTTTTAGGGTTAACGTCATTAAGTTAAGGTGAAGGAGTAGCGTGGTTTTGTTTGATTCTGCCTCTAAAAGGTGTCTAAAGATTTTTTCTGGTTGAGAGCCTAGAAAATAGGTGGTAAAATCGGGTGAATCTAACCGCCTCATAAGTACTAAAAAGTAATTTAACTTAATGCCATTGCTCTCTAGGGGGCACTGTTAACTAAGTGTCACCTATCGTGCGCCATACATTTTTAGGCTTAAACATCCCTCCTCTTGGACGTATTTCGGCGTTTTTCAACGGTGAAACAATTGCGAGCATACTTCTATGAGGGGACTTAACACTTTCCGAACATGCACACAATAGGTAATGCCTACTTTAATTTTGTCTCTGGGGAAGGCTTAGGGGGGATGGATGCGGAAAATTTTGATTATTTTTATCCGTTTGTTTTATTGCCTTTTTTTGATCAGTGGGAAAGTTAGAGCCACTATGAATGCCGCCACTCCACCAGAAACACCCAAAACTATAAGGGTCTGAGAACTTGTAGAAATCTGGTTTAAAATGATCAAGATGATAGTGATAAATCTTTCAAAGAGTGGAGGAATATAAGGGCCGGTTCTACTATGGAACACAGCGTTTTCTGTAAAGTTTACTTCTTCTTGGTGTCCCTTGAATGCCTCAACCTTAATTCTCTCATCACCCACAACCTGCACAGCAAGTGTGTATTTTTTGACGCTATAGAGTTTCTCATTAATTTTTTCCTAAACCTATCCTTGAATGGGGTTATTTAAGGCTTCTTTTCCCAAAAGAGGCGGAAAAAAACCATATTTTCTGGAAGCGAAAAGGGAAAAATTAAATGGAAAGTCTATATATTTTTTTCTAGAGATTTTTGGAAAAATTTATTATTTTTTTAGTATTTATTATTTATTTATTAAAGAGTTATATAAATTATGATATATAAATTAAAGATGAGTGTCTGTATATGTTTAAGAAAAAAAGTATATAAAAGTTATTTTAACCAAAAAATTTAAAATCATTCTTTTTCCTAAAAATTTTCCAAGGGGACTAGCAGTTTTCAAGTTTCTTTGAAGGAGGGATTATAAATGAGTGTAGAAGCTTCAAACCATGGTCAAATATCCAAACAACCACATATGCTCTATGAAACGATAATACAGGATTACCGAACCATTATTGGAGACGAATTCGACGAAAATTTTGTCGCGGTTCTGGAGCAGCTGTCGACAGATTTTGAAACCACCGAGGAGAAGATCGGTGCAGAGACAAACATGCCTTTCAAGGAGATTAGAAAGATTCTCTATAAACTGTATGATTCACGCATAGCGACCTACAGAATGGTTCGAGACCCCAACACTGGATACATAATATTTCTGTGGAAGCTTCTCCCCCTAAAGTGCAGTTTTGCAACATTTAAGCATAAAGCCCTGCTCACAATTAAAAGTTTAGAGGAGCGAATCGAATACGAAAAAAGCAATACCTTCTACCATTGCGGTATGAACACCTGTCAGAGGCTCACCTTCGACCAAGCCGTAGAAGCAGAGTTCAGATGTCCAACCTGCGCAAAACCTCTACAACTTGTAGACAACCAAGAAACTATAAATATGCTGAGAAAGAAAATCCAGGAACTAGAAAAAGATATTGAAACCATCTCCAAAAGTCTCTCAGAGAAAGAAACCGCCACTTCCTAATCTCAAAAACAAACCTATTTTTGAGAAATTAAAAGAGGACGCTTGAGAAGTCTTTTCTCCATTTTTGTGGCACAATTAACTACACTTTTACCTATCCATAGACTGGTTCAGGTCGCGTGGAAACTGATTCAATTATGTTCCTTAAAATTTGGCTTTTAGGCTGGAAAAATCCACTTCCAGTCGCAAAAAATAATTATCAAAACAATGCCGCCCACAACTGGGAGATGCTTGTATAAATTGTGCTTACAGTTGCACCAAATCTTTTTTAAATCCGAACCACCCTTATAATTATTAAAGGAATATTAGGGAGAGAGAAATGGAGAAGGCTCGTTTTACTCTTCTGCGTGGAGGAGCAGCTGAAGCCTTGGCTTCTGCGGCAACCACTTTTAAACATAGAATAATTGGTAAAATTCCAGACACCGTTTCTGTTTGGATTGCGGATAGGCCCTGCGTTGCTATGGGCTACTATGAAGATATTGACTCTGTGGTAAACATTGAGGGAATTAAAAAGCACAAAGTGGAGCTGAGCAGAAGGTTTAGAGGTCAGGGTGCGGGAACATACTTTGCATCACCGGGGTCAATGGTTTGGTCAGTAATAACGAATAAGCTGGATAACATGGAGGAAGCAGCAAGACTCATTGTGGGCGACATAACGCTCGGATTATACAAGAAAGCGGGAATCGAAGGATTATGGTATAAACACCCGGGAGATATAAAAACTGGTGAGAGGAAGCTGAGTGGACATTCTACCTCAAAAATATTCAACACCACGCTGGTATTCACATTTATTAATAGGGTTTCTCCTGACGCTGAGATGATGGCGGAGGTAATTAAGTATCCTCCTGAAAAGGCTAAAGACAAAATAATTAAGGATTTGAGGGATTATGCCGCCAGCATTGAGAAGGACGGCAAAATAATGATGGATGAGGAAGAAATAATAGAGTACCTAGTAGAATCAGTGAAGGATAAACTTGGAATAGAAGTGGAGCCGGGTGAGCGGACGCCCGAAGAGCTAGCAGACATTGGCAATTTAACAAAGTACATGTTGGACGAAAAATTTGTTTATAGGTATTCCAGCGAAAAATGGAAGAAGAATCTACCCAGCGAAGATAGGGTTGGCTCCCGAGAATACAAAGCAGCAAAACTCATTCAAGCCCATGTAGCAGTTGACCCCAATGGGATGATTGACGATGTGCTCATAACTGGAGACTTTTTGGTCAGACCACCACACGGTCACCAAGTAATAGCGGAAATGCTTAAGGGCACTATGGCAATGAATAGCGCCGCAATAAAAGAAGTGGTTAAAAATGTGTTCTCGATGCCGGGCTTCGAATGCTCAGGAATAACAGCTGAAGAGTTCGCAACACCCATAATCGATGCGGCAAAAAACGCACTAGGATAAAAACATTCAAGAGAAGTAACCAAAACTCTTTCTCCCTTTTATTCTTAACTCAGGGAGGTTTTTGGTGTGGTAATTAGTGTGCATGGGCACCTAGCTCACAAGAATATGTGGTCTGATAGGTTCTGGGATTTCGTAGCCGACAATTACGCTAAGTCATTGGGCATACCCAAAAAAATGGTGGTTGAGCAGATGTTGCCCCAATTTTGGAAGTCTAACGCCGAAGTATTCGTCGGAGTGATGGATGGTGCAGGCATTGATAAGGCTTTAGTTATGGGGGTTGACTGGGGCATGTCTATTGTTGGCGAGGCGGAGTGGTCGGTGGAGGAGATGAACGAGTGGGTCGCAAAGCAGGCTGACGAGTACCCAGATAAGCTTGCCGCCCTTTGCGCCATAGACCCGAGGAGAGGAGAGAGAGCAGTTAAACTTTTAGAAAGAGCCGTGGAAGAATGGGGAATGAAGGGGCTCAAGTTCCACCCCACAGCTGGTTACTACCCCGATGACCAGAAATATTTCCCACTTTATGAGAAGTGTATAGAACTCGATGTGCCCCTCTACTCACATACTGCAGCGGTAATCTCTGCTCCAATGGAATCCAAATACGCAGACCCCATATATTTAGACAGTGTTGCGGCAAACTTTCCAGATCTAAAAATAGTTATGGTTCACTTCGGTGGAATGAATTGGACTCTCAAAGCGGCGGAGATAATGACTGCCCGACCCAACGTTTACGCTGAGATCTCTGCCCATCAGGTAGCTGCTGCGGGTATGCCTCAGTACTGGTTAACCACTTTGAGAAACCTGCTTAACGTTCCCTCTCTGCTGGGGCCTCCTCTCAAGGATAGGATAATGTTTGGCACCGACTGGCCCTACCTCTTGACAGTTATGGGTGATGATGCCTGGGTCAACTGGGTAAAAAGTATTCCAGAAAAAGCAAAAGAATACGGCTTAAAATTCACACAGGAAGAAATCAACAAAATTCTGAGCGAGAATGCGAAGAGAATACTAAAACTGTGAAAAACTGTTTCCCATTTTTCTTCCATTTCTTTTTTTAATTCTACGCGTTTATTCTACTTTTCAAGAGATTACTTTATAATAATAATTAGACTTTCGATGCTTTTTCTCCCTTTACTGATTATTTTTACTATCTCTTCCAGGTGCATCTTTATTTCATTGTTGCTGATATCCCTAATTGTTCCGTCTGGCTCCGCTATGTTGATGTGTAGTTCTGGGTTTGTTTCATAGCGGGTTTCTCTCTCATAGTTGAAAATTTTTAATAGTTTTAGTTCAACCATGATTTTCAGGTTGTTGAACACGGTGGAACGGCTTATGTTGGGATAGGTGCGCCGAATAGCGTTAAAAATTTGGTTGAATGAGGGGTGGTCCTTCCCTAACTCTCCAAGTATTTTGATTAATTCCCGCCTTTGGGGGGTGATTTTCATTCCGTGCTTCTTTAATTGTTCTTCCATGAGCGCCACTTTCCCATGTTATATATTGGGGGGCGGGATAAAAACTTATTTTAAAATAAATAGTTTTAAATAGAACTTAGTTCTTTTTAGAACTAAGGTGAAATAAATTGGGAAAAGTAGGAAGGGAAGTTGTCGAAAAGGCAGGAATAGACGTCGACAAACTACTAAACATGCTGGTTAAAGCAGCAGCCGCAGAATTCACCACATACTATTACTACACTCTGCTAAGGGCCCACGCCACAGGAATCGAGGGAGAATCCATAAAGGAAATAATTGAAGACGCAAGACTGGAGGATAAACTCCACTTCGAAACACTGGTACCCAGAATCCTAGAGCTGGGAGGAGACCTCCCCAGAGACATAAAGGAATTCGCCGGTATGGCGGCCTGCAAAGATGCTTATCTGCCAAAGGAAGAAACCATCAAAAACCTATTAAATGTCTTAGTTGAAGCTGAGAGATGCGCCATAAGAGTCTACACCGAAATATGCAACTACACATTTGGAAAAGACCATAGAACATATGATGTATCACTAGCCATTCTACACGAAGAAATAGAGCATGAAGCCTGGTTCGAAGAGCTATTAACTGGAAAACCCTCTGGACACTTCAGAAGAAGAATGCCCGGAGAGGGACCATACACCCAAAAATTCAGACATATAGGTTAAAACAGCAGCTTTATATTCTACCCCCCATTTCATTTTTTATACTATTATGGAACCGAACTTGCGTTACTGATAAAATGTATTGGCTATTTGTGTTTTGGTTTTTTTATGAGCACCAGTTTAGCCAGAATTTAATATTATGGGGCTCCTCGGCAAGTCTTATTGCGGGTCTCGCAACCGGTTTTGGATGCATACCCGTTCTATTTGTCAGAACAGTTTCTCTAAGGATATTAGACACAATGCTGGGCTTTGCAGCAGGGGTAATGTTGGCTGCTTCATTTTTCAGCCTTATACTGCCTGCTATTGACAGTGGAGGAATCTGGATGGCCATTGGGGGAATCGGGTGCGGAGTAGTTTTCATCCTAGTTGTGGATCGTCTGGTTCCACATATGCATGGTTTAATAAAATCTACGGAGTCAACTCCAAAACTTGGGCGGGTGTGGCTGCTCATCCTTGCCATAACCATCCACAACTTTCCGGAAGGGCTTTCGGTGGGCGTGGGTTTTGGAGCTGGAGACATAAGCGCAGGCCTGGCACTAGCCACAGCAATTGGACTTCAAAACATGCCCGAAGGTTTAGCTGTTGCTCTACCACTACTGCGCGAAGAGTATAGCAGGTGGAAAGCTGCGGGGTACGCAACAATGTCCGGCCTTGTGGAGCCAGTGGGAGGAGTAACCGGTATCACTATTGTGAGCATAGCACACCAGTTTTTGCCCTTCGCACTCGCCTTTGCGGCGGGAGCCATGATATGGGTAGTAAGTGACGAGATGATACCAGTGAGCCATTCAAGAGGATTCGAGAGAGAAGCCACCGTAGGAGTCATCATAGGCTTCTTAGTCATGATGCTTCTGGACAATCTTTTCGCGTAAAGCCACTGCAATTTTTAAGATACCTCAACTAAAGATGGTTGATGGAAAAATATAAACAGGAATAGGTTTAGCTCAGAATCTTTTTCGCCTTTCAAACAATTCAAATTCTTTAAAAAAACACCATCTATCCACGGGAGGTGGGTTCCTACAAATCTTGTAAATGAGCTAGACTGGTAGTTTCCCAAAAACTGATAAACTTTTATTTGTTAGAAAAAGTATGTTGGAATGCTTGAGTACCTTTTTGGGGTTGCTTTACTGTTTATAGGCTGACAAGGAATTGGAACCAGATTTTAGTTATTTTACTGGACTTTTCTTCCTTTAATCACCATTTCTATGCTCAGAGCATAAATCCAGATGGTTAGTGTGAGGAGCATGAGCCATTCGGGAATAGCACCGTAGAGTAGGGTGAGGATTCCCAGTGCCCAGCCCGCTGCCCATTCGAAGTATCCGATACGCTGCATTGTTTTTGAGAAGAACGATGATGAACGCATAGCCAAACTTAGGATACCGGCTGTTAATGCGATGAGCATCCAGAACAATATAGAGAATAGATTATGGTAGAATGATGCCACCTCTGAAAAAACACCTATGCCAATGAGGGAGGCGCACGCAACCCAACCTGTTATCACTCCAATCTTGGCAGTTCTGGTGTATTCCAAAGGCTTGAGAATCGTCGGAAGGAACGGAAGATACAGTATGCCAGTAATAATTAGACCTACGTTGAACATGAACGAAGTGGGGCCCACGCCCAGGTCGCTTATAGCCTGGCGAGTCCAGGAGTATCCAAAATTGGGAACGGGAACCCAAGTCCTAAAGATGAATATCTTAACTGAGTAAGGCATAACCGGAGAGGCACTGACATAAAGGAACACTGCACCCAAAATGCAAACAGCCGCAATAGTTATGCCCAAGAAGGCAACAACACCGCCTACAAAAGTCAAAGATAACTTTTTCCCTAAACCAGATTTTTTATTCGTCACAGAGATCACCACACCACGAGAATCTTACTTCTCAAATATTCACTACTAAACCAGTTATATTCTTTTCTATGAAAAAGAGGGGTTAGGGAGGAAGTTCAAGTCTTGGGAAAGCTTAGACTATTAGAGACGATTCCCTTTAGCCAACATTTCTATGCTTAGTGGTAGAGCCCAAATTAATAATAAGAAGAGCAGAACCCATTCTGGAGGAGGCCCGAAAATTAGAATAAGACCAGTGCAAACAAGACCCGCAGGAAATACGAAGTAGCCCAATCTTTGAACAGTTTTTGAAAAGAACGAGGTTGACTCGTTGACATAGCTGAGAAACCCCGCCGCAATAAAAATCGAAATAAAGAACATGGAAGCAAACAACACATGGTAAAATCCTGTATTTTCTGGAAAGGCCCCGACACCAGCCAACCCTACCCCCGCAATAATTCCAAACGCGACACCTACCTTCGCTTTTCCCGTATTTCCCAGTGGCCTAAGCAGGGTGGGAAACATTAGCACAGTGAGGACGCCTGCAACAATCATGCCAGTGTTAAATATGAATGAGGAAGGCCCCACACCCAAATCACTTATAAAATTGGTAAACACCCCATAACCAAAGTTGGGGACTGGTATCCACAAATTAGGTAACAGTTTAATTCCCAAAAAGTGAACAGGATAAGGCTTAAGGGGAAAACTGGTGTAAAGTATAACCGACCCAAAAATACTCACTGCAGAAACTATCAACATAGCCAACAGGAGAACGCCGCCAATAAATGTTAGCGGCAAACCTCTAGGCAAACCCGACTTCTCACTTGCCATAAGATCACCCTTTTCAAGAAAACCAATGGATAAAATATTTCCTTCCTAAACTATTAACCTTTCCTAGGAATAATGCTCCACAAGGGGGAAGGAAACCTATTGTAGAATCTTGAAAGCTCCAAGAAGACTGCAAAAGCTCAAAAAGACGGGTAGGTGGAAGAATAAATTAAAAAGAGATTGTCAAAAAAATGATTTCAAGGCATGGTTTCAAAAATTTTCGGGGAGACCCTTTTTTTAGCCAGTTATGAATTCTGCGACTTCTTTGCATCCGTACTTCAGGCATATTTCAGCGGTTTTTTCGGGCTCCACGCTCAATGCTGCTTTGAATAGAGCTCTCAAACCGTTATTGGTCTCCAGTTTTCCGCGTCTCCACAGGTGCAGGACTCCCTTGGCATACTCGGTGGGCATGGAGTTCTCAGTCTCCAGAACCATACTTATTAGATCTTCTACCAATTGTCCTCTAACATCTGGTTTTACTCCGCTTACGAGCTCTGCCAGCTCAAGCGCGGCTATTTTTTCTTTTGCAAACAACATTTTTGCATCTACCTCCAACCTTTACTGTATTATTGCCCACTTTTCCTACTTATAAAGTAAAGGTCATGTTTTAGGGTATAAAAATTCAAAAATAGTGAAAAGTAAACCCTTACAAAATAAAGAATTAGAAGGATACAATAGAAAACACTAATTAAAAACGGATTAAACTCGACCATAAAAAACACAATTTTCAAAAAAACATTCCGAAAAACAAAAAAATGTGGAAAAAAGGTAATAAAAAACATCACAAACCTCGCATATTAAAACAAAAACCAAAAATATCCCCATAACAAAAAAGAAAAACTAACCATTTTTCAAGCACAAAAACAAATAAACAGGCCAAAAACCCTCAACCATCCACGCCCACAAGCCCGAATTATAAAAATGTAAGCAGTGGGCACGAACACCCATCTAGCTCAACTCTTCTAACCAGAAAAAAATAATCAACATACCCAAAAAAATAAGAAAGAGAGACGGAACCGGCTTTACCCAAGTTGGGTCTTTTTAAATTGGCGGCTTTTTGTCCCTCCAAGGAAAATTCTTCTCAAAGGCTCGGGAAGCACGAAGCACACCCAACTCGTCGAACCGGTTACCCACAATCTGTAGACCCACAGGCAGACCTTCCCTAGTATAGCCGCATGGAACAGAGGCCGCAGGTACATAGGTGAAGTTAAAGGGGTAGGTAAACGCTGTCCAACCCGTAGGCCCCACAGGCTTTCCCGCAATCTCATTGGGTCCCAACCCTACGTCTATCTTGAATGGGGGAACAGCATTTGTTGGAGTCAGAAGAAAATCGTACTTCTCAAAAACCCTTCTGAGCTGATCCCACAGTTCCTTACGCCGGTACTCAATCTTACAATAGTCCGTGGCCTTTATGTGATCCGCCAGCCAGAGAAAGTCAAGGTATGGCTTATAACACACCTTCTTCCATTCTTCCATACGATCTCCCACCGCCGCAACCATATTTGAAATCTCCACACTGACAAAATCCGCCCCCATATCTATGAAATTCAGCTTTACCTCCTCCACAACGCAGCCCATATCCCTAAAGGAAAAAGCCGCCCTTCTCACAATCTCCTCAACCTCTGGCTCAACTATCGCGTAACCCAAATCAGGACTGAAAGCAAACTTCTTCCCCTTAATGCCTCTCTCCAGGTTTCCAAGGTAACTCACACCCGGCGGTGGAAGCGAGAGATAGTCCCTACTGTCAGGTCCCGCCATAACGTCCATCATTAAGGCGGCGTCCTCAACCGTCCGGGTAATGGGGCCTTCCACGGCCAATGTCTCAAATCCAGAGAGCTGAGGCCAACGCGGAATACGCCCCAAGTGGGGTTTAAAGCCGAAAATACCGCAAAAACTAGCCGGAGTCCTTAAAGAACCTCCCCAATCATTTCCCACTGCGATGGGACACAAACCTGCAGCCACCGCAGCCGCGGAACCCCCACTTGAACCCCCACAAGTCCTAGTTTTATCCCAAGGATTTCTGGTAACTCCAAAAACAGGATTGTCCGTAATACCAATTAACCCGAACTCGGGAAGATTAGTCTTACCCATTATTATAGCACCGGAACTCCTCAGCCTCTCCACGAGAACATAGTCCTCTTTGGGAACATAGTTCTCGTAAAGCTTTGAACCCCAAGTGGTGCGAACACCCTTAACTGGCATATTATCCTTTACGGCAACCGGAACACCATGCAGGGGGCCCAGCTTCCTGCGGCTCTTTACCGCCTTCTCTGCGGCTTCAGCTTCCTTTCGGGCATCCTCCTCTGTTAGTGTTACGAAGGCGTTAATTTCTGGATTCACTTTTTCGATTCTTTTAAAGAAGGCATCAACAACATCAACTGGTGATAATTCGCCATTCTTTATGGCTTTAGAAAGCTCCAAAGCGCCCATCCAAACAATTTCTCCCTCTTTAACCATGAAACACCACCCGTTTTTTATTGATAGTTTTTATCTCTTAAAATTGTTTAGTGTCCTCTTATTTTGCTCGGGTCGACTTTATCTATTTTTTTAATGGCTCCAATGAATGCCGCCGCCACTGGATTCAGCTGGTCTACCGCCACCTTATCCAAGGTGTCGCAGGGGTCAAAAAGGTACTCTGGTCCCGAGATGCAGCTGTAGATGGGATATCCCGCTCTGAAGAAGGCCATGGCGTCCGTGGGCACTCCCAGAGGAGTGGTTCCAGGCAATATTATGAGGCGTTCCAGATTGTACTTCTCCGCTTCCACAGCCAAATTGTAAACTAGGGTGCTGGTGGCTTCTTCGTTTCCTCCCTTGGTGAAAACTCCTCGGGGCTCGGGCAGGCCGGTGTCCACCCATTCTTCCTGTTCTGCGTCGAAGTCTTGGGCAATATGCTCAATGCACACATCTATTACCAGTTTCCGCACTATGTCTGGATTGTTTTCTATGAAGGTGCTGTCCCCTCTTGCGGGTCCTCCAAAGTGGGTTCCCGTAGATAGAAAAACTAGGGTTTTCTCTCTTTCTGATAAGGGTGTTTTGGCGAAGTGTTCAGCTACGGCTAGAACTTCGGCCACTCCGGAAGCGTCTTCCACTGCACTGTTCCAAGGACCATCGTGGTGGGAGTGTACCACTATTGTATCTTTGGTTTGCCCTGGCAGTACTGCGACAATGTTGTGGGTGGTGGCTGGCTCCACTTCTCCAGTCAAGATTAAGTTCGCCTTAAGGCTGCCTTTCACATCCTGTATTTTTTTCACTAGTTCCTCTCCGTCTCTTCTTCCAATCCATAGTCCGGGTATCCAACCGGGTATCTTTCCCGGGAGCCCTAGGCGGTTGAGGTACCAGTCTGGCATTTCTTGGTTTAGGGGTCCAAAATAGGGAATGTATATTCGATTTTCGTTGGTGGGATAGTCTGCTAGAATACCCACTATTCCCGCTGCCTTTTGTTTGCATGCGTGCCAGTAGGCTATCCACCAGTTGGGGTAAATCCAGGCTGTGGGGTGGGCAAAGTTTTTGAGTGTTTCTTTTGGGTCCCAGACAAAGAACGCCATTTTCTCTAGGAGACTTGCCGGAAGCAGTGGAAAGCGTACATTCATCAAAACAATTTTTCCCTCAACATTCTTACCTTCGAAATCCTTGGCGGTTCCATCTCCCAGGTAAACCATTTCCCCCTCTACGCCGTTCTCATCTGTGAAGCCGGTGTTCGGTGTGTGAAAGCAGGGTATTTCGTTTTCGCCCACGGTGAGCCTCCAGTCTCGGGCTTCCCATTTTAATATCCGGTAGGGCTGCTTTTCTATATCGCTTAATCCAAAATCCTCAAACTTCTTCGCAATATATTCTTCAGCCTTGGAGTCCGCCAAGGTTCCGGGTCTCCGATAGCCGAAGGAAGCTACTTTCTCTATCCAACCCAAAATTTCCTCATTGGAAACCACGTCGGATGCTAAATTCAAAATGTTCACCTCTCTCCAACAAGTATTAGTATCCTCTCATCACAACTACAAAATAAGCTTTTGCAAAACAAACCAAATTTAGCGCCAAAAAGCGACAAACCATACCCAAAAAAAGGGAGAGAAAAGAAGAAGGGGAAATGTTGGATGGGTTTGAATCAACTTTTTGCTTCTTTGTACCTTAAATTGGTGGTTTCTTGTCCTGCCAGGGCAAAACCTTTTCAAAAGCTCTGGATGCTTGAAGCACTCCTAGTTCATCAAAGCGGTTGCCCACAATTTGGAGACCCACTGGAAGCTTGTCCTTAGTGAAACCGCAGGGAACCGAGGCTGCAGGTTGACCTGTAAAGTTAAAGGGATAGGTAAAAGCAATCCAGCTCACTGCGCCCACAGGTTTTCCCGCAATTTGGGAGGGCCCCATCCCCAACTCTAGATTAAAGGCCGGAACAGCGGTTGCGGGAGTCAAAAGGAAGTCATATTTTTCAAAAACTCTCCTGACCTTTTCCCAGAGCTCTTTCCTGCGATACTGTGTCTTAACGTAGTCGACAGCCTTCAAAGCGTCAGCCAGCCAGAGAAAGTCAAGGTACGGCTTATAGCATACATTCTTCCACTCCTCTAAACGATCTCCGTAGGCTGCAACTGTTTCTGCAACTACCTGATTCACTAAGTCTCCTTCCATGTTGGGAAAGTCCAGCTTAACCTCCTCCACACCATAGCCGGCATCAGCAAAATCGAAAGCCGCCTTTCTAGTAATCTCTAGAACTTCTGGGTCAACCACGGCATATCCTAGGTCAGGGCTGTAGGCGAACTTCTTTTTCTTGACGCCTTTCTCCAAGTTTTCCAAGTAGCTCACACCAGGTGGGGGCAGTGAGAGATAATCCCTATTGTCGGGGCCAGCCATAACATCCATCATTAGGGCGGCGTCAGCCACATTTCGGGTAATAGGTCCTTCTGATGCCATTGTTTCCCAGCCTGGTAGAGCCGGCCAACGCGGAATGCGGCCAAGGGAAGGCTTCAAGCCGAAAACGCCGCAGAGGCTACAGGGAACCCTTATGCTTCCCCCTCCATCGTTGCCCACCGCAATGGGACACATACCCGTGGCCACAGCAGCTGCGGAGCCGCCACTGGAGCCGCCTGTGGTCTTTGTTCTATCCCAGGGATTCTTGGACGCTCCAAAAAGGGGGTTGTCCGTGATGGGAATTAAGCCGAACTCTGGAAGATTAGTTTTGCCTAGGATTATTGCCCCAGCGTTTTTTAGCCGCTCCACCAAAACCATGTCTTCCTGCGGAACATAATTCTCGTAGAGTTTGGAGCCGTATGTGGTGCGGACACCCTTAACTGGAATGTTGTCCTTTATGGCTACCGGTACACCGTGAAGTGGCCCCAGCTTCTTGCGGCTCTTTACCGCCTTCTCTGCGGCCTCAGCCTCCTTCCGGGCACTTTCCTCGGTTAGGGTGACAAAGGCGTTAATTTCTGGATTAATCTTTTTGATACGATTATAGAAAGCGTCTACAACCTCAACTGGTGAAAGCTCTCCCTTCTTTATGGATTTGGCGAGTTCTATGGCACTCATCCAGATGATTTCCTTCTTTTTAGACATGTGAATCCTCCTTTTTTGGATGATAGTATAGGAAGAGTTATTGATGTGAACTACCCCGCCCTAACGGACGGGGCTTCCAGCGTTTAGAGTAGGCTTTACGCCCATCTCCTCATCTGCTGGTTCGGGGGGCTCAGGGCCCCCCATCCCATAGAGCTCGTTACCCTATGGGCTATATTTTTACACACGCATTCAGGTCTCTGTCGTATTTTCTGCAAGGGAACATTCCAAAAACTTTTTAGATTGTAAGAGTTATTTAAGTTTAACCGAATTCATCCCCTCCCTTTCGGAAGGTGTCTTCTTGCGAAGTGTAGATAAAAATTGTGTTTGTTGACAGTCCACATCTTGAGTGGGGGCTTTTTGCCAGAGGTTTTGTAAGGATTAAGACTTTAAACTAATGAACCAGTCATGGCGACATTTGCC
>JAHQXB010000047.1 GCA_029856435.1 Candidatus Jordarchaeia archaeon
TAATCCCAGGCCAGTTCCAACACACCGTCATCTACTGTGGCCAAGTCCAACCAGGAGAACAAATCTGGGACCGCACCCACAAACAGTGGATGCCCGTCGGCACCCACTACGTCATCCACTCAACCAAGAGCAGTGAGCAGGGCAACGGCCTAGGATATGACACATGGGAAGTAGCAGTCAACGCCCATGCCGACGATGCCCTCGTTTTGAGGGTTCTCAAACCTGGAGGTGTACCCCTCACAGCATCTGAACGACAGGCCATTGTGAACTTTTTGAAGTCCCAACTCACAGGTGGCACCGATGGCTACCCCGTTGGCCCGCCCTACGATTGGGGTTGGCTCTACCAACAGGAACTGGCCAGCGAATCTAACCCACTCTCTGGAGTCTCTGGCTACTACTGCTCAGAAGCAGCGTGGGGTGCATACAAACACGTTCTGGGCATCGACTTAGATAGTGAAACCTCTCCATTCGACGTGGGAGTGTCACCTGACGACCTCCTCCACTCACAGTATACATCTGTCATCGCCGGTGAAGTTGGTTCAGCAACCTGGTCAGCGGCAGGTGGAGTATACAAGTTAACCGTATTTGTGGATGAAATCTACTACGACAATGACTATGACCCGTGGCCAAAGGGGGCAGGTGAAGAATACATAAAATCATTCAGCGGCGACGGAGTTTACCCCACTGAGGAGGGCTACCCTGGTAGCGGAAAGATAGGTCTCTGTCCCGAAGGATGGTGGTCACGAGACGGAGCTGGTCCACTTGACTGGAACAAGTACTTCTACGCGCTTATCAGCTACGACCGAGACGCTAAGGTTCGCATCGAAGCATGGGAGTACGACGACATTGATGGGGATGACCAATACCCGACCTGGCAGTGGTACTGGTCACCGTCCCAATGGCACCAATACATTAATCAAGGATGGTACTGGGGAGGCTACCGCGTTGACCTCGGTGACTGCCGCTACACAGTCTACTTCCGCATAGACTCAGTCTCATGGTAAAGGGTGGGAAAATAATACCATCTCTCCACCATTCTTTATTTTTTTGTTATGGAAACATTTTCACGGTTTTTGGAAGGCTGGATGTGAAAGGTTTCTTTTGCAATTCATGTTTTGGGAGGGTGTCTGGCTGATAGCTTCTGGCTTGATATATAAAATGTAAAAAAATTGATTGCATGACAGGGCCTTTAGGCTCTATGCACTCCCTTGGTGAAGTTCTGGTGTGGTGCCATTATTTTTTGTGGGGAAGCCAGTTGTCCAGTCTCCTTTTTTTGAAGGCTTATTTTCGGGAAATAAACTATAGACTTTCCAATTAATTTTTTCCTTTTCGTTTTCAGGGAACATGGTTTTTTCCGCCTTTTTTGGTGAAAGAAGCCTTAAATAACCCCGGTTAAGGATAGGTTTAGGAAAAAATTAATGAGAAACTCTATAGAAAAGCCCCTTTTCCAAGAACTTTTAAAGCATAAATTTCTCCCCCAAAAACACTAAAAATTCAGTTTGCGGAATATAACGCCGGCCATTTATTTTGAAAAGATTTATATTATACGGGGAAGAATATTCTGAATGTTGACAATAGTATATTTTTGGCTGGGGCATTGTGGTGTATTGGAATAAGTAGGACTAGGGGGTCACGTGGGAGAGATTAAATTCTCTCCCCCTCCTTTTCTAGACGTTTTATTTTTTCTCTAGGTATTCCCTTAGCCATGCTTTAAGATTTATTTTGTTGAGTATTTCCCATACGTGTCTATTTTCTATGTCGAATACTTTTCGGGGGGAGGTTTCCCTTGATGCTTCGTATAGTACTGATTTGATGGCTTTGGCTGCGAATGGGGGTAGGTTTTGGTTTATTTGGTCTGCGAGGTTTAACGCTTCCTCTAGAACTTTGTCATCTGGAACTACGCTTTTTACCAGATTGTATTGGAGTGCTTCCCTGGCTGTTATGTTTCTGCCGGTTAAAAGGAGGTCTAGTCCTGGCCCCCTGCTCACCGTCCTCAAAAACAGGTTTGTGACACCCCAAAGTAGGGGGAAGCCCAATCGGCTTTCAGGCAAACCAAAAGTGGCGTTTTCTCCCGCTATTCTGAAATCACATACAATGGCTAGTGCTAAGCCACCGCCCAAGGCAAAACCCTTTACAGCGGCGATGGTGGGTTTAGGATACCTCTCCATCCTCTGGAAAAAGTTGTAACCTATCTCCATGAGTTCCAGCATTTCCTCAGGTGAAGCTTTTCCAACCGCTTTAAGATCCATTCCGGCGCTGAAAACTCTATCACTTCCAGTTAATATAATTGCTCTTACCTCGCTCATACCTTCAAGGATGTCCAGTGCCCTGCTTATATCATTGTAAAGGTCGATGAAGAGGGCGTTCACTGGGGGCTTGTTGAGGGTTAGTATTGCGGTCTGATTCTTAAAAGAAGTTTTTACCAGTTTTATGTCCTTCAGAGACTCGTAACTCAATTTCTCATGCTCCTTCTCACACAATGCAAGAAATATTTTTTACTGATTCTATCTGTTTCGGAGTTAAAAAAACTTATTAACAGAGGGAAGATACCTTCAAGAGGACACCACTTTTATTTTTCAACATTAATCCTATCCGCTATCCCCTTTAAGGCTTCATATGCCGCTTCTCTGACGTTGAGATTTTTGTCCCTCATAGCCTCTCTTAGTGGTTCTATGGCCCTATGATCCCCGATTAATCCTAGAGCTGTTGCCGTTAATAATCGCACGTGACTGTTTTCGTCCTTCAGGTTTTTAATTAGGGGATCCACCGCTCTCCTATCTCTAATTTCTCCCAGAGCCCACGCCGCTCCGCCTCTGACATAGGGATCACTGTCATGGAGCGCTTGAATAAGCGGATCTACCGCAGTATTGTCTTTTAGTGCTCCCAGAGCTAACGCTGATCTTAATCGTACATAGCTATCCTCATCGTGAAGTGCTTGAATTAGAGTTTTCACCGCCTTCCTGTCACCCAGCTTTCCCAGCGCCTCTGCCGCATTTGCCCGCACCTCTGCCTCTTTGCTGCCTTTCAGGGCCTTTATTAAACCCTTAATATCCTTTTTTGCACCCATTAATTTGATCCCTCACATCCTTTTTATAGCTTAAAGGGGCCATTTTAGTCTTCGTATCCCCTTTTTGGGCAATGTGATTTGTTGGGTCGTTAGCGTTGTATTTCCCAAGAAAGTGATGAATATCGAAGGGATTATCATAGCTGTCTCTCTTTTTGAGACAAGCCGGTGTATTCTACATCAATTCACTTTTGTAAGGAAATTAATTCATTAGTTTTCTGGTGTTTTTTATTTCTGGATTTTTCAATTAATAGTTTTTGATTCAAATCCTAATATTTATTTGTTTCAACTCTTACTGTTTGAATTGACTTTGGAAGGAGCTTTAGGAAGATGCCCAAATTCAAGCTAGTGTCAGAGTACACTCCGCGAGGAGATCAGCCTGAGGCTATAAGTAAGTTGGTGGAAGGCTTAGAGAATAATTTGCGTCACCAAACTCTGCTGGGCGTCACCGGCTCTGGAAAAACTTTCACCATGGCAAACGTCATAGAGCAGGTGCAGAAGCCTACACTGGTCATATCGCATAATAAAACGTTGGCGGCTCAATTGTATAGTGAGTTTAAGGAATTCTTTCCGGAAAATGCTGTGGAGTATTTTGTCAGCTATTATGATTATTATCAGCCTGAAGCCTATGTTCCACAATTAGACCTCTACATAGCTAAGGAAACCTCCATCAACGAGGAAATAGACAGGATGCGCAACGCAGCCACTAGGGCCTTGGTTGAACGCAGGGACACAATAGTGGTGGCCAGTGTTTCCTGCATTTACAGTTTGGGCTCACCCGACTATTATAGAAGTATGGGGTTCTTCCTAGAAACTGGACAAACAAAGAGTAGGGAGGAAATCCTCAGAGAATTAGTTGACATACAGTACGAGCGCAATGATTTAAACCTGGAGAGGGGAAAATTCAGGGTTCGGGGGGACGTTATTGAGATTTATCCCTCCTATGAGGAAACCCTAATCAGAGTGGAGCTTTTCGGAAACCGCATAGAGAGAATCAGGGAACTCGACCCTGTGACCCGCAAAACCAAGACGGAGAAAAGCAGAGTTTACATCCTGCCAGCCAAACACTACGTCATACCCAGCGTGAACCTATCAAAGGCCATAGAAAGCATCGAGGAGGAACTAAAAGAGAGGCTAAAAGAGCTAAGGTCAAAGAATAAGCTTCTTG
Organism: Candidatus Jordarchaeia archaeon; assembly: GCA_029856435.1. Taxonomy (GTDB): domain Archaea; phylum Asgardarchaeota; class Jordiarchaeia; order Jordiarchaeales; family Jordiarchaeaceae; genus Jordiarchaeum. Next base: position 4,233 of record JAHQXB010000047.1, read on the forward strand.
AGGCTCAGAGGCTGGAGCAGAGAACCCGGTTCGACTTGGAAATGCTCCAAGAAATGGGCTACTGTCCAGGTATAGAGAATTATTCAAGGCACCTGGACGGCAGAAAACCCGGCGAGAGACCGTTTACACTCATTGACTATTTTCCCAAAGATTACTTGCTTTTCATTGACGAGTCTCACGTAACCATACCCCAAATTAGAGGAATGTATGAGGGAGACAGATCCCGAAAAGAAGCACTGGTGGAGTATGGATTCCGACTTCCCTCAGCCTTCGATAACAGGCCCCTCAAATTTGAAGAGTTTGAAAGCCTGGTAAACCAAGCCATATATGTTTCAGCCACCCCGGGCCCCTACGAGTTGGGGAAAAACGAGCAACTGGTGGAACAAATCATTCGCCCCACAGGCCTCATGGATCCCACCGTGGAGGTTCGACCAGTAGAGGGACAAATTGACGATCTTCTGGGCGAAATTAGAAAACGGGTGGAGCGCAATGAGAGGGTTCTGGTTACCACTCTAACCAAGAGGATGGCTGAAGACCTAACTGAGTATTATGAGAATTTAGGCGTCAGAGTAAGATACTTACACTCAGAAATTGAAACGCTTGACCGAGTGGACATAGTGAGGGATTTGCGCCTAGGAAAATTCGATGTCCTCATAGGCATAAACCTTTTGAGGGAGGGGTTAGATCTTCCCGAAGTTTCTCTGGTAGCCATATTGGACGCGGATAAGGAGGGCTTCCTCAGATCGGAACAGGCGCTAATTCAAACAATTGGTAGAGCCGCAAGGAACGTTAACGGCACTGTAATAATGTATGCGGATACCGTAACCGAAGCAATGAGAAGAGCCATAGATGAGACCAATCGCAGACGAAGCAAACAGATGAAGTATAACGAGGAGCATGGAATAACCCCCCAAACTATAGTGAAAGCCATAAGGGACATGACGGGAAGAAGACATGAAGAAATAGAAGTTGAAAAAATATCTAGAGAAGAGTTACCACTTGTGATAAAGGATTTAGAGAGGGAGATGAGAGCCGCAGCGGCCGCCCTAGAGTTTGAGAGAGCCGCGGCCATCCGCGACAAACTATTCCAACTCAAATCCGCGCTGGAGGGGAGTTAGAACATGGCTAAAGACAAAATAATTGTTAAAGGAGCGTCGGAACACAACCTCAAAAATATAGATGTAGAAATCCCCCGAGACAAACTAGTGGTGATAACTGGACTCAGTGGTTCGGGAAAATCTTCATTGGCATTCGACACGGTATATGCGGAGGGGCAAAGAAGATACATTGAATCTCTATCCTCCTACGCCCGCCAATTCTTGGAAATGATGGAGAAACCCAGCGTGGAATACATAGAGGGACTGTCTCCCGCAATATCCATAGAGCAAAAACCCCCCAGTAGAAACCCCAGATCCACAGTGGGAACAATAACCGAAATCTACGATTATCTCAGGCTACTCTACGCCAGAGTGGGAATCCCTCACTGCTGGAAATGTGGAAAAGAAATCACACAACTCACCACTGAGCAAATAGTGGATCGAATAATGAGCCTCCCAGAAGGAACCAGAATACAAGTATTGGCACCCATAGTCAAGGGAAGAAAAGGAGAGTATCGTAAAGTTCTGGAAAACCTCAAAAACGAAGGCTTCGCCCGCGTCAGAATTGACGGAGAAATAAGAGATCTTGAGGAAGAAATCATCCTCGATAAAAACAAGAAACACAACATAGACCTAGTAGTGGACCGACTGGTCATAGAGCCAAACATCCAAAAAACACTCAGTGACTCCGTTGAAACCTGCCTCAAATTCGGAGACGTAGTAAAGATTCTAATAAATGAGGAGAAGGAAAACGTTTACAGCAGACGCTTAGCCTGCGAGGAGTGCGGGACAGGATTCGAAGAACTCACACCCCAAATGTTCTCATTCAACAATCCTCAGGGAGCATGCACTTACTGCGGCGGCCTGGGAACGACTAGAAGAATCGACCCCGACCTAGTAATCCCAAACAAAGAACTATCCCTAGCAGAAGGAGCAATAGCCCCCTGGCACAACCCCATAGGAAGCTGGTACCTAAAAAAACTGGAATCAGTGGCGGAACAGTATGGATTCAGCATCTACACACCAATAAAGAACTTAACAAAAGAGCAACTCGACGTAATCCTCTACGGAACCCACGAACCAGTCAAAATGGTCTACCAAAACGAGGACAGGGGAGTCTACCTAGAATATGAAGGAAGCTTTGAGGGAGTCATAAATAACTTGGAACGCAGATACCGCGAAACAAAATCTGAATACATCCAAGAAGAAATGGAAAAATATATGGACATGAGCCCCTGCCCCCACTGCAAAGGAGACAGACTAAAACCCCAAAGCCTAGCAGTAACCGTAGGAGGTCTCAACATCGCCCAAGTCACAAAAATGTCTGTGGAACAAGCCCAAAAATTCTTTGACCAACTGCAGCTCGGAGAGAGGGAAAAAGTAATAGCGGAAAAAGTACTCAAAGAAATAAAGTCGAGACTAAAATTCCTAAAAAACGTGGGACTAGAATACATCACAATGGACAGAGCCGCGGGAACCCTAAGCGGAGGAGAAGCCCAAAGAATAAGACTCGCAACCCAAATAGGAAGCAGCCTCGTCGGAGTAATATACATACTAGACGAACCCTCAATTGGGCTCCACTACAGGGATAAGAAAAGACTAATTGAAACCCTAAAAGAACTAAGAGATTTGGGAAACACCATCATTGTGGTGGAACACGACGAAGACACCATAAGATCCGCAGACTACATCATAGACTTGGGCCCAGGTGCTGGAAGAAATGGGGGCTGGGTTGTAGCCGCTGGAACCCCCGAAGAAATAATGGCCAACAAGAACTCTTTAACCGGAAAATACCTCGCCGGAGACATAAAAATACCAGTCCCACCCAAGAGACGCAAAGGCAACGGCAAATACCTGATTCTCAGAGGAGCCCAACAGAACAATCTTAAGAACATCGACGTAAAATTCCCCCTAGGAATGTTCATCTGCATAACGGGAGTCTCAGGCTCCGGTAAAAGCAGCCTAATCTACGAAACCCTCTACAAAGCCCTAGCACAGAAATTTTACCACTCACTGGAAAAGCCTGGAAAATACGATAGAATAGAGGGGCTGGAAAACATAGACAAAGTAATCATGATTGACCAGTCACCCATAGGAAGAACGCCACGCTCCAACCCCGCAACCTACACCACAGTCTTCACAGAAATAAGAGAAGTCTTCTCCAAAGTTCCCGAAGCCAGAATGAGAGGCTATCGACCAGGAAGATTCAGCTTCAACGTTAGAGGTGGAAGATGCGAAGCCTGCCAAGGAAACGGAACCATAAAAATAGAAATGCAATTCCTCCCCGACGTATACATCAAATGTGAAAACTGCAAAGGAAAGAGATTCAACAGAGAAACCCTAGAAATAAAGTACAAAGGCAAAAACATACACGAAGTACTAGAAATGACCGTAGACGAAGCACTAGAATTCTTCGAAAACATACCAAAAATCAAGAAAAAACTCCAAACCCTAAAAGACGTGGGACTCGGCTACATCCAACTAGGACAACCCGCAACCACCCTATCAGGCGGAGAAGCCCAAAGAGTAAAACTCTCCAAAGAACTAAGCAGACACAGCACAGGAAAAACACTTTACATACTTGATGAACCCACAACGGGATTGCACTTTGCAGATATTCAGCAGCTTCTGGATGTTTTAAACCGGTTGGTTGATGCGGGTAACACTGTAATTGTGATTGAGCATAACTTGGACGTGATTAAGGTGGCGGACTACATCATTGATTTGGGCCCCGAGGGTGGAGACCGTGGGGGTGAGATTGTTTGCGAGGGAACACCAGAGGAAGTAGTGAAGGTACCCTCATCCTATACGGGTCAAGCTTTGAAGAGGGTTTTGGAGGTGGAGGTTGGTGGAGCAGCGTGTTAGGGAAGCTCCTGAGGAGCCCGGAGTTTATATTATGAGAGATGCTGATGGGAGGGTTATCTATGTGGGTAAGGCTCGTAACCTCAGGAGCCGTGTCAGAAGCTATTTTGGGGCTTCGAGGAAAACTGATGCTAAGGATGCCTTGGTGAACAATGTTGCCAGTTTAGAGTACATTGTTACTGGTGATGAGACTGAGGCTATGATTTTGGAGTGTGACTTGATTAAGAAGTATCAGCCTAGGTATAATGTGGCTTGGAAGGATTCCAAAAAGTTTCCCTATATTAAGGTAACTGTGAATGAGGAGATTCCCAGGGTTTTGACTACCCGTGAACTTGCGGATGACGGTGCAAAGTACTTTGGCCCCTATACTCGTTTTAAGAAGGTTAAGGAGAATTTGAAGTATATTCGGCGCCTGTTTGGCATTTGTGGTTCTGAGAGTGCTGTGCAGATGGGTAGAATGAGGCGGCCGTGTCTTGAGTACCACATTAATAATTGTTTAGCTCCATGCGTGGGAAAGATTAGCCGAGAGGAGTATTTGAATCGCGTGGAGCAGCTTCTCCTTTTCCTAGCGGGTGAAAGGGAGGAGTTGGTGGAGCAACTTTACCTGGAGATGGAGAAGGCTTCCCAGGAATTGAGGTTTGAAGATGCTGCCAAAATTAGGGATCGCATTGCAGGTGTGGAGAAGGCCATTGGTCGCCAAAAGATTTTGTCCACCAAGTCTAGGGATACCGACATTATAGCTCTGGAAAAGTTGGGTAGGAAGGTTTGTATTGAGCTTCTCTTTCTGCAGAGCGGGAGGATTGTAGACAAGAAAGACTTTGTGAGGGAGGAGAAGGGAGATGCTGCAGACGAGGAGTTGCTTGGGGGATTCGTGAAACAGTTTTATATTGATGCTGAGGTTCTTCCGGAAAAAATAGTTGTTGAGAGGGATTTTGAGGATAGGATGCTTGTTGAGAGGTGGTTAGAGAAGAGGAAGGGAGAAAAAGTCGAGATTCGCACCCCGATTACAGGGGAGGAGTGGGAACGTTTAAATTACGCTAAGAGGATTGCTGTGATGGTTCTTAATGAGAGGATGAGGAAGAGTGAGCGTGAGAGAGAGTCGACTCTGGAGGCTGTGAGGGATCTGCAAAAATTGTTGAACTTGCCTGAGCCTCCTGTTAGAATAGAAGCTTTTGACGTCTCCAATATTTTGGGGGAGGATGCTGTGGGCTCTCTCATTGTTTTTGAGGACGGAAGGCCAAAAAAGGAAGATTATCGAAGATTTAGGATTAAAACAGTTAAGGGTCCTGACGATCCCCAAATGATGGGGGAAATAGTCTACAGGAGATATAGGGGAGTAAGGGAGAGGGGTGAGACTCTGCCCAACCTTATTCTTGTTGATGGAGGAGCAGGGCAGCTTAATGCTGCGCTGAAGAGCCTTGAGGGGCTCGGTTTAAATGTTCCAGTTGTGGGGTTAGCTAAGAGGTTTGAGAACCTGTATGTGCCGGGAATGGTTGAGCCCATTAGTTTGCCTTCTGATTCAAAGATGCTGTTTCTTCTTCAGAGGGTGAGGGATGAGGCCCACAGGTTTGCTCTCAGTTATCATAAGAAGCTCCGGGAGAAGAAACTTAAAGAATCTTTGCTGGAATCTATTCCAGGTGTGGGGAAGAGGAGGAGGGATGCGCTTTTGAAACATTTTGGTTCTCTGGAAAACTTGAGAAAGGCCACAGTTGAGGATATAATGAGGGTGCCAAACATAAGTGAAGATTTGGCTAAAAGAATACATGAATACTTGAGGGAAAACAAAGAAATGGAGGAATAGCCCCCATTTCTGGGCGGTTTTCCCTATCTGCCCTCTGGTTGAATACTTGAATTACTATTTTTCTGTTTTTTTTTAAGCTGAAAGCCTTATAACTGTAAAGGTTCATATTTTTTTTAACAGAAATGACGATGCATTTTAAGAAGGTGGTTTAGCTTTGAGTGAAGCTGAAAAAAGAGAGGAAATGAAAAAAGCGCTTAGAAAAGCAATTGCACTATTGGGAGAGATTTCTGATAGGATAGAGGAGGTGACTTCGGCACTCTCCACAGCGCTTTCACTTGCTGGATACAAGGAAGAAGCGGTTATTCCTGAACGAGTTAGAGAGCTGGAAATGGAGACCCCGCCTCCCAAGCCTATAACTTTTGAAAAGAAAGAGGAGCGGGTGGCCGAGATTTCCACGGTGCTTACGCGCCCCATTGACAGCAAATTCAAAAACTTGGAAGAACTGGTTCAGGAGGGAACCCACATCAAATCCCTGTGTACCGAGTTAGACAATATTAGGGACTGGGTAATGGGACTCTCCCCAACCCAATCAAGTGTGCTTTACCAGATTACACAGTGGAGCAGAAAACTGAAAAACTATCCCCAAGAAAAACTCTCAGACCAAGATGGCGGAGCACTACTGTATTCCATACGGGACTGGAAGGCGCGGCTCTCCAAGATTTAACTCCTAGTTTTTTCCTTTTCTCTTAATTCTCTGCGGAAGACTTTGCCGATGGAGGTTCTTGGAATCTTGTCGATGAATTCTACTTTTCTGGGCCACTTATATCCTGCCATGTTTTCCTTTGCCCACTCCCTTAGTTCTTCTGGGGTGATTTTTCCCTTATACTCTTCTTTTATTACCACATAGGCTTTGATGGTTTCCCCTATTTCTGGGTCTGGCACTCCTATTACGGCACATTCCAGAACTGCGGGGTGATTATACAGTTTGTCTTCCACCTCATCGGGCAACACTTTATATCCTTTATACTTTATTATGTCCTTTTGTCTTCCCACAATGTAGAAGTAGCCTTCCTCATCCATGTAGGCTAGGTCTCCAGTGTGGAGCCAGCCGTCCTCGATGGTTTCTCGTGTTTTATCCGGCTTTTTCCAGTATCCCTTCATGACTTGGGGCCCCTTCACCATTAGTTCCCCAACTCCTCCCGGGGGGAGTTCGGAGCCCGTGTCCACATCCACAATTTTAGCGTCGGTGTCCACTACGGGGATGCCTATGGTGAGCCCCTTCTGGGGAAGCCAGGTAGGTTTCATGTGGCAGGTGGGGCTGGCTTCGCTCAGACCATAACCTTGCCCGACTTCTGAACCTACCACCTTTTTCCACCTTTTGACCAGATCCTCGGGAATCGGTGCTGCTCCCGATATTACTCTAAACAGAGATTTTAGGTTGTATTTTTCGAAGTCGGGGTGGTTAATCATGAATTGGAACATCAGGGGGATGCCCACAAAGTTTTCAGTTCGGTAAAGTTCTATAGCTTTCATCACCTGTTCAGGGTTAAAACCAGTGTAAACTAGCATCATAGCTTTCTGGGCTACGTAAAGTTGGGATTGGCTTAATCCGAATGAGTGGCACATAGGGAGCACCGTTATGCAGGACACCCGGCCTTCCTCCACGGGTGATGCGGGCTCCATTCCAACCATCTGGTACACGTTTGCCACAATGTTGTAGTGTGTCTGCATAACTCCCTTTGGTAGACCGGTGGTTCCCCCTGTGTACATTAGGGTGAAGAGGTCTTCTTTGGGATTAATTTTTACCTCGGGAGGTTTGGGGGGATACTTCTCCATAATTTCTTGGAAGCTTATGGTTCCCGGCTTTTTTTCTCCATAGACTATAATTTTTTCAATTTCTACCTCTTCCCTCACCTTTTCAATGTTGGGGTAAAGTATGGAGCTGCAGATTAGGGTATCCATAACCCCGCAATCTGTGACAATGTGCTTTATGTCCGGCGCCTTAAGCATGGGATTAATGGGCACCGTGAAGGCCCCGTTCTGGCTTATTCCATAGAGGGAAAAAAGGAACTCGGGCGAATTGGTCATGTACACTCCCACCCCATCACCCTTCTCCACCCCTAGATCTGCCAGTCCGGCCGCCACCTTGTCGCTCCAGTACATTAGTTCTCGATAAGTATACTTCCTTTCCTCTGGAACAAAATATATTGCCAGATTATGCGGGTATCTTCGAGCAGCCTCTCTGGGAATATAGTGCACTGGAATCTCGGGATATTTTATGGTCCTGGGAACACCCTCAGGAAGCAGTTTTTCCCAAACACGATTGGGCCTCACCCAAGGACTCTGATTTTCAAAATCATACTCCACAGTGTAGAGAGGTTTTTCTTCCAACATGTTGAATCCTCCTCCAAGAATAAGGTAGGACTAAGTTAAAGGTTCATAGGACATATTTAAGGCTTCTTTAAAAAAAGGGAATGCTACTTTTTGTATCCTAGGATCCTTTTTTGTGAGTAGTTTTTCACCAGTCCTTCGTAGATTCGGGTGGCCATTCTAATTGTTTCTAGCTCCTCTTCCCTTAGTTCCCTTACAAGTTTGGCTGGTACTCCCAAGATTAGGGAGCGGGGAGGGAACTTTTTATCGTAGGGCACAAAGGTGTTTGCCCCCACTATGCTGTTTTCTCCGATTTCAGAGTTGGTCATAATTGTGGAGTTCATTCCTACCATGACGTTGTTTCCAATTTTGCAGCCTCGGATTACTGCTCCGTGACCAATAGTTACGTTGTCTCCTATTTGGATTCCCACCAACATGTCGCTGTGTAGAACCGCGTTGTCCTGTATGTTAGTGTTTTTGCCAATGGTGATTTTACCTTCGTCTCCACGAATGACGGCGTTGAACCACACACTGGAACCTTCCCCAATTTCCACGTCTCCCCATATTTGGGCACCCTCAGCAACAAACACGGATTTGTGCAATTTTGGTTTTAGTATGTCTCCTTCATTTTCTTTCAACATTTTTCCCTCCATTTCCTCTATTTATGAATATTTTCTTTTCTGATTCCGAAAGGGGAAGTTTAAAGGTTTCCTTTTCCCATTTTTAATCCTAAAACAGGGTTTTTAGAGCATGGTGGAATGCGTACTCCTAGCCTTCCCTCTTTTTGATTTTCAAGAGGTTTTAGATTATTTTTGTCTTTTCTTGTGAAGGCTATACTTGACCATTACTGCCATTGCTTCTGCTGCTGCCTCGGGTGTTCTGAAGAAGGGTATTCCGTTTTCGGGCAGGGACCTTATGGCGGCGTCTTCCCAGGGTGCTGAGGTGCTTGCGGTCATGATGGGTTTATGGTATTTTTTGCTTATTTGGAAAATTTTTGGGATAGCTTCGGTGAATGTTTTGGCTATGGCGTCGCTCCAGTATTTTAGGTTCTCTCTGCCCACTTTTTCCAGGCGCTCCCTGAATTTTGGGGAGGGATTCGGCATATTTAGGATGTGCCTCCAGACATCCTCGCCGAAGACTCCATAGATGAGAATTCCGTCAATGTTTGCCTCTTCGAACATTATCTCTACACATTTGGCGTATACTCCGAAATCGCTGGCAAAGGTTAAGTCCACGGGGTTTTTGGTTATGGCGTTTGGTGCTAGGATTTCTTTGAGCCTTTTTTGCACCTGCAGAGGAAGTTCTGGCACTTCTAAGCCCTGCTCCATGCAGGCGTCAACTAGGGCCACACCCGGGCCTCCAGAGTTTGTCACTATTCCTATTCTGTTTCCCTGGGGTAGAGGCTGGTTTGCCAGGGCAAAGGCCCACTCAAACATTTCTTCAATGTTTCTGGGCAGGATGACGCCAGCCTGACGCATGACAGCCTTAAAAATTTCGTGGGAACCAGAAATGTTTCCGGTATGTGAGAGGGCTGCTTTAACGCCTCTTTCAGTTCTACCCACCTTGAGGCACAGAATTGGTTTTTCCCGGGATATTTTTTGGGCTAATTCTAGGAATCGGCGTCCTCTCTTTATGCTTTCCACAAACATCATAATTACACTAGTTTGGGGGTCTTCACCAAAATATTCCAGGAAGTCGGTGGCGTCAAGGTCTGCCTCGTTACCCGTGTTCACTATTTTACTGAAGCCCAAGTTGATTCTTCTAGCTGTAAGGAAGGTTTGCCCCGCGAATCCCCCGCTCTGGGAAATGAAACCCACAGTGCCTGTGGAAGGCATCATGGGCATAGTGGTGGTGTTCAATCCAATTGCCGGATTCACAACTCCCAAACAGTTGGGCCCTATCAGACGTAAACCTTTTTCCCTCGCTAAGGATTTTATCTGGTTCTGGAGTTCTCTTCCCTCATCACTGAACTCCGCGAAGCCTGCACTAACCAGAATAGCTACCTTCACAGATTTTCTTGCACACTCATCCAAGACTTCCAAAACCCTATCGTTGGGAACCACAATTACGGCCAAGTCCACTTCCCCGGGTACTTCAACTATGCGGGAGTATGTTTGCAGTCCACATATTTCTCCCCTGTAGCGGGGATTTATGGGGAAAAGCTTACCCTCGTAGCCCAAAAGGTAAATGTTTCTCAGTATCCAGGTTCCAATCTTAAGGTGGTCGGGTGAGGCTCCAATTACGGCAATTGAACGTGGGTGCAAAGCATAGTTTATGGTTTGGTAAATATTTTGACATTTTTCTTCTGTCTGCAAATGGATCTGCTCCTTCAACATCTAGCTGCCGGGTAAAATTTTCAATTAGGGAAACAGTTTCCATAATGGGTTTTATGCAAACTTGAGCAGGGGTGCCTGAATTTGTGTTTCTGTGGGACTGGATGTCTGAAGTAGTTTAGTTGTGTTATTAATTTTTGGGTGTAGCTTTTTCCAATTTTTCCAGACACATTTCGGGTAGCTTTTGCTTACCTACGTATCTTATGAGGGGAACTATTATTATTACCATTATTATTGCTATTAGGATTATGATTTGGAAGCCGGATATCATGCTGGTTCCCCAATCTTCATATACTGGAGTCAGTATGTAGGGTGCTAGGGCATAGCCGGAGAATCTAATGCTGTTGTAAATTGAGGAGGTAGCACCCCTCTGTTTGGGTATAAGTTCTACGGAGAGGGCGTTTAGGGGCAACCATAAAAGGTTGCTTCCAATCCCGTTAAGCGCCATGGAAATCATAAAGCCAGTGAATTCTTCGGAGAGAAACAATAGAAACAGTGAAAGTATGCTCAAAACAATACCCAGATAGGCTACCCTCTCTCTTCCCAACCTATCAGTGAGATATCCGCATAGTGGAGCAAAGAAGATGACCACGGCGCCCCCAACGGAGAGAATCAGGCCAATGGATACTGAGTCTAGGTAGAAGGGTGGCAGAGATAGGGTATCGGACAGAAAAGATTGCACACCAATGAAGCCCACGTAACCCAGAAAACCCGCGGCGCTTAGCGCCATCACACTCCTCACAGAGCAAACCTCTTTTAGATCCATGAAAACTTGGCTGAAAATGGGCATAGTAATATTTCTTGGAGTGTTGATTGTTCCAAAGACGAACCATATGAGAATCATGGAGAGAAAAGCCATTCCTGCAATCATAAAGTAAATGTACCACCACTCGTTAGCAAAAAAGCCAGCAAACAGGGGACCAACCGCTATTCCCGTGGTAAGCACCGAGGAGTAGATTCCCATGACTTTCCCCCGATACTCGATTTTCGTGAGGTCGCCTATGCAGGCAGGCAAAACCGGACCAATAAATGCGTAGCCTATCCCACAAATGAATCGGGCTCCCAGAAACACCCAGATGCTGAATCTGGGGCTGAACCCAATTATGGTCAAACCTACCCCGTAAATCAGGAAACCCGCTGCTAAAACCTTTCTTCTGCCGTAAACATCGGATAGAGTGCCTGAAAAAAGCTGGAAAAAGGCGAAGGGAACCATCAAAGCCGTTATGGCAAGCAAAACAGTACCCACATCTGTATTAAAAGTGCTCTTCAATGTAGGAACCAGAGCCAGAACCGTGTTTGCAGATAGGGGACCTACAAAACCTGCAAAGTAGAGAACCAAAAGCTTAGCGTTAGCATAACGAGACCAGGCACCAGACACTCACTACACAACCTTTCCTAAATGCTCTTCACAAAAAGACACAAAGACAGCGATATTAATATTTCTATATCTTAAAAGGTCTTTGCCTCTATTTAGTGGATTAATGTAGGTTTTGGTTTTTTTATTTGTATTTCGGGAAGCTCCTGCCTTCCAAGGTATCCCATAAAGAAAACCATCAACAACAATGTGAACATCGCTATTAGAATAATGATTTGGAAGCCGGAAACCATACTTGTACCATAATCATTGTAAACGGGGGTAAGCAGGTAGGGTGCAAGAGTGTATCCAAACATGCCGAGGCTGTTATAAACAGAGGCTGTGGCTCCTCTCATTTGGGGCACCAGCTCCACAGACAACATTCCTAAGGGTAGCCAAAACAGGTTGCCTCCGATACCAAACAAGGACATAGAGAGTATAAACCACCAAAAATCTTGAGAGAAGAATAGCAAAACCAATGCGCATAAACTCACAAAAACTCCCAAATAAGCCACATTTCCCCTACCCCACCTATCAATTAGGTGTCCGGATAGTGGAGCGAAAAAAATGACCACGACACCCCAAAAGGAGAGAATTATTCCAATAGATACAGCATCCAGGTAGAAGGGAGGCAGTGACAAGGTGTCTGATAGAAAAGAGGATACACCAGCCAGACCCAGATAGCCGAAGAATCCTGCCAGAGAAAGTACTAATACATTTCTGTGGGAGAAAACCTCTCTCAAATCCGAAAAAACTTTTGCAACGGGAGTACTAACATTTTTGGGCACATTAACAGTTCCTAGAAAAAACCAAACCAAAAACAGGGATAGAAGGGGTTCTACTCTATGTAGAAATTCATAGAATTACATAGGAGTTGGGGCTTCACAGTATCATGCGGCGGCCTCGCGAGTCCATCAGCCGCCTTCCACTCCACCCCGGTCAGGGTGAACCCGCTCCCCACCTCCACGAATCCACGTCTCCGCTTCTTCACTGACCACTTCTCCTGCGGGTGTTGTCGCCAACGCCGTGAGGAGTGCAGGAGAGGTCTCACGATCGAGCGGAAGAACGTGGTCGGGTGGGGAGAAAGACCCTCCATCCTTAGGTAAAGGTTTATAGCTGCGTTGAGCTGACGACCGATTACAACGCCGCACCGCCAACACTTGAAGACCGCTCCCCTCAAGTCTTTATTCAACCACCGCACACAGAGCAGGTCTTAGAGGTCAGACGGGGGCTTAAAAGCTCCACGCAGCTCTTATACTTTATTAGGGACACTATCCTCTTCCAGTCGGTGTAGCTCAGTTCGCGGTTCCACCT
>JAHQXB010000048.1 GCA_029856435.1 Candidatus Jordarchaeia archaeon
AAAAAAAGGCCCAAAAACACGAGATTTTGCGAATCTATCGCCGGGGCGAACCAGTCCCATGAAACTTGAGGGATGAAGAAAGTTACGCAAGGTTAACGCTGGGTCGGAATGGTTACTGGTATTGTTCTTTGAAGTAGGGTATTATTTTTTTACCCCATAATTCGTACTGGTTCTTTCTATGTTTTGTGGGGACAAGAAGTATGCACAGAAAGTAGTGGTTGCCCGCCTTATAGAGCTTATCTATTCTCTCAATGCACCTATCCGGTGTACCATAAATGAAGCGTTCCTCAATGGCTTCAAAAGGAATTTTCTTGGCGAACTCGATAGCTCTCTTTATTGATTCTGGGCTGTAAGTGAATTTTTTCAGGCTAAACTCTTCGGAGATTTCTATTCCTACTTTTTTAAGTTTGTCAGGCCAAAAGGCTGAGAGTAACTTTGCCGGCAATTCTATGGGGTCCGGCCCTTCTTCCTCCTTTTTGGAAACATTTGCATAAATGGTGTTTGCTCTCACAATTTTTTCAGGGTCTCTTCCAAACCTCGTAGCGTAGTTCTCTATTTCCTTCCAGAATCTTTTATACTCCTCGGGAGTTAGGGCCTGCGGTAACCACCCATCTCCCAGCTCTGCAGTTATTCTCCTTGTTCTGGGCGAGTTGGCTGCAATCCAAAAGGGGGGATGTGGTTGCTGGAAGGGGAGAGGAAGGAGGAAGGCATTTTTTAATGTGTAGAATTCACCATCATAATTGATGGTGCCGCCTGTAAAGAATTTTTTGAGTATTCTTATGGTCTCTTCCATAATGCTGACTGGCTTATCCCACCTAATTCCAAAAGGTTTAATGGATGGAGACTCACCCGCACCTATACCCACTATAAGTCTTCCATTTGAAATGTGGTCTACTGTAACGATGTTCTGAGCTAAAACTGCGGGATGCCTTCTAGCCGCATCAACCACACTTATTCCCAGATTTAGCTTCGTCCTAAAAGATATGGCGGCAAGCGTTGGGAAGGGTTCCATTGCGTCCCAAACCTTTATTCCGGCTCCCACCAAATGGTCCCCTAACCATACTGAGTCGAAACCATTATTATTTGCATAGGAAACGGCGTCATAAATGTCGGAAAGTGGAGCATTTGGCAGGTGAGCACCAAACTGGGGAACTGGAGGCATAAATACACCCTTCAATATTTTACCAAAATACGACATCTTCTCTTTATAAATTTATAGCTTATTTTTTAGGCTATCTAAGCCTGATTTACACAAAATTTAGTTTGCTTTAGAGGGGAGATTTAATGGAATTTGAGTGTCATAATTCTTTAAAGTAGGGTATTATTTTGTCTCGATAGATTTCGAAAACCTTGTTAGGATCTGGTCCTCTGTTGAGTAGGGCAAAGTGTTTAACCCCTGCCTTGATAAATGCTTCTATCTGATCCATAACTTGGTCCAAAGTGCCTATAATATTAAAATCCTGTAATATTCGATCCGGAACTTTGTTGAGGTATTGAAGCAGCTTCATAAGATCCTCATTTGAGGGGGTCAATTTTTGGATAGCTAGCTCTTTGGGCACCTCAATATTATACTCTTCCTTCAATTTATCTGGAAATAGTAAGTGTCCACCCTTCATAAATTCGACTCTCTTAAACGCTGTTTCAAAATCGTCAGCTACGGCGGTCATACAATTGTAGCACACATCAATCTCCTCCATACTCCTGCCCGCCCTTTTTGCACCCTCCTCCACATCCTTTATGTGTTTGGCAATTAGGCTGGGACTCTCATAGAAGGGGAACCATCCTTCAGCCATCTCGCCGGCAAGCCTTCTTGAAACTGGCCCGTTAGCCGCAACATAAATTGGAATTGTTTCCTGAACTGGTTTAAGCTGCAGAAGAGCATTCTTCATTTTGAAGAATTCACCGTCATAGTTAACTCTGTCTTCCTTCCAGAGAAGACGCATAACCTCAATAAATTCTCTCAATTTAGAAACTGGTTTTTGTGCATCAATATTGAACATTTTGAGATTCATAGCTTCGCCCGCACCAATACCCAGCATGGCCCTACCATTAGAAACCACGTCAAGAGTCGCTAGAGTATGCGCCATAACCGCGGGGTGCCTACGGTGAGGGTCAGAAACACCAGTGCAAAGAGTAAGACGGGAAGTGTTTAAAGCCATAACCGTTAAAAACACAAAGGCATCATAAACTCTGCCTTCAGGTGGAATGGTAGTAAGATGATCAGCATACCACAAACTCTCAAAGCCACACTGCTCCGCCTTCTTGGCGCCCTCAACTGCCAACTCCAACCTATATGTAGGAACCGGGATTGAGAAACCAAATTTAATATCCATAACAGATCACCAGTAAAAACATGAGGACTATTACACTCTCACAATGTCCTGTATAAAAATTTTTAGATGAGGTCTTTAAACACTCATCATTGCCCCCTCAAATAATAAGTGATATTGTTTCTAGCCTTGTTTTTTCTTTCCTTTACCCATAAGGAAATCCAACACTGCTTGAACTAATTGGGCGCCGTCACCAATTTTCCTCAAAATTAGTCCCGAGGCGTATTCTCGAAATATTTTTATGTGATCTTCGGGTGGAGGACTGATTTTTTCAAGCCTAGAGGCTATTTTTAGGTCCCAAGGAACACTCTTTTTGATGTCTTCTACTTCGACTCCAGGAAAACAGCCTTTAAGATATATTTCTTTTGTCTTCTCATCGAATCCAAAAACCCCTTGACTGCTTATTAACAGGCTGGGCCCAGTTCCGGGAGGAAAACCTGCCTTTTCTCTGGAATCGCCACCAGTCAGATAGCCAGGAGAGGATAAGTAATCCAGTTTCTCAACAAATTCTCCACCCCTCAAAGTGATTACGGTTCTCTTGGCGTATCCAATAAAATCCGTCGCGCCTCCAGCTCCGGGCAATCTCGTTTTGGGATTATCATAGTCTCCAAGCACCGTGGAGTTTATGTTGCCAAATTTGTCCACTTGCGCTGCTCCCAAGAAACAAACATCCACGTAGCCCTTAAACAATATTGTTGTGAATGTGTCCGCCAAATCACATGCATAGCTGAAGCCCTTAGTGGTGGTGCTTTCGGCAATGTGAAAAGCAGACTTATAGGGCAAAAAGTCTATGATTCCCGCCTCAGTCATAAGAATGCATTTAGGTGCATGAGTCATCTTAGCCACAACGCCCGCAATTATTGGAATTCCCTGACCCACTATAACACGATCACCATTCCTAATTTCCTTAGATGCGAGGGAAACCATCAACTCCAAAACGGAATAATCCAACTACACTTCACCCCCATTCAAACATTGCTCCAGGTTCATAGAAGGAAATTTTCTAATCTATTTGCGTATGTTTTCTAAATGATGAACCGTAATTTACGGGCACGCTGTAGTAGGGTTTCGCCCTTAACCTCTCCAAGTATTCTTTGCCGAATCTCTCAATGTAGTGTGCTATGTACTGTTCTCTATTCTCTAAATTGTAGACCCATTCTGTAAGGAAGTGCTGAATACTCTCACTGCTCCAGTTCATTGCCCCAAGCATGGCTCTAAAAAGGAAGTCCAGGTCATAGTACCCATGCACTTCAGAAGGATGGGCACCCCACGGCTCTACAACAACAGCGTTTACCCGAAAACCGGGAATGATGGTATGATGAGGGCTGCGATTCACTGTTTCGCGATCCACCAGTTCCTCGGCTGAAACGACGATTTTTTTGCAGGCCAAGCTTGCCCACTTGGCAGTACCTAGAGCACCCCAAAGCTGAGCATTACCCTCAGCGTCCACTCTTTGAACATGAACAATGGCCACATCGGGATTAGCCGCTGGAACGAGGAGCACCTTTTTCCCAGTAAAGGGGCATTCCACTTCTTTGAACTTGTTTTCTCCCATAAAGCTCCTTCTCCGAAAAATATCGGTATATTTGAGGCCTATGGGAACCTGCATAAAGGTCTGCCCCATGGCTCCCGCCATCAACATGGCCAAAATTGAGTAGTTCGAGTAATCCTCTACTTCAATTCTCTTCTCCTTTATAGCCCTCTCAAACTCAGTTCCATAATTGGCTCCACCTAACCTGAAACTGAACGCAGTAACAATTCGTTTAAGACATCCACCAGCAACCAGCAAATCGGCCTCATCTATAAGAGAGGTGCTCCACAGAGTCAATTCCCTCTTTTTCTGCCTAATGATTTCGTGGATAAGGGCGAAAGGAGAAGACTGAAGAAAATTTGCAATGCAGACCTGCTCACCATCACTTATAAATTTCTTAACAGCCTCAGAGGCATCCATCAACTTATCTGAAACTTCCGACTCAACCATAAAACTCTCTCCAAAACTGTTAAACCAAAACTTTAAAAAGTAATAAATTTAACCTGAACACTTCCAAGGATAACATAGCCGGGCAGGCCGATTACAAAGGGGGATATTTTTGCTTTTGTGTTTATGGGTTTTCTCTATATTAAAGTGGTGGGAGGTGTCTTGGTCTTGGAACCCCTTATTTTTGCCGATTAGGAAAGATTTAAGTAAACTACTTGCCATAGTATAAACTACATTAAGTAGTTTTAAATAAGCATAAAAAATATGAATAGGAGAAAGCAAAAATGGCTTCAGAATACAAAATTGCATTCTACGGAATTATAATCTCCCTACTCTCATTCATCCTATGGGGGATAGTGGCAGCAATAATGATAACAGTAAATAGAGACTCCAATCTACTGGGAATAGCTTACGCCTCACTATCCCAAATACCCCTGCCCATAATTGGGACACTTCCCCTCCTACCATTCGAAACAGTAGCACTCATGGCCGCAGTGGACCTGTCCGCCACCAACGCCTACCTAATTTTCAGCCTGGCCATAATAAGCGCCCTACCCTTCGCCATTGGAAGTGTAATGGTTGGGTATGGGTTCTATGGACTCTACAAGGAAGAACAGAGCACACTCTGTCTAATCACCGCACTGATAGTAATGATAGGCTTCGGAGCACTAGCAATCATAATACCTTTAGGACTCCTCCCCACAACAACCCTCTCACCTTGGACCCTAGTTTTCTACCATTTCTTCTCACTGACAATACCATTAACACAAACAACAGTTTCTAGCCTAGGGGCAGGCATAGCAACAGGGATAACAGGGCTAGTAGTAATAGTTGGCTACATTTTGATGGGAATCACTATGATCACAATACGCGCCAAGACACCCAAGCCAGACAACATGTTAGCCGGCGGAATCCTATGTACCTTAGGGGGCCTATTATTCCTAGGAGTAGTTGGAATAGCGTTAGTTTTCGTAGCCTACATTCTGCTAGCACAAGTATTCATCGAACTCAGAAAATAAAACGCCACCCTTCCCCCTTTTTCTAAACCATTAAAAATATTGAAAAAGAAAACTACCTGCAGGAGAATAGAAATAGCAACCAAAAACTTCAGATATACGTTCAACTTATGGAGATTAATCTGGCTTTTACCAAATAGAAGAGAAGATATTCGTCTTTCAGCAATTAAGTTCTAATTATTCTCCTCCTAACAGCAGCTAAAATCATATAGATCTTTTTTGGACACTGAAACACCTTACAATATTTCCCAAAGACAGAGACAAAATCAAGATTCAAGAATGAAGAAGGAAAGAAATCTGAAAAAAATAAAAACCAAGTAAGAATGTGTGCTGGTGGAGCCTTATGATTTTACACTTATAGGGTGGATAACTCCAGCTCGAGAGGAATAACAGAGTAGCGAGTAGCTCTCCTCTATACCTCAGAAAGAAGTCAAATTTTGGGAAGGCTAGAGCTGGTGCAGCTATAACCTATTTTTGTTTCTCAATTGTGCTTGCAGAGGATTCTATTTGCTGTTTTTATTGTTTTTGTGTGAATTTTTCGTTTCAAAGGTTGCCGCTGTCCCCGCTATTTGGTTTTTGTAATTGTTTTAATGTTGTAGATAGATTTATAGCTTGTTTAAAAATACTGTCCCTTAGTTTTAAATTTGGCTCCGTTGGTGGGATTTATGGCGGGTTTGCTTCCAAGAGAACTCCTAGAGCATCCAGAGAGGCTTAAACCTAAGGATATCGAGGATGGGCTTGTAAGTGTTGGGTACTTGCCGAATCAGAAGATAGTCACTACACTTTTTCTCGCCTTTCAGCTTGACAAGCCAATTCTGGTGGAGGGCCCTGCGGGCTGCGGTAAAACTTATTTGGGTGTTTGCATCGCGAAGTTGTTTGGCTTCCCGTTAATTAGGCTTCAGTGTTATGAGGGGATTCTCCCCGAACAATCAATTTATGAGTGGAACTATCATAAGCAGCTTCTCAGAATTCAGATGAACCACCTTAAGGGTGATGATGGAGGCGAAAAATCGATATTTTCTGAGGAGTACCTTTTGGAGCGCCCATTATTAACTGCCTTGAAGTCCCCTGAGGCCGTGCTTCTCATAGATGAGATTGATAAGGCCGACGAGCAATTTGAAGCTTTTCTCCTTGAACTTCTCGGCGAGCGACAAATCACGATACCGGAATTGGGAACTGTGAGGGCTCCCCCGAACCAGAAACTCATTACTGTACTGACATCTAATAGTTCGAGGGAGTTGTCTGAGCCTTTGAAAAGGCGGTGCTTACACCTCTACCTAGACTATCCTCCAAGGGATTTGGAAAAAAGGATTATACTTCTCAACTGTCCCCAGTTGTATGATGAATTTGTGGATAATATATTGAGTTTTGTTGAGAATCTGAGAAGCATGAGGCTGCAAAAGGTTCCCTCCATTGCGGAGTCAATAGACTTCGCCAGATCCCTAATAGCCATTGGAAAAAACGAGTTGGATCAAGATACTGTCAATTCTCTCCTGTCCACTCTTCTTAAGGTTAAAAGTGACATAGACCTAGTGGCCCGGAAAGGTATAGAGAACCTTCTCGACTTAAACAGCGAAAAAGGATAAATAAAGGTTGCAGGAAATGATTGAGGGCTTTGTGAGGCTTCTCCGTGAAAGAAACATTCGTGTAGGATTAGCAGAGACCATAGACGCCTGCAAAGCCTTCACACTGCTAGACATAGATAAGGAAGTAATGAGGGAAGGCTTAGCCGCCTGCTTAGTAAAGGAGGAAGCAGACCGGCCGGATTTTGACCGTATTTTCGACCTCTATTTCTGTAACATGATGGAGGAAAAAAAGAAAACCCCACAAACATCCACCCAAATAGGAGACTGGGAATTTTCCGAAAGGGAGGAGCGGAAACAGAAAATCGAGAGACCATCACAGAAGGAAGCACGACAAACCGAGCCTCAGCAGCGTGACCAGCAGGAGGGACAAAGACGGGAAGTGTTGTCAAGGTTTGGAGGCATAAAAGGAATAGGTAGGGCGATTGATGAGAACGATTTGGAGGGAGCCGCTGACCAACTTGTGGAACGAATTCTCAGCAAAACTAGGGATCCGGACACCTTTGCTAATATGCTTAAGAACTTTATAGATTATATGAAGCTTTACTCTGGCTGGGCTCTGGATGAAACCGCTGATTTTAGGGACTATTTAGAGAGAATAGAAAAAGTTCTGGGCTTGGCGCAGAGAAAGTTTCTGGAGTTATTTAGGGAAGAGTATCCCCTAGAAGAGTTGATTTCTAAGCTGGTGAAACTGGATTACCAAAACATTGAGGAGCTGGACTTTAACAAGTATGTGGGCGACTTGGTTTTTCTTGTGAGTAACGTGGATAAAGTTGAGAGAACCATAAAGAAACTGGCAAAACAGCTAGCATCCAAGCTCTCAAGAAGGGAGAAACTAGCAGATAGGGGTAAAATAAATATTCGCAAGTCCATTCGCAGGTCCCTGGAGTATGGGGGAGTAATGGTTAAGTTGGATTACAAGATGAGAAAGATTCAAAGGCCAGAAATTGTCCTGCTCTGTGATGTTTCTGGAAGTTGTGAATGGATATCCAGCTTTTTCATAACTTTAATGTTGGGAATTAAAAAGGCCTTCAGCGAAGTTAGAGGCTACATTTTCACAGACCACTGCTGGGCGGTAACCAAGGCACTGGACACCGGAATGGTTGAAAGACTATTCCAGGAGATTAGCCACTGGTGGGATGTTTACCGGGGAGGTGGAAGCAGCAACATGGAAACAGCCTTCGAGGACTTTCTCAAAAAAACAGAGGGAACCATAACCAAGAAAACCACGGTAATCATTCTCAGCGATTGCAGAGACTATCTTGGGAGAAGAGAACTCTACGGAGACTTAAGGGGATACCCTCTCTCAGCCCAAAAAATAGCCAAACTCGCCAAAATTTCAAAAAGACTCATAATTCTAAATCCCGAGGATCCCAGGTTCTGGAACACTGGCGACTCCGTAGTAGAATATTACATTCAGGCAGGGGCGGAATGCTACCCTGTTAAAAACCTTCAAGAACTGGCCAACATGGTGATTTTAGCTGCAAAAAAAGATATAAATCCATACCCTAGATAAAAGTTAAAACTGTTAAGGAAGGTTGAGAGGAAATGGATGTTTTTGAAGCCATAGAAAGTAGGAGAAGTATAAGGGACTATGATAGAAATAAACCGGTTTCCAAAGAAACAGTGGAAAAAATTGTTAATGCGGCTAGATGGGCCCCCACAGCGGGTAACCGTCAGCCCATAGAGGTGATAGCGGTTTCCAATCAGGAAGTAAGGGAGAAACTAGCTTCTTTATCAGGCTACGCCCCCTACCTTAAGGATTCCCCAGTAGCATTAGTGGTTTGTGTTAACCAGAACAAGTACACTAAGGGATACGAGAACGCCCGCCAATTCTATACCCCCATGGACGCTTCCGCAGCCATAATGAACATGATGCTTGCAGCCCATGGACTAGGTTTAGGAACCTGCTGGGACTCCGTGCTTGACAAAAAAGCGATAAGAGAATTATTAAAAATCCCTGAACATGTGGAGCCATTCAGCATTTTGGCACTAGGGTATCCCTCAAAGAGACCCGAAACCCCTCCCAGAAGAAGACCCCTAGAAGAAATGATACACTGGGAAACCTACTAGCCCCAGAAAACACGTAGAACATACAACCTTCTTTTTCAAATATTTTTTCACGTTTGAATTTGTTTCATTGTGGCTAAAAATAGTTTTCTAAATTTGTTTGGGAGCCAAGTTATGCCTATAGAAGTTTTAACCAAGCCTAGGAGTATACTTCTTAAGAGGAATTATGCTGATGGTTGGTTTCTGGAAAAATACGCTATGAACATTTACCGGGGATGCCAACATGCCTGTGAATATTGCGATGGAAGGTCTGAAAGGTACTATTTGGATTTGGACATTGGAAGAAAGATTTACATAAAGGTTAACGCCCCCGAACTTGCGAAAAAAGAACTGAGAAACAAGGGATTGTGGCTGTAGGTGGAGGAATAGGGGATTCATACCAGCCCCCGGAAAAAAGGTATGAGGTAACCCGCAGGGTGCTTAAGGTAATAAAGGAATTAAATTTCCCCATTTTCATTCTAACCAAGTCCAGCCTAGTGGAGAGAGACATTGACCTAATCGAGGAAATAAACGGGCAAAACCTAGCCATAGTAGCCTTCTCCATCACCAGCCTTGAGGACGAAGTTTGGAAAACTTGGGAGCCCCGAGCCTCCCCACCAGAAGAAAGACTTAGTAATCGGAAAATTTTCAAAAGGAATTCCAACAGGAGTGGTGATAATGCCCATCCTACCCTTCATTTCGGACAGCGCAGAATCCATTGAGAAACTCGTTTCCAGAGCCAAAATGGAGGGAGCCAGCTTCATCGTTGCAGGAGGCTTAACGCTAAGAGACCGCAAGAAAAAATACTACTACTAAAAACTGCAGGAAAAATATCCAGAACTAATCCCAAAATACAACCAGATATGCAGCGAACAAGGATACCACACAAACGAAGAATACAACCAAAAAATAAATAGCATTGTTCTACAAGCATGCAGAAAGTATGAAATCCCCCTAAGAATCCCCCACAAACTTTTCCATGGAAAAATCCCAATCAAAGACGAGTGCTCACACGTACTCCAACAAATAGCATACCTCCTAGACATAACAGGAAAAAGAGGAAGCGCCTACCGAAAAGCCGCAAACCAAATCTATAAAACCACACATGACATAGCCAAACTCACAAAAGAAGGAAAAATAACCGAAATCTTCGCAGTAGGAGAAAAAATCGGAAAAATAATTCAAGAAATAATGAAAAAGGAGAAAGCCAATACTACCAAAAATTAATGAAATTAACCTATAGAGTTTCTCATTAATTTTTTCCTAAACCTATCCTTGACCGGGGTTAATTTAAGGCTTCTTTTCCCAAAAGAGGCGGAAAAAACCATACTTTCTGGAAACGAAAAGGAAAAAATTAAATGGAAAGTCTATAACAGAAAATAAAAAGGTTAAACTAGGCCAAAAAAAGAGAAAAATATTCTTTCGTGTAATTTCAAGTTTTTCCCGATGTCATGTATACCGCGGTTGCAATGTCTTCTGCATCAACCATAGGAATCTGCCAATTAGGCTTGGCATAAGTCTCCTTAATCTTGCTAACCAGAGCACTCTTATCCGATACCTTTAACCCCACAAGAGACTTCTCCATCTCTCCCAAGTAAGGCAACGGAGAACAATAGAAATCCCCTGAAATCATAACATCCCTTATCACATCATTCTTATCACTCAAAACATGAGCCACTATAAGTTTCCGCGACTTGTACCTTGCCATATTCAACTTACAATCGCTCGGAATTTTCGCGAACCTCCTAGCACTCGAAACCCTAAAGTTATGCTCCTCAGACAACGCCACAGCCCTATTCCCATCATACGCCTTCTTTTCCTCCGGCGACAATTTCCCCTCAACAAACTTAACCTCCAACATGTCCTCGAAGGCCTCCACTACAGCATCCCTGAACTCCTCCTTAGAAGGCAACCTCCCAGTCTCTGACTCAACACTGGCAATATATTTTTTTACATCACTAATCTTCTTATCCTTCCACTTCTCCGGAGGAATCTTGGCAACCTGCAAAAACTTCTCCACATCCGGAGGCCCCAAACTGAAAATAGTGTTCTGAACAGTTATGTTACCAATAGTTGCAAAACCAAAACCAGTAATCTTCTCAAAACCCACTTTGATATCGCCGATGTGATCATAGTATGCTCTTTTTACTCCTAATCTCCAGTAGGCTTGTGCTAGTGCTCCGCCGATTTGGCAGAATGCTTTGTCCATGTTGGGGTATCTGTCTGCGTTGAAGGCCATAAGCATTGCCATTGATCCTTTGGGATCTATTAGTATTGTTCCTCCGCCTACTCCTAGTCTGCGTACGATTTCTACGTCTAGGTCTTGTGCTTTGGCTACGTCGACTTCGCTGTCTATATCTTGGAAGAATCCTAGACTGATTCCGAGTTTTTTGAATCCTCCTATGAATATGGTGTTTGGTGCTCCCACCATTTTTCCGGTTATTAGTGCGGCGGGGTAGGCTACGGTGTCCGCCATGTCTCCTTCTGGATTGTAAATTAGTCTCCATTCTTCGACCAAAATTCTTACCTCCCACAAATTTTCATATACTTTTCAAGGTGTATTTTTTAATTATTAGTGTTATCAGATTATTTAAGCATTTGGATGGTGTTTGGTTCCGAAAAGCTTTACGCGACTTTTTATGAAGAGTAGGGTAACATATGATTTGTAATTTGTAATTTTTAATTGAAGGTTGAGGGGAATGTTATTTTTTAATTTAGAGAATGGAAAAATAGAGTGAAGAATGAAGGGAGGAGAAGACTAGTTATATTGAGGGCTTCGTTAGTGGAAGAGCTCATTTCAGTAGGTGTTTTGCTGCTCGCTTTTTGTTGGTTGTTAGGGGGCGTAAAAGGTTTCTGGTGTAGATTGTTTTTTGTATGGTGGTTTTGGTTGGTTAATGGGTGGGTTTTTGCGCTGTTCTCAAGTGGCAGTTTTTATTTTGATGGATACGAATGATACCCTATACATTTACAGGTTTTGCGCTGTTCTTCAGTGGCAGTTTTTATGTGAAAATTTTGTTGTGAAAGATGTGCAGGCAGGCGGGCTGTACCATTTACCACGAATAAAAAACAAGAATTTAGGAGTAAATATGGAGTATGGTTTTTTGGTTTCTTTTTGGGCGTTGGAATGTCTTTAAAAAGCCATCCAGCCGCCTAATTTAGCTCATTCCCGAATCCCTAAATGCGCTGTAGTCCTTTTAGGCTTCTTGTTTTTTTGTTGGTTGGTGATGCAGATTTATTCGGTTCCATCTTCCTAATAAGGCTCCAAATCGTGAAAGAAGCCCTTTAAACACCCCTCTTTTTGGGGGGAAATCGAACGATTCTACATCATCTTTTGTTGGTTGTTAGTTAGGTTTTTTAGGGTTTTGTTCTCTAGTGATAATTAAAGAATTTATAAAAAATATGTAATCTGGAGGAAAGCGATTTGTTCAGTTTTGGATTTCTTGTATTCTCTGATTTGGTATGGTTACTTGATTGGTACCCTATTTTTTGCTGTTTCTGCTTACTTTTTATTGCGTTTCCGCGCGAAAAGGGGGGCAGCTATTTTTCATCTTTTCGCTGGTTATGTTTTGTATGGCTTGGCTGTGGTTGCAACTGCTTATGGGTACTATCAGCATGTGGAATATTTTGGTCTTCTTGTTATGGATCTGATTCCTTTACAGTACATTGTAAGTCAGGTGACGCATATTTTCTATTTTGAGGAGCTTACCGGTATTCTTCTTCAATACTTTGTTTCTTATATTGCTCGTTTATTTTTAAGTGGAATATCTCTATGATGATTGTGGCTTTGGCGGACTTTTTCCTGTTTGCATTCACTGTTGAGACTTTTGCCCAGAAACGAAGATACCTAGTGCCTTTTGGAATTGCTTCTGCTGCTATTATTGTGTTCCTTACATTTTTCTGGGATCCGCTGATTAACTGGGCCGCTGTGATGATTCTGAGCCTTGTGACATACTCTATCCTTGCTTACTTGTCTATTGGAGCTATGAGGTTGGCTAAGATGAGGAGTTACAAGTACGGTTTTGGATTAATAGCTTCGTCAAACATATTCCTCTCTCTGTTCTTCGTCTTTATGTCGGTGGATAGACTCACTGGAAGATGGACGCCCTTCCTATTCCTTGCATGGACGATATTGTTTATCGCATCGCTGCTCACATTTGTGGGGTACACTTTGCCTCCATGGTTCAAGAAACTTCTTGGAGAACCCTAACCACTATTTTTTATTTTATATGTGTGCATTCAGGAATAAATTATTCATAGTTGGTTGGTGACAACTGCTGTGTCGACTTCAGATTGGAGTTGTTTTAAAAATTAAAATAGATATGGGGAGCATTTTTCAGAAGAGATTGTATAGTATTAATCTTTTTGGCCAGAAGGAGCCTTGATAATGCTTATTTTCCTTTAAAGCCCAAACTTTTTTTCAGTGGAATTACTTCCCCAGACGGCAAGCCTGAAAGTGCCTAATAACTTTCATAGTAGTTTTGGGTGTTTGTTTTAGGTTGTGAACATTGCGGATGGTCGTAGTTCTTGTTCCATCACTCCTATTAGGGCCATGGACAGGTTTGCGCTTGCTATCATTTTTGATGGTTCGCCTAGGGGTCCTGCTGCTTTTTCGTAGTAGAATAGGGGTAGTATGGCGTCGAATTTGCCTTTTTGTCTGGTTAGAAGTATTAGTTGGTTGAATTCTAGGAATTTTTGTGTTATTACGTTTCTGATGTATGATTGGGGGGCCTGAACGAATGCTGCTTTTATTATTTCTGCGTTGTATATGACTTGTTGGGCGGCGTCGATTGTTTTGAGGTAGTCTCCTTCTTTGAATGCTTTCTCCATTACTGGCACGTAGTAGTTTGTTGTTTTTTGGAGTAGGAATTCCTCTTCGGGGTTGTTGACGTGTTCTGGCTGAACTGTGTTGAGGGTGTATTCTGCGGTTTGAATCATTCTGAAGGCGAAGTCCTTCATGGATTTCTTTAAATCTTCGGCTTTTTTTCCCTTCTCGTCGATGGCCTCAACAATTTTGGTGAAGTCTATGAAAACATTGCAGAGCTCTATTGCTAGGCAGGCTTGGTAGAATAGTTCTGAGTCTACTTCCTCTCTAGCTCTTAGAATATTGACACTGGTTTCAGCGTCCCTCAAGTAGGTGTATGCGAATAGTAACCATTCGAATCCTTGGTAGGACTTTATTTTTTCGTAGGTTTGGCCTAGTTGCATTTTGGCCGAGCTTAATTTCTCCTCAGCTTCCTCAATTTTGCTTTCCAAATCTTTTTTGACGCGACCTTCAATTTTGGCCCTTAAAACATTTAGTTGGACAATGTTTGTCAACAAACCAGATATTGAGAGTAAATTGTATCCCTGTTCCAAGAGATATTCAATGGTTTGTTTATTTTTCAAAATGTCCATGTATAGCTCAATGGTTCTGTGAGAAAAATTCGCTTGTACGAGGAGGCTGACTTCGTTGAACAGCTTTTCGTGCTTCTTCCTCTTTTCTTCAAGGAAGGGTTTTATCAGGCTATCCATAAGGGGAGAGTAGAACTCCTGTTTTCTTCCTTTAATTTCTGTTCCCTCACCATACTTTTGTAAGAGAATCCATGCAAAAAGGGGTTTTTAAAACTTTACTCCAAAAAAACCATAAACCCATATTTGGGTTAGGTTTTGGATTGTTCTACTGCTAATCTTCCGCTTCATCTCTCCTAGT
Source organism: Candidatus Jordarchaeia archaeon (assembly GCA_029856435.1). GTDB lineage: Archaea > Asgardarchaeota > Jordiarchaeia > Jordiarchaeales > Jordiarchaeaceae > Jordiarchaeum. Next base: position 14,646 of record JAHQXB010000048.1, read on the forward strand.
TGGTTGATTGTCCTCTCCGCTGACTTCTATTGCGGAGAGTGTTTTGATTCTTTTGGCTACCTTCTGGACAAGGGTTTCTAAACTAGTTAATAATTCTTCGTCCTTGGGAATTTTCTTCTCCCTCTTAGGGGTGGCCTGTTTTTTCTGCTTCAAGGCTACCAGTGGCTTTTGTGGGGGAAGAATGGCGCTGGGCTCCACTATTGGTTCAATGGAGGCTTTCATTTTTAGTACATCAACTAAGCCATCTATTATCCGGTCAATTAGAATCTCAAAGAGGGCTCTTGAGCCCTCATTCATAATGGCTCTCAGAAATAGGAAAAATTCGCTATTCCCTATTCTTCTGAACCGCCACTCATCTGTTCCAGCTTCATGTTTGATAGAGAGCTCCAGTTTGAGATTCACCGTGTTGGGTAAGCTTTTCAGAATTTTTAAGCATGCGTAGCGGGTGCTGAAATCCGGTTTGGCTTCTTTTTCCCAGCTAGAAGCTATTCCTCCCTCCAGAGAGATGAGGTAGACATTCTGGAGGATAATATTTATCATGCGTCCTTCAGAAAGCCAGTTAATCTCTTTACTTATGTAGGATTGAAGCGCCCTAGGTACGGTTTTAATCTTAATAATTTTTTCTATTTTCTTTTTCAATTTAGCGTCCAGATCCAGAGTACCCTTCAAATCCTTTTCGAAATCTATCTCTTCCTCAAGTAAGCTGATTAATTGGTCCAATTTTTGGTACGTGAGTTCCCTGTTATCAGAGGCATCGTGAATACAGACCCAGAGACCTTTACCTGTTTCTTTAAGTAAAAGTGAGTACAGTTCGAGTTCAATTTCACGGTGTATTTGCTCCCCACCAAAAATCTGGGAAAGAAACTTGTTTAAGGCCATCAACATGCCCGAAAAAAGAGTGAAATTAATACCCAAACCATCATCATACGCTACGTGTCCCATCCCATCTTGCGTGACAATAAGTAGAGCATGAATCAAAGGAGAAAACCCCACAAAACTAAATTTGTACGATGAAAATTCTTAAGAGCCAAAATCTATTTATTTTTAGCGGAAAAATAAAATTATAGCAGTAGGCACTGTGAGTGAGGTTAACCCTCTTGAAAGAAAAGTACATATTTAAGGTGCTCTTACTTGGTAACGGCGGGGTGGGAAAAACCACCATAAAACAGAGATACACTGAAGGATTGGTTGACCCCATATACCGCACAACCATAGGGGTTGATTTTGGACTCATTGACATAAAACACTCCCAACAGGAAATCTGGCTGCATTTCTGGGACATCGGAGGCCAGGACCAGTTTCGCGAAATTTCCGGCTCATTTTATAAGGGAGCTAAGGCCGCTGTATTAATGTTTGATGTTACCCAGCCTAAGACTCTTGAGGGCATCAATGAATGGTTAAAAATAATGAAGCAAGAAAACGTCGACGGTATTCCCAAAATAATAGTTGGAAATAAAATCGACATAAGGAAAATAGATAAAGGACATGTATCCACAGAACAAGCGAAAAAGTTTTGCGAAAAACTGGGAATAGGATATTTTGAAACCTCAGCCCTACGCGGTGACGGCACAAAAGAACTACTCAAAGAACTGGTAAAAGTAATTGCAACCAAGTACCTGAACCCAAGTGAGAAAGCATCCTAGAGCAAATAGACGTCTGACCATTAACTCCCAAAATAGTATTTTTAGAGGTAGGTATTCTTGGAGATAAACCCTGAACTGGCTTTCAAAAATGTTTTTGCACAGTGTGGGAGTGGCAGGCCAACGGGAGGAGTAGTAGTCACCAACTCGGGAAAAATTCTTTACCAATATAATTTCGACGACAACGATGTATTAAAGGATTCAATCAGCCTTTTCCCCCAATTGAAGGTGGGCGACTTTCTCTCCACGGGAAACTACCTTATTCTACGCGTGTCAAGCGGCATCACAGTCATCCTAAAATTTGCAAGCGAACAAAAGGTAGCCCTAGCCCAACTCTCACTCGTCGGCCGAGTTGCAGCCTTCGCAGGCTGGTTTGACAGTCTAGACGAAAAAGACTACAACATCAACTCATTGAAAGTAAACTATCCCGAAAATCGAAAAATCTGCGACCTCCTAGGATGTGATTCCACAACCGCCATAGGAAAAATACTCGAATTCATAGTTGAAAAATCAGATGCCACAAAAAAAGAAGATTTAATCAAGTTGGGATTGAAGGAAGCAACCATCGAAGAATCCCTAGAAAAACTAGTAAAAGCAGGAATATTAGAGGAGGAGCAAGGCAAATACAGAATACGCGCCGGTCTCATAACAATTACACTTATGCAGCCCGCCGTTTGTAACAGTTTCAAAATAAGTGAACTTAAATAGTCAAAAACCCCAAAAAAATACAGGGAAACCAACCAAAAAACCAAAAAAGGAGACCAGAAAGGCAAAAAACGTGACAAAGACCTACACCCTCCCCCATAATAATTTTGAAAAGTTTTTTGTCATTTGGTGTCCCGGGCATAAACGGTTAATGAAGTCTTCTTTTCCCCAAAAAAAGCGTTTTTTGCCCTCTTTTTCACGGAGACCAATATAACTAATGAT
>JAHQXB010000035.1 GCA_029856435.1 Candidatus Jordarchaeia archaeon
CCGGGAAGACCCCCAACACCAAACACAGCCACATAGTGCTGACAATTCAAAGATGAGCCAAAGACCACTGTTTGAAGCCAACCACAAGCTCCCGAAAATCCCACGAACTACGCCACCACCCAAGCGATGGAATGAACACCCCCCCGGCGATAGATTCGCAAAATCTCTTGTTTTTGGGCCTTTTTTTGGCTGTTCTCAAAACTGTTTCTCACCACTTAAAGGGGATGGAAATATTAAAAATTGAGGAAAAACACCGATAAAAACCATAAATTATCAGGGAACATAACGGCAAAAAACATAGCAAAGATCCTGCGAATCTATCGCCAGGTTGTGGGCTCCAAGGTGCTCCAATTGTGGGCAAAGATGGATTTTGTGTACTCATCGGGGTGGGTTGAGCCCCCCGGGGTTTGAAGTCGCGAAGGAACCTGGATTTGGGGAGAGGATAACCGATTGGAATCACATCATAAGCAGTTCAATCTATCGATAATTTCCCCGAAAAAGGGTTTTGTTCTGGCGTTTCCCTACCTCTATTCCCTTATTGTGGCTTGGGAGAAATGAAAACAAAAACTTTATGTAACTCTTGTGTATAATTTTTTATACACTCCAAATAGTTTACCGTTTCCCATTTAGGTGGGGACGTAGTGTAGTCAGTGTTGTTCAAAACATGTTCGTGGTTTTGAACGCGACTAGGCAGCACGGCAGGCTCCAGAGGCTGTGAATATTGGCTGAGCTGACCAGAAGATGATGAACTTCTGGAGCAGTGAGCCAGAGAGACTTGCTAGTCGTGAGTTCAAAGTAGAGAAACAATGTTTCTCTATGGAAATCTCACCGTCCCCACCAATTCTAATTTTTAAACTCCGTGAATCTTCTATGTGGGGCTGCACAAAAGAAATTTTAGTTTAGCTTGGTACTTAAAGGCTTAATATTTTGTTTTTGGAGCTTTGAGGCTGGGTTGAGTATCATGGAGATTAGCCTTGTTCTTCCTGGATCCTTAGTGGTTGATGCTCCCGATTTGAGACTTAAGACTTTGAAGGTGGGGCAGATAGGTCGTTTAGCCGCCATTTATAGAGTATCAGAGGTGCTACTTTATGCTGATTATTCCTTCGATAAGCAGAGAAAAGATCTAGTTCTTGTTAAGGAGATTTTGGACTATATGGAGACGCCTCAGTATTTGAGGAAGCGTCTTATTCCTTCTTCTCCTCGTTTGAGGTATGCTGGAATTCTTCCACCTCTAGCATCGCCTCATCATCCCCTTCAAGGTAGGAAGAGCCGGCTGCAGGATGGGGAGTTCCGAGAAGGCGTGGTTGTTAGGAGTGATCGTCGGGAGTGTTTGGTGGATATTGGAGTAGAGCAGCCTCAGAGGCTTCTTGGGGCAAGCTTGCCTGAGGGTACTCGGGTTACTGTGAAAGTAGTTATGAAAGATAATAAACTGTACCTAGAGAGGGTTAACCGTAGTGAGATTAAAACTTATTGGGGTTATGAGGTTAGAATTTTGAAGAGTTCTTTAGCTTCGATTCTCAAGAATCTTCGCCCCGGGTTGATTGTTTTGACCTCCAAGTATGGGGTTATGTTTAGGAGTGTTTCGGAGCAGATTTTGGATGGGTGGAGGCGCGAGGGAAGACTTTTCTTAATTTTTGGGGGCCCCCATCGGGGTTTGAGAGAAATTCTTGAGGATGAGGGGGTAACTCCGGAGGAGGTGGGGGATTTTATGGTAAACTTCATACCACATCAGGGGACAAGAACTGTTAGGACTGAGGAAGCGGTGGCTGCGGCCCTTGCAGTTTTAAATCTATGCCGAGGGAATGGTTCAAAATAAAATCCCGCTTAACACATGGATTATTGATGTGGGATTTACTCAAACACTTTGTAATATGTTGGATTTTCTTTGGAAATTGCAAATTTGTTTTCTTATGCATTGGGGGCTTTATTTTGATTGTTAGTTTGGGAGGTTCAGTAGTCTTGTGAATTATTTAATAAGAAAATTTAATTAGGGACGGTGTATTCCTCTACAAAGCAGTGGATACTATAAGGTGATAGTTAAATGAGTTTCAATCCTTACAAGGTAATAATTAGGCCTGTGACTACAGAATCAGCACTTGAATTAATAGAGTCCGAAAACAAGTTGGTTTTCCTTGTAGATCGAAAATTTAATAAGGCGAGCATAAAGAGGGCTGTGGAAGAACTTTATGATGTGAAAGTTGATAAAGTGACTACTCTAATTCTGCCAAGTGGTAAGAAAAAGGCCTATGTGAAGCTTTCACCTGAATACGATGCCATGGATATTGCAACTAAAATTGGCATATTCTAGGTAAAACTCTTTTTTAAAATTTTGTGTGGACTTGTTTTTATTATGCCAAGGGGGTATTTGTTTTCCCAACATTTTGGTAGGTTGTGGCTTTGAATATAAAAGATTTGGTTATGGAAATTAATAAGCTGAAGGCCAGTCCGGTAGCGGAGGAAATCTCTAGAAGAATGAGAGAGTTTGAGGAACTTCACGAGAAAAGTGATTATGAATGGTTTTCGGAGCTTTGTTTCTGTATTTTGACTTCCTATTCTAGTGCTGAGTTGGGGTTGAAAATTCAGAAAGAACTGGGCTATGAGAATTTTTTAAGGCTTCCTCTAGAAACACTGTGCGACAAGCTCAGAAAGGGAGGACATAGATTTTGGGAAAAAAGAGCAAACTTTATTGTTTGTGCCAGAAACTTTCGTAATATAAAAGAAATTGTTACAGGTTTCTCTGATGAACGGAAGGCCAGAGAATGGTTGGTTAGAAATATCAAAGGGCTGGGTTACAAGGAGGCTAGCCACTTTCTGAGGAATGTGGGTTACCGTAATGTTGCAATACTTGATAGACATGTTATTCGGGTTATGTTTGAATATGGGCTGATCAATGAGGTACCTAAAACTGTGACTAGAAAAAAATATCTAGAATTCGAACAAAAATTGGAGAAGTTAGCTGAAGAGCTAAATTTATCCCTTGGAGAGTTAGACCTCTACATGTGGTTTATGAAAACAGGTAAAGTTCTGAAATAACATTCTTTTTGGCTAAATTAAAGAAGCGTAAACTGCTAGAAAGACTAACATTATTGCATAGGATGAAATGAGTGCCACCGCTGTTTTTAGCTGATTAAGCTGCCTAATCCCTAGGGCTATTAGAAAAGCCGCCCATAACCAGCAAGCTATTTCTATACTTGCCACGTTATTCCAAACTGGGGACATAAAAACTAGAGCTATCAAAATCTGTACTTGGAGAGAACTGGCACTGGCTGGAATGAGTATCGTAGGTGAGTTTGTAAATAGCAATAGAAGTGACACAGCTCTACCTATGAGTACTGGTATGTATGCATAACCCACTATTGATAAGTTCTTCTTGAACCCGCTCTTTTTACCGACTAATCGGAATGGGAGCCAATAAGCAAAACCAAGAAACAGAAACTGAATAAAGACCAGCAGCATATTTGAAGCTAGTCTACCTATAATCGCTCCATCACCCAAGACTCGCAGGATCCAATAATCTCCAAAGGGATAAATATGATTCCAAACCGCAGCGTAAAAGAGTGTGAGTATAAGGACGTTAAGAATGTAAATCATGAAGGGACCTATGGCGTCTGGCGCGCGTGCAACATCATGAAGGGCGGAACTTGGGGCAACTATGGTCTTTGCCATTCGAATCGGAAAAGGCATAGCACTAATGGGTTCCCTTTCAGGTCTTTTAAGTAGGGGAAGAATTCTCTCTAGTGTTTCCTCTTCTAACCGATAATTACAATTTGGACAAACTTCCTCATCTGGCGCCACAAGCGCACCGCATTTTGGGCAACTCACAACAATCACTTCATTGCCTTTGAACAAATCAATTAACTTCTCAAATCTAATATTTTTGAGGGGGAGCATAAGTTAGCGATGGAAAACTGCTTTCCCAATTAAACATTCACTTTGTAGGATATAAACTATTATGACTTTATCTAAATTAAATATTCCCCATTTTTGAAACTTAATTAATTGGTAAAATTACCTACCTTTTTTCTATTTAATGCCAACCGTTCTGACCCCGCGTTAACTTCCGTAGCTTTGGGTCTTCCTCCCCCGGTTTTATGGGGGCTTTCGCCCGGGGAACGGTTGAAGCTGGCGCATCTCTCCTGCTTTCAGTGAGGGATGTTCCCAGTTGTGGTCCTGCCCTGTTTGGGCTTTTTCGAACTTCCCGCACTCCGGGTTTTGGCTTGAATCAGCTGTCCGACACATGTGTGTGGTTGTTTTTGAAGAATTATGGATTTAATGGTTTTTCTTTAACGTTAACAGTTGGAAGTTAACAAACTTTCTAAATAGAAGCAGTTTTAACACCCCAAAAATGACCCCAAACTATACTTGCCTAGACCTCTTAGTTAGTCCACTTCCCTTTTATTTCCCCTTTAAAATATAGGCTCTCGCTAGCATTTCAAAAAGGAGGCAGTTGATAGAAGGCGTCTTGGTTCCGCTTTTAAATCAAGGGCAGTACTTTTCTTAACAGTTCTACCTGAACGGATATATTTACTTCTAGTTTAGGACAAAACAAATATGTCAACTAGTATAAAAATTAACAGAATGCTTTTGTATAGGTGCTAACATAGTATATTATTAAGTAGGTTAACATTTGAAACTAATTTGTTTCGGAGAAGATGGGTAATGGAAAGTATGACGCGTTTATACATAGAAGAAACACGTCCTCCGATTTCCGACTACCTGTATGAGACAATAGCTGCTCATAGAAAGCTTTACAGGAAACTCGCTCTGACCGGTGGAACTGTGAAAAGACTTAGAGACACCTTGAGTGCTAGTGATATTCATGATATGCTGAGTGGTAAGAAAGGAGAATTGAAACGTCTGGATGTTATGCTTGAAATTTACTGTGATGAGGAGCATGAGAAAAAAATACTGGACTTTTACAAGGAAACTGTGACCAAACATAAACCGGACAAAGAATTCCTTCAAACTTTAGCCGAAGCTGAACAATTAGGAAGCGCTCCTTCCCTAAAGATGGGACTCAGTTGGAGCAACATAAATTTTAATGCCCAAAAGTTTACCGAAGAACTCTACGAAATAGCTGACACCACATTTCTAATAAACTTTGAATTAGAGCTGGATAAAAATCTTGTCACCGCAACAAAAATGTCCTATCCCATAATCGATGAGAAACAAAACTTCTTCCTAGTTGAGTACATACCCCCATTCAAAGTAATCTATCCAGATGGGAAAGAAAAAACCTTTATGAAGCTAAGCTCACTAATGGAAGATATCCGCGAAAACCCCCAGTCAACACCCAAACTATACGTTATGGGAAACAAAGGCCAATGGAAACCATTAATAACATTTGCTTGGCAATTCGAAGACGGATTAATATATGTAAAAATTCCCTCTGATGACGGAAAAACTGAAGAAAAAGAATTCATATTAAACCCTTTTACAGGAAACATAGAACTAATCAAAGGAGAATTAAAAATAGAAAAATCTAAAAACCCTCCTCAATTCAAACCAGAAAGAATATTCTTCTTTGAGCTAGGAGGAGACGAGCTAGCGAAAGCTAAACCAGAAACGAAACCACCAGCACCCAAAAAGCCATCAAAGAAATAAAAATGAACATTTACACACGGTGCCTAAAAAGCCAGCTTTCGTGTAACCTTCTATAATCAATGTTCACTCTTCAAACCATTGTGAATCCAAATACTCATCTATATCTAAACTTACCCACTCATTTTTTTCTCCATAAAGCTGTTTTTCATGTAAAACTCTTACAAAGCTTATTGATCTACAGGTAAAACAATAAACCTCAAACACAACTCCATCAACTATTTCAAACCATATCTCGCCCCTATCACTAACCGTTCCACTACCAACACTCAATCTTATTATTTCTCCATTAGAAGCCAGATGCTTATCCAAAATAGACTCCACCATGTCAGCTATGTAAGAAACAAACTCCGAAAGCTGAGATTTATCCTTTAAATAGATATTAGTAGTCCAGATAATTGCATTCTCCTTTTTTTTACACTTAAACTTCGCCTCCATCAATAGCCTACTATCCCCCCTCAAAATATTTCCGACTTCACTACTTATCTCGCTACTTAATAAATCGTGTTTACCTACCACAAAACCCACCACAATTACCTATAAAAAACAGAATCATAAATTATAAATTTCTACGTTTAAAACCATTACCTAAAAACTACTATCCAACGCAAATAATGAAATTCAAAAAATTATTAAGCATTCCCTCCACTGTGCTATGAACAAAAGGAGAAACATTCCAAAATGGAGGTAGTTAATTGGGTTTCAAAATAGCCGTAGCTGGAAAAGGTGGGGTGGGCAAAACCACCGTGGCTGGGAGTTTGGCACGCCTTTTTGCCAAGGAAGGACTAAAGGTATTCGCAATTGACGCAGACCCCAGTATGAATCTCTACAAAGCTTTGGGCATACCCCGCGAAAACATGAAAAACGTAAAACCCATATCCGAGATGAATGAACTTATAGAGGAACGTACAGGCGTGAAGCCTGGCTCCTTGGGAGGGGTTTTCATCCTTAACCCCAAAGTAGCAGATATCCCAGATCGCTTCAAAGTTACAGGTCCAGACGGAGTCCAACTGCTAATGATGGGAACAGTTACGCAACCAAGTGGAGGTTGCATGTGTCCCAGCAACGCTCTCATAAGAGCATTACTTTCCCACATGGTACTTAAACGAGATGAAGTAGTGATTCTAGATATGGAGGCAGGAATAGAGCACCTGGGGCGGGGAACAGCAAAAGGCGTAGACGCAATGATAATAGTTATAGAGCCCGGAACAAAGTCTCTAGAATTGGCTAAAAGGATTAAAGAGCTCTCACAGGGAATGGGCGTTCGAAAACTCTACATGGTTGCAAATAAAGTTTCAGACGATGAAGACGCTAAATTTTTACAGGAGGCAAGTAGAGAATTAGGAATAGAACTTATTGCCCTAATACCCTACGACCGGGAAATAATCAAAGCTGACCTACGTGATGTTGCGCCTTTAGACATTGCACCAAATTCTGAAGCCATGAAGCAAATCGCAAAAATAAAAGACAAATTAGAAAAAAATCTAGCTTAAATAAGTTTTTAGAATTCATAAAGGTTGGAAATATTTTTCCGCCATTACTCGAATAGCCTTTTTAATCTTCTCAGGAGCGCCCGAAATAATAACCACTTTGTCATTCTGAAAATCTATGTTAATATTGTGCTCTTCTGCTATACGAAGTAGTTCTATTTTCGGGGCATCCCTGCTAAAAGTGATACGCACAAAGTCTAATTTCCCATCTCTAGGAAGCCATTTAACAAGAGTTTTTTTGCGTGGTGGTGGACATTTTAATGGGGCTTCATCAATTTTTTTCCTCCATAAAGCGACATAGTTCTCTCCCAGTTCCCGAGCTTCTTCAAATAAGGCGGTCTTCACATTGTTTAATGCGACTTCCAAATCCTTAAGATAGTCATAGTGTATGTGCATTTCTATACTGGGAGTTTCCTTGTAATGCTCTATAATGAAACGCGTATACCTCAAATTTTCGGCTATACTAGAGGAAACTTTTATCCTTTTAGATTTAAGATCTCCAAGCATATCGTTAAGCACATACCACTCATTCTCAAAAACTGACAAGTTTTCCATAATTCTTCAAATTAAACAACATATGCTTCAAATAAAAAGTATTTCCTTATGTTTCTATGGAACTGAAGTTTTTTTCAACTCCTCCTTAAAAAAGGAGCGATTTAATGTCCTCCCCTTTTTGAGGCTTCAAAATAAGTGTTAAAACCAGAATAATCCGCATCATCAATTCTCCCCAGGTCTTCCCTCTAAAGAAGTTATGGGCTTGAGGTATCTCCGTTTACTCCAAGAAGCAAAGGTTAGGTATGTTTTTGCTAAAAATCAATGCCTTTTCTGGCTTGTAATCCTTGGGTTACAAAGGGATGCTTTATCATTTTCATCTCGGTGACTAGGTCTGCCATTTCCAGTAGTTTAGGATGCATGTACCTGCCTGTGAGAATAACTTCTTGGTGTGGTGGCTTAGCCTTCAATATCTCTATTACATCTTTTACGTTTATTAATTCCATCTCTATAGCCACGCCTACCTCGTCAAGTATCAGGATGTCGTACTCTCCCTCCTCAATTGTCTTTTTTGCCAGTGCTAAGGCCTTTTTAGCTTCTTCTATGTCTACTTTTTCGGGTTCGGCAATTATTTCCGGTCTTCCAAACTGGGTTATTGTGAGATTGGGCCAGTTCTTAGCGGCTTTTATCTCTCCATACTTCACTTCTCCCTTCATAAATTGAATCATGTGTACTTTGAACCCATGCCCTGTTGCTCTAAAGGCTAATCCCAGTGCAGCTGTAGTCTTACCTTTTCCCGTTCCGTAGTAAACTTGGATGAGCCCCCTCGTTAACCTTTGACTCATTTTTACTCACTTACTCCTCAAATTTTTTGATAAGCGGTTGAATAAGTTTATTTGCGGCAGAGTAGATATTCTCTTCTTTTGAATAGACCTTTTCTACAAGATTTTTAATTTCTCTATCTTCTTTAAGAAACTTGGAAACGTATTCTTCTACAATCTGCAGCACAATTTCCTTAATCTTCTTCTCGATGTGGTTTTTCCGTCTCTCCTCAAGTACACCAGTTAGTTCAATATGCTTCCTGTGTTTCTCGATAGACTCCAAAAGTTCTCGGATTCCCACACCCTCAGTAGCTATAGTGCAGAGAACAGGTGGACGCCAACCAGTTTGCCGAGTGTAAGAATCCAGCGCCAACTCTAATTGAAGTGCCAGTTTGTCTCCATCCATATCCGCCTTGTTTACTACCAGTATATCCCCAATTTCCATGATTCCCGCCTTCTGAGCTTGTATGGAATCGCCAGCTCCCGGTGTAAATACGCAGATTATAGTATCTGCAATTTTCATAATGTCGACTTCGGCTTGCCCCGCCCCCACAGTTTCTATGAGTATATAGTCCTTACCGTAAGCGTCAAATACAGCAGCAATGTCATAAGTGGCCTTGGAAAGCCCTCCCGAAATCCCCCTAGATGCCACGCTTCGAATGAATATGTCAGGGTCAGAAACAATTTCCCTCATTCTAACCCTATCCCCTAGGAAGGCTCCTCCTGAGAAGGGGCTGGAGGGATCAATGGAAATTATACCAACGGTCTTTCCCCTATTTCTCATCTCTTGAGCTAACTTAGAAATAAGGGTGCTTTTTCCGCTGCCCGGAGACCCAGTTACACCAATGATATAAGCCTTTCCCGTATTTTTATATATGATGTCAAAAATTTCCTTAGCCTTATCAGGCTCGTTCTCCACGATCGTAATAATTTTTGCAAGCGCGATGCGGTCTTTCTCTATAAACTTTGAGACAAGTACCTGTATACTATCTTCCCTGCGCATTCTCAATCATCCCGGACTCAATTTTAAAAGTTGGAATTCGAGTAGTGCGATGTTTACCTACCTATATATTATTTACTCAAAGGAATAATAGATATGGCATGACAAGGTATTATTGTGGGGATGTTTGTGTTTATAGGCTGAGAGGAGACGGTGTAATAAGTACTAACCTTACCCATCAGCGCTTTTAGTCAAGCATCAAATTCCGACGCACAAAATTCATCCCCTCATTCACATAAGAAGCATAATAAATTAAGGATAGCAGTGTGACCGTTAATCTATCAGAAATATATGCTCTCTTCAGAAATTCTAAAAGTAGAAGTGAATATTGAGAGGATACTCTGCACATTTTGGGGTTTTTTTCTCCAGCTCTTTCAGAAGCAAATAGGTTTCAGGGTAGGCGTTTAGATGTCTAATTTCATCTATCTTGAACCATTTATGTTCCTTGGTGCCTTCGGTTAACCTTTTCACTATTTTGGCTTTAAATACAAAAAATAGGTGATAGTCTTCCTCCTTCTTTAATTCGTAAACTCTAGCCAAACTGTCAATCTCTATTAGGTATCCTGTTTCCTCTTTTATTTCTCTCTCCGCAGCTTCTATCACTCTTTCACCTTTCTCCACCTTTCCGCCAGGAATCGCCCATACTCCGTTATCGTTCACCAGAAGTGTCCTGCCCCTATTGTCCCTGAGAATCACAGTAGCAACCACCACAACCATTATTAACAACCCTTTTAATGCCTTTATCTCCTTTCAACTTCAATGTCTTATTAGGTTAATCTTTTATTTTCCTTTTCCTATTATTTTTTCAAACTTGGAATTTTGGTGAGGTCACTTTGCAGTATGATGTGATAATAGTAGGAGCGGGGCCGGCTGGGCTCTCCGCCGCCGCGTTTGCCGCGAGGCGAAAACTAAAAACTCTGGTCTTGGAGGCAACCAATAAAGTTGGTGGAAAACCAGTAAACGTGTATGGAACTAAAATAGTGGATGACTTTATAGGTTTCCCAGACGGGGTAAAAGGAAAAGAGGTGGGGGAAGCCCTGCTCAGACAAGCACAAAAATTTGGAGCAGAAATTAAATGCGAATCAAGGGTTTCCAAGGTTTCAATAGAAAATAATGATAAACTGGTAAGCACAGATGATGGGAGAACCTACAAAGCCAAAGCGGTAATAATAGCCACCGGTTCACACTCCAAAAGTTTCGTGGGTGGTATCGAAGGGGAGACAGAGTTCAAAAACAAGGGTGTAAGCTACGAACTTCAAAACCCTAACGAAATGAAGGATAAAATAGTATTTGTTGTGGGCGGAGGAGAAACAGCTGTAGAAACCGCCATCACCTTAAAAGACATAGCGAAACAGGTTTACCTTGTACACAGACGCGACTCATTTAGAGCGGATGAAATACTGGTGGAACAATTAAAAAAAAGCAAAATAAACATATTGACTAACTCTAGATTGCAAAAAATCCACGGAGACGATAAAGTAACAGGAGTAACCATATACAACGATGCAACTAAGAAAGAAATAGAAATGAAGGCTGACCAAGTCATATTTTGCTTCGGAACAGTGCCGGCAAGCGAAATGCTAAAAGACCTAAACGTGAAAGTCGACGAAAAAGGCTTAATAATGGTCGACTGTGACCAAAAAACTAATGTAGAGGGAATTTTCGCTGCAGGAGATGTAGCAGGCGGAGCTATGAGAATATCGACCGCCATAGGAGAAGGCGTAAAAGCCGCTCTCAACGCCTATAAATACATAAAACAACCCTACTGGGCCTAGTTTAAAATTCTCAAAAATAAATCATGTCAAATTTTATAGAACTCTAGGTGAAAATACAAATTTACAACTTAATCCCCGCTTAAACTTATTGAGTTTTGCACCGCAACCTACAACTTCTTATTTTTGAGAAAGACTAATTTTTAAAAATGGAACCACCTTATTTCAGCAAGTAATCTTTTCATTTGGATGTACCATACCAACCGCCTCTAATGTAAAGGTAGGCGTTTACCGCCGCCCTAGCGCCCTCACCGACAGCAGTGGCGATCTGAAAAATGCCTCCAGTAACGTCTCCCGCCGCAAATATTCCTTCAATATTTGTTTTCTGTTCCCTATCTACTACTATGTATCCTCCTTCATCCAGTTTGACTCCTGCCTCCTTAGCTAAATCGCTGACTGGCCTGTAGCCCACCGCTATGAAAACGGCATCCACATCCAATAAAGTCTCCTCCCCTGTTTTGTTATTAATGAGTCGAATTTTCTTCACTACCTTATTGCCTTCGATACTCTTTACTTCAGTATTCCAGTGAAACTTAACTCCCCTCTCCGTCAAAGCTCTCTTATAGTAAGCTTCAGCTCGCAAATCATCCCTCCTGTGAACCAAATGTACTTCCCCGGCAACATCACTCAAATATAGAGCCTCAGAACAGGCTGTATTGCCACCGCCAACCACAAGCACTCTTCTACCCTTAAACAAGGGTCCATCGCAAGTTGCACAATAACTGACTCCTCTACCACTAAATTGTTCTTCTCCTGGCACCCCAAGCTTCATATGCTCACGCCCCGTGGCAATTATAACTGCATCGGCTACGTATGTCTCTCTATCCGATATAACCCTAACATGCTTTTCCCTCTTCTCTATTTTCCTAACTGGCTCTAAATCATGAATGTCGCATCCACATTCCTCAGCTTGCTTTCTCATAGCATCCATTAACTCCATTCCCCTAATTTTAACAAAACCAGGATAATTCTCAATAACAGCTGCCTCCGCGGCCTGGCCGCCACTAACTTTAGCTTCCAAAACCACTGCATTTAAACCAAACCTAGCCGCATAAATTCCAGCGCTCAATCCCGCAGGCCCAGCGCCAATAATCACCAACTGCTTTTCAACTGGCAAAATAAACACCCTCGAACATTAGAATTCAAATATAAACTAAACATTCTAAAATCATCAGCAAATAAAAATGTTTCATAAACTGGAATGATTCAGAACCAAACAATTTAAACTATAGATTTTCTCATTAATTTTTTTTCCTAAACCTCTCCTTAACCCGGCGATTATTTAGGCTTCTTTCCCAAAAAAGGCGGAAAAAATCATGTTCCCTGAAAACGGAAAGGAAAAAATTAATTGGAAAGTCTATATTTAACGCTTAAAAAACAAAAAATAACTTTCTATCACAAAAAGCTTAGCAAATAATATATATCTAAAAACATAGTAAATTATGTAAAGCCACCAAAAATATGAGGAAAAAGGAGAAAATAGCAAAATTCGCAATAGGGGCAGAGTGGATATGGCACCCAAGCATGAAGAATATGCATTCAAAATTGTCTGTATTGGGGATGGTGGTGTGGGTAAGACCAGCCTAATAGTTAGGCTAACCGAGAATAGGTTCTCAGAAGACTACAAAATGACTTTAGGAACTTCATTTGCCGCTCATACCATAAATATCGAGGATAATATTGTGACTTTACAGATCTGGGATCTTGGAGGTCAGCCCTCCTTCAGTCACTTGAGGTCGTTTTTCTATGCTGGAGCTAAGGGGGCTGTGATTGTTTTTGACTTGACAGATATTAAATCTTTTCAGAATATTACAACATGGTATAAAGAGTTGCGTAGCGTTTGCGGTGATGTGCCCATTGTTTTGATCGGCAATAAGAATGATTTGGCTAGCAATCGTGTTGTTTCTAGGCAAGAGGCGGAGATGCTAGCCAGAAGCTTGGGCGCGCCTTATGTTGAGACCAGTGCTAAAACCGGTGACAAGGTTAATTTGGCTTTTCAGAGCATTTCAAGGCGTTTGTTAGGTATCGAAGAAAAGTTACCTATGGTAAAGGGTGTGGTGGTTCCAGAGGTTAAGAGTAAGCTTCTGCAGTTTATTGACAGTAGAAGAGACTATCTCCTAAATTTGCTGGGAGATCTAATTTCCGCACGCTCTGTTAATCCTCCAGGAAATGAGAAGACTGCTGCGGATGTTGTTCAAGGCGAGTTGTATAGAATTGGGATGCAAACTGAATCTTACGAGAAGGAGAGTGGGCGGACCAACGTTGTAGGCTACGTGGAGAAGGGTAACTCTCCCACTTTAATGATTATTACCCATCTGGATGTGGTGCCTGCAGGTGACGGATGGATTTATGATCCGTTTAAAGCTACTCCCACTAATGGTAGGATTGTGGGTAGGGGTGCTGTTGATGATAAGGGACCTATGGCTTCTGTTCTCCTGGCTATTCAAGCGCTTAAGGAGTTTAATTTCCCCATTCGGGGACGCTTGTTGTTTGTGGCCGTGGCAGATGAGGAAACTGGAAATGAGCTGGGCATAAAGTATCTTTTAAACGAAAAGGGCTTAACAGCTGATTATGCTCTGGTGGCTGAGCAAACTAGGTGTGAGGCAGTGGAGATTGCAGAAAAGGGCCGTTTATGGGCTAGGCTGAAGAGTACTGGTGCACAGGGTCACGGTAGCATGCCGGTGAAGGGTGCGAATGCAATTGTAAATCTCTCAAAGGTTTTGGCCCGCATAGAAAACCTGAAAATGTCTTACACTGAACATCCTCTGCTCGGAGCTCCAACCATAAATGTAGGAACAATAAAGGGTGGGGTGGCTACGAATGTGATTCCTGCTTCCGCCGAAGCCACAGTGGATATTAGATATCTACCCTCCCAAGATTTGAGGCAGATAATCAACGAGTTACGCGAATTAGTGAGGAGCGTCCAGAGAGAGAACCCTGGACTAGAGGTGGCTATAGAGCCCATAGCTTCGGATCCCCCTACAGAAGTTTCTCCCGAAGACCCCGTTGTCAGAGCACTGGTGAGTGTAATAAGGGAGGTGACGGGAAGCCAGCCGAAGCTAATTGGGATAGGAGGCGCCACAGTAGCGAAGCACTGTATTTCCCACGGTATCCCCACCGCCGTTTTTGGACCGGGAGATCCCAAAGAGGCCCACGCCGCAAATGAGAGTGTGTCCATAGACAGTTTACTTACGGCAGCTAAAATTTACGCTCTAACTATATTAAACCTGCTCTCTTAAAGTTCTAAGGTGTGGTTAAAACTTTGGTTGAATCGGAGAAATTTATTCGTTTTAGTGTTTCTCTCCCAGAAGGCCTACTTAAAGAATTTGATAAGGTTACAGAGTCTCTTGGAATACAAGGTAGATCTGATGCGATACGCAAAGCAATGCGTGACTTCATAGTAAACTATACTTGGATGAATAAGCGTAAAGGTAATATGGTAGGCTCAATAACTATAATCTTGGATCATGACACCCCAGGAATAATGGATGAAATAACTGAGCTACAACACAAACATTTGGAACTAATCGCTTCCTCTATGCATGTGCATTTAGACGAACGTGAATGTATGATTGTTCTGGCAGTAAGGGGAAAAGTGGAGGATGTTGAAAAACTCAACAATGAAATACTTGCCCTCAAGGGAGTCAAACTAGTAAAGTATACTGTGATGACTCCGGGAGCCGAATTGCCATAAATTAAAAACATGGAGGGAAAAACCACCACTTTCCAAAATGTTTTTATACACCTGCTTTTCAAGTGGGTACACTATAATCACCACCCAAAAAAGGGTTTTTGGAATAAATGTTAAGTCTACGTTTTTTCCAGAGTGGTAACTTACTAGTCCTCCCTTAACTAAAGAGGTGTAAACGTTGCACTTGGAGTTGGATGGTTATCTTGAATTAAGCGGCGTTCTTCCCAAGGAAGCCCAAAGCGAATTAGAAGCCTTCTTCGAG
The DNA here is from genome assembly GCA_029856435.1 of Candidatus Jordarchaeia archaeon. GTDB lineage: Archaea > Asgardarchaeota > Jordiarchaeia > Jordiarchaeales > Jordiarchaeaceae > Jordiarchaeum. The sequence continues at coordinate 15,130 of JAHQXB010000035.1, forward strand.
GAAGCCAACAAAAAAATACTTAAAAAAGGAGCGCCCAAAGGAAAAGAATCTGAAGGGGCTCAAGTAACCAAGTGGTCCCTCAAAGGCGACAAGATAGAACTGCGGATAAATAGTGGCAGATATGTTAGAGCACACACCGCGCTACTCAGGCTTTCCAATGCGCTATCCAAAATCCTAGGATCGAAATATCATACAGGTATCCGCAAGTCTGTCGCCACCACTTACAAGATAGAAACTGAGCTTGAGAAAACGCCCTTGGAACCCATAACCCTACCCTTCACCAAGGAATTAACCATCAAGGATAAAACTGCCACTGTAATTATGGTGGAAATGGACGAAAGTGAACTCAAAAGAAACTACCCAGACCGCCTACTGCGGCGTCTCGAAGAGAAAATTACAGCCCAATATGTCCATGGAAAGGCAGAGTATACACGCACCGTTGAAAGAAGCCACAAGGGTTTAGAAAAATACAAGTTGAGAGAAGACCCTACAGAGACCGCGGTTAAATTAGGATGGGTTAAAGAGTTTCCGGGAGCAGGCATATGGCAGATACTGCCCCCCTATGCTGCGCTCATCAGAGCCATAGAAAACATGATCATTGACGACATCGCAAAGCCCCTAGGATTCCAAGAAGTTATGCTTCCCCGACTAATTCCACTAGACGTTGAGATGAAAAAGGGTCACTTTGGAATAGCAAACGAGATAATATGGGTCTGCCCCCCAATATCACGAGACCCCAAAGAATTCGAAGAAATACTAGACTACGTGGAAATAACTGGCACTCCGCCCGTAGAATTACTCCAGAAAAAACTTCGCCCCCCCATGTTTGGACTAGCATACGCCCAATGTGAACCCTTCTATGAACTATTCGCCCAAGAAATAGTAAACATAGAAGATCTTGAGAAAAACCCCATAAAATTCTACGACAAAAATGGGCCCACTTGGAGATGGGAAGGGGGAGGACTGAAAGGCCTAGAACGCCTAAACGAATTCCACAGAGTAGAATTCGTATACATGGCGCCACCCCAAAAATGCATAGAAATAAGAGACCAAGTACTCGAAAAAGCAAAAACCATGGTAGACAAAGACTTAGATTTAGAATACCGAATAGACGCAACCACCGCCGTATACCTTGAACACGCCGGAATCGCCGAAGAACAAAAAGAGGAAGAATTCGTGAAAACCTACGACCTCACCGTGATACTCCCCTTCGAAACCAAAAGCAGACCTGAAGCAGAACTAGAAATCTCCAGCTTCCACGTACACACTGACTTTTACGCCAAAAGATTCCACTTCCGAGACAAAACCCGTAAAACAGTATACACTGGATGCGTAGGAATGGGCCCATCCCGCTATGCATACGTAACCCTAATAAGACATGGATTCAACTACGACGACTGGCCCCCGAAAATCAAAAAATACATTGGCAAAAAACTGCCCGAGGTCCCCAAAACAGTAACTTGGCCATAAAATCACAAAAACAAAAACCTACATCCTCCCACTTAGACAAAAATAAGTCCACACTCCCCTCCCTAAAACTTATTCAATTAGGTTTCGATGAGAACTCCTGGTTTTAATGGTTCAGCCACCCTGGCCTTCTCATGTTTCGACTCCTCAGCCCTCAGAACCTCAATCTTAGCTCCAAATTCCTTAGCCAAGAACTCTGCCGCCTCAGACAAAGTCTTAAACTCTATTTCCTGGGTAAGCATCTCATGGCGAGGATTCTTAAGCAACTTTTGCGCATAGTTTACAGCATCTTTTCCCTGCCTCTTAACCTCAGCATCAGCCATAACTCTCTTTATCAAATCCTCCCTACTCTTCAAGGACTCCGCTAAAATCTTATACTTCCAACCCTGAGCCACAAAAAGAGTAATCTTGGAAGGTCTCTCAATCCCGGTGACCTTGAGAATCTCCTTTATATCCTCAATGGTGTCGCCTATGAGCTTCTCCCGAAGCTCCAACTCCTCATCAAAGTACTTCTCATCATAAGTCGGCCAAGGCTCCTGAACAATGAATTTCTTGTGGCCGATTCTTTCCCAAATCTCCTCACAAATATGAGGAGTCACAGGAGACACCAGCAGAATCATAGTCTCCACAGCCTTCCTCAAAACATCCGAATATTCCTCACTACGCCTCATATACCAACGGATATCATTCCATAAATCGAAAAATCCCTCCTGAAGAGCAGAGCGATTCCTCATAACCTCATAATACTCAGTCGCCGCCTTAATATGCCTATGAACCCTGCTCAAAAGCCAACGATCAATATCCCTGTCCAAAGGCTTTGTCTCAGGCAAATTAGTAGCAAAATCATAAAACAACTCCAACCTCCTACGGAGACTCAAAACCTCTTGAGACCGCCAATCTGGATCCACCAACCCCTCAGCCGAATAGGCCAACTCAAAACGAGTAGGATCAGCATTGTACTTATCCAAAGCCTCCTTAAGAGTAATAAAAATCCCTCGCGACTTACTCATTTTCTGCCCCTCAATCTGAATCATACCATTAGCCCCCACCATCCGCGGCCACTTATCCTCGGGCCAAATAGCCACATGCTGAAACAAGAAAAACGTCAAATGATTAAAAATCAACTCCTTGGCTGAATTCCTAAGAGAGACAGGGTACCAATACTCAAACTCATCCCTCATATCCTCCAGTAACTCCTCATCCAAACCACTCCTCCCAGCAACCTCCTCCACACTTCCTTTCCCCAAAAAAATATAATCAAAAACTTCACGAGTTAACTTCTCCGCCGGAATCCCCAAACCATAAATGTGCTTTGCAACAGTGTAAAAAGCCATATAAACCGTAGAATCCGACAAAGTCTCCACAATCCATTCCGGATCCCAAGGAAGCCTAGTACCCAAGCCACTCCGCCGCACACAAGCCTTATCCTCCAACCAATCCACTGTGTTCTCAAAAGCGCTCCTAGCCTCATCCGGAACAATAACCATACGCCCCAAAAGCTCCCTAACCCGCGCCTTCCACTCCGGATCACTATACTTCAAAAACCACTGATTCTCCAAAATCTTCACAATAGTACGCGTATTACAACGACAAACCACAGGCGCCGCAGTCTCCCACAAACTACTCGCCCAACCCTCACCTACAAAATCCGCAATCAACTCCTTCTTAACCTCAGCAACACCCCGCCCCGCATACCTACCGGTAATCTTTTTGAGAACACCCTTATGAAACTCCTTCCGATAAACCTCCTTAGTGATATCCTCCAACCGCTCATCCTTCTGGCTCTTAATACCAGCCGCCTCAACAAGCTCCACAGCAGGATGTTCACCAAACCCTTCAGTCTCAATCAAAGAAATGGGCTCCAACCCCATAACAATACTTGGATCAACACCGTACTCCCTAAGAACCTCAGGATTCCTACGCAAATCAGCAATAGCCGCCCAGTCAAAAGGAGCATGACTCGGAACACTCATAACCACACCCGAAGCATTACCCGGATCAACAAAAGAAGCCGGCAAAATGGGGACCTCACTACCCACTACCACATTCCTACAATACCTACCAATAAGCTTACGCCCCTTAAACTCCTCCAAAACCTCAACCACATGCAACTGATCCCTAAGCTTCTGAACCGCCTCCCTACTAACAATCCACACCTCACCATCAACACGAGCCCTAACATAAACCGCATCCGGATTCAACCACATATTCGTAACACCAAAAACAGTCTCCGGACGCAAAGTAGCAGCCATAAGAAAAGCACCATCACACTCAAACTTCAACAAAGTATACTCAATAGGAGAAACACCCTCACCCACCAGTCGATCATGATCACCAGTAGGCGACAAACAACGAGGACACCAAACCACAGGATGACTACCCAAAACCACATAACCCTTATCACGCAAAGTCCAATACTGCCACTCAATAAACTTATTATAAGGAGGATCAACGGTAGTAAACTGACGCCGCCAATCAACACTAAAACCAATCCTATTCACTGTTTCGATAGCCTCAGCCCGATAATAATCACCAATATATTTAGGATCCGTAAATTTGCTAATCTCATCTCGTGGCACACCACTTCTAACCAAAATATCAATCTGCTTCTGATCACCTTCAGCAATACGTTTAGCCACACCCACTAGGGGCTCCCCCGTGTAATGAAAAGCAAACGGGAACAGCACATTGTAACCCTGCATACGCTTAAAACGAGCATAAATATCCACACGCAAACAAGTTAGGGCATGACCTATATGCAACGGTCCATTCATATAAGCATAGGGAAACGTAAATAATTTTCCTTTTGAGTGTTTGGACTTTCTTTTATTTTTTGGCGGGGGGTCTGCTTGGAATAGTTTTGTCTGTTTCCATTTTTGTTGCCATTTTTTTTCTATTTGGTTCCAGTCCATTCTTGTCGCCCTTTAGGGTGTTGTGTCGTTAGGTTGGTTATCTACCGAGTTATTATTTAAGAATTGTGTGCAACTTTTGTTGAAACTGAATATTTGTGTCTTTAATTGTTTAGTTTTTTATCCTTCTGGCCATTGTCCCAGTTCTAGTATGAATCCGCATTTTTCTTGGGTATCTAGGTAGGCCCATTTTACTCCGAAGATTTCTCCTCTGTCGAGGATTTTTACTCCTATTTTTTCTAGGTTTTTTAGTTCTTTTTCGATGTCTTTGCAGTGGTAGCTTACGTGGTGGAGTCCTTCTCCTTTTTGTTTGAGCCATTTAGAGTGTATTGTGTCTCCTTCTAGGGGCTGGATTAGCTCGATTTGTAGGTCTCCCTGCTGGTATATGCCAATTTTCACTTTGCCGCCTGGCACTTCTGTTTCTATTGTGGGGAATGGCCCTATTCCCAGTTTTTCGAGGAATTTTGCGGTTTTTTCCATGTCTTTTACTACTATTCCTAGTTGGCTGATTTTGTAGTCTGTTACTCTCTCGCTTGGTGTGGGTTCCACTTATTATGCCTCCTTTTTTGAGTTATTGTTTAGAGTGTTTTTGTCCTTAATTTAATTTTCTATTTTAGATATTTTAAAAAATAGTGTGGGAATTAATTATTAGGTGGTTTAATCTGTCTGGAATTTTTGGGGTATTTGTTATGTTGGAGGATGTTGAGGAAATTAAAAGGTTGAAGGCGAAATATTGCTATTATGTGGATGGACATTATGAGGATTCGTCATGTCTGGATTTGCTTTTGAGAGAAGTGTTTGCTGATGATGCGTTTATCGATTTTGGACCTTTTGGTAGTGCTAAGGGTCAGAAAGAGATAAGAAACTTTTATGTAAACATGGCTTTTGGGATGCTTTCTTTTAGTATGCATATGTTGCTTAACCCTTTGATAGAGATTAAAGGTGAGGATAAGGCTACGGGTAAGTGGTATTTTTTGTTCCAAGTACTATGAGGGGGAAACAATCTAGCTGGTCGGCTTGCAGGAATATACAACGATGAATATGAGAAAAGGAATGGAAGGTGGTTTATAAAATCGAGTCAAATGGTTCTTTGGCACCCCCCTACGATAAGGTCTGGTCTAAAGAGGGCATGATTCCCAAATAGTAACAATCTGACTCCTTGACAGCTGGTAACGTTTGTTATTCAAAAATTGGATATTGCAGAGGTTTTCCCCTCAGGGGAAAGTGAAAATTTTGGGACCTAGATGATTTTGCGTCAGCCATAACTATTTATGAGTTGTAAAGCAGGCTGTATTAGTCTCTCATATTTTGTTGGCAATTTGTTTTTGAGGTGGTTTTGTGAAGGCTAGGGTTGTTGGGGGCGTTTCTGATATTAGAGAGTCTTTGCTTCGGGTTTTTGATGCTTTTGGTGGTGTTGAGGAGTTTGTTAAGCCTAATTCTAGGGTTTTAAGTATAATGGTGTCTACTTTGGTAGGGTGATGTATACTGATCCTAGAGTTATAGTTGAGATGGTTAGTATTGCTAGGAATTTACTGTGGATAAGGTTTATGTGACGAAGAATTCTATTCAGGGCAATTTTACTCGTATGGTTGCTGAGGTCAGTGGTATTGCTAGGATAGTTGAGGAGAAGGGGGTAGGAATCTATACTTATGGGAGAAGCCGGTTATGATGGAGATAGGTGATAAGCGTATTCCTACTAGGTTTCCTAAGATTTTGTACGATAACCTCATTCGTAGAAAGGGTAGCAATGTTCTGATTAATATTCCTAAACCTAAGACGCATTGGGAGACTACTGTTACGCTGGGAATTAAGTGTTTTCAGGGGCTTCCTTATGATTGCGATAATCTTGTAAATCATAATTATAAGTTGCGTCAGAAGCTTGTGGATACTGTAAAGTTTATTCGTCCAGATTTTACAATTATTGAGGGTATTACTGCCAAGTTTGGCCATTTTCCCCCCGAGATTTTGCTTTCGGAGTGCATGGTTCCATCGAATATTTTTATTGCTTCAAATGATGTGGTTGCATGGATACGGTGGGCGCAAAAATCCTAGGTTATGATGTTGAAGAAGTGAAACATATTAAGCTTGCCGCGGAGCAGGGATTAGGGATCGGTGACTTTAAAGATATTGAGATTATCGGTGATATTTCGCGTTTCAGAGAACGTTTCCCATGTACCCCATGTAGGGACTGCCCAAGTGAGGTACGCTTTGTTAAAGGGAGGGAGATGGTCTTTATGGAGAGCTGTTATGGAAACATGCTATTGGCTCCTCTCTATTTCTGGTAGATTTTAAAGGTGAGGGCGGCTTTAACATTATTGCAGGTAAGGGTTCAGTGAAAATGATCTGGACAACCTTCTACCCGGCGATAGATTCGCAAAATCTCGTGTTTTTGGGCCCTTTTTTTGGCGCTTCTTAAAACTGTTTCTCACCACTTAAGTGGGATGGAAATATTAAAAATTGAGGAAAAACACCGATAAAACCATAAATTATCAGGGAACACAACGGCAAAAAACCATAGCAAAGATCCTGCAAATCTATCGCCCGGGGACATTTTAATCGTTGGGTCTTCACAATTGAAGAGAATTTAGACCGGGTTCGTGAAAAATATCCTGACCGCAAAATCTATAATATACCCGAATGTAACGATATTGCTAAAATTACTGCGTACCTGTGTGCCATGATGAAAATTGATGTTCTTAACATGATTCCAATGGATATGAATAAATCGGTTGAAATAATACAACAGGCGTTGCAACATGGATTAGACGCAAATCTTCCCCTCTAAAAGCTCATTCTGCTGGGTGACCCATTCCCCTATTTATGTTTTAATCTCATTCTTCCCAGTTTCTCCCTTTTTATAAAGTATGATAAATGCTTAAATATGGAAAATAGATATGGTTAATTTAATTTGCACATATATATAGAATTAGTTTTATACCCCTCTGAGATAAAGCTAGTTGAGGGTTGAGTTGGTATGACAAAAATTTTTTTCACCAAAGAAGAATTACGTTTCAGAGAAGAAGTTCGGGAATTTGCAAGAAGAGTGATAGCTCCCTACGCCGACGATGTTGAAAAAGGAATGTATCCTGGTCCGCTTCTGAAGAAAATTGCTGAGGCGGGGTATATGAGGCAGCTACATCCAATTGAGTACGGTGGAACTAACAAGGGCTTGGTGTACGAGATGATTGTCGCTGAGGAGATTGCTGCAGTTAGTGCGCCCACAGATATGTCGCGTACCGCTTCATCCACACTATGTGCGATTCCCATATCTCGATTCGGTACAGACGAACAGAAAAGAAAGTACCTGACACCCATAATAAGGGGAGAAATGATTGGGGCAATAGGCATTACAGAGCCAGATGTGGGGTCTGATACTGCTGGCATGAAAACTCGAGCAATAAGAGAAGGAGATGAGTATGTCATCAATGGTGAGAAGAGATTTATAACTAATGGGGCTGATGCGGACATCATTACTCTATTTGCTATTTCGAATCCAGAAGTGCCAGCGAAGCGGGGCGCTAGTGCTTTTATTTTTCCAACAGACACAGAAGGATTTAAGGTTGAGAAGGTTTACAACCTCCTGGGTATGCACGGTATGCGCATTGCACATTTGAAGTTTGAGAATTGCCGCATACCCGCGGAAAATCTTCTTGGTAAGGAAGGTATGGGCTTCAATATCCTTATGGACGAATTAGACACCGAGAGGATTTCTATTGCAGCAGAGATGATTGGAATTGCCCGGGCAGCCTTTGAGATAGCCGTAAAATACTCCACAGAGCGTGTGCAGTTCAATAGGCCAATTAACTGGTTTGAGGGGGTAAGCTTTAAGATTGCTGACATGGCCACCCAGCTAGATGCGGCGGAGCTTTTAACTCTACGTGCAGCCCGGATGGTAAATCGTGGTGAAAATGCCAGCAAAGAATCAGCTATGGCTAAGGTGTTTGCGGTAGACCACGCATTTGAAATTTGTAATCAGGCACTGCAGATATTGGGTGGTATAGGTTACACTACAGAATATCCCGTTGAGCGCTATTTGAGAGATGTTAGGATTGGTATGATTGGCGGCGGGACGTCGGAAATAATGAGGTTTCTGATTCAGAGAGAAGTCTATAGGGAATTTGAGCAAAAGGCAGGAAAGGAGAAGCAAGCTATACCCGTTGAAGTTTCAAGCACTTCTGGCAGAGAGAGTCCTAAGGATTAATCCTCTAGTTAAACTTTTTTGGCTCCATTCTTGACAATATCCTAGGAGGATTTCTTGTCTACTACGGTACTGGGAGTGGCTTCCACACCACTTTTCATATATGGAAAGGAGGAATCAAGAAATAGTAACAAGCTTAACACTGGCAAATGGCTCTTTTTTGATTGGCGTTTCTTAGATGTCCGTTTTTAACAGGATTTTAACAGTGATATTTTTTACTGGGGTACGTACAAACTTTTAATAAAACATTTAAATTATGGGGGATGACTGAGTAAGCGATATAATTTATGTTTCGCCTGCGTGAAAAGATATTAGAATTAGGTTTTGAGTAGTGTTTCGAAGTCGATTTGTATAGTTTGGAAAAATGGGTACCCTGAAAGCTGATTTAATGTTCTGCTGGAGTTGAACATTTATGGTTTTGCGAGAAAGCTTGAATAAATTGACCCCGGATAAGGAGATTGAGTTTCTTCGAGGAGCCTATTTTGGTATAGATGGAGTTTGGTTTCTGGTATGTGAAGACGAATACGATTTTGATAAGGCTCTATATTTAGATGGTGAGGTTTGGAAACGCTTCGCTAAAATCTTGGCGAAGAGGGTGAAGAGATTATTTGATGTTGAGGGCGACGATGCGGAAACTGTGGCTAACACCCTTGCTTTACGCTGGACTATGGAAAAATGGGAATTCGAGGTTTTAGAGTATAGTGCAAAGAGGAGTGTACTACGGGTTACAAGTTGTCCTTGGCTTGAGGGGTTAAAAAAGTCCGATAGGGAAAAATTTATACCTAAAATATGCGACCCAATTTGCGAGATTGTTTATCACAGCTGGGCAGAAGCCATTAACCCAAAAATCGAGGTAGAGAAACCGAAAACGAGGGGAAAAGGAGACACACATTGCGATTTCATATTTACCCTAAAAGAATAGTTTCAAGTTAGGGCAAAAGTAGGGTAAAGAAGAAATTGATATGGTATGCTACACCTTTCTTATGGTGGTGATGTAGATGTCGCTTGGCGACAAGATAAGAAATTTTCTGGGTGATGATCCTAAGAAGCTTGTTGATGAAATACTCAAGGGTATGAAAGAAGAGTATGGTGACATTCCCTTTATAGCAAAATCTATGAGTAGTCAGAGACCAGAAGCATTTATTTTCAATGCCCTACAAACCCTATTTATATTGAAAAGGCCTAAAGCAGTTCCCCAAAAAACAGCGGAGCTCTTAGCCATCTCAGCAGCTACCGCCATTGGATGCGAACACTGTATAGATTTTCATATAAGGGCCGCAATGCGCCTGGGTGTGTCCAAGGATGAAATATTTGACGCCATAATGGTTGCCAGTCTAATATCTCAGACATCAAAATTAGCCGTAGGCCTAAGAAAACTGGAAAGGTCTTCCCTATCAGATTCCCACTAGTGTTCCTTCTGGGAGGTTTCTCCAGCGAATAATTCAGCTATATCCATTATCTTAATTTTGCTCTGGAACTTCAATAAATTTTGTAGGCACGACGGACAGGATGTGACTATAGCATAAACTCCCAACTTTTCCGCCTCATCTATTTTGAGTCTCGCCGCATTCCGAGCAGTTTCTTGGTCGTAGGCTCTCAATAAGCCTCCCCCCCCACAACATATCACTTCGTCTTTGCATTGGTTGTATTCCTCAAGCTTCAATCCTGGAATACTTTTAAGCGCTCTTCGTGGCTCTTCTATTATCCCACATCCCCGGGCTAGTTCACAAGGATCTTGGTAAACTACACGTAGGTCACCCACAGATTCTGGTTTAATTTTTCCCCCCTCCACGAGTCTAGATATGAACTGGGTTATGTGTTCCACTTTGAAGGGAACCTCAGTGATTTTGGGGTAAACATCTCTCCACATTCTAAAACAGGCAGGGCATGAGGTTACCAGCGTCTTTATTTTGAGATCCTTGAAGGCCTTCACGTTTTCTTCTATGATTTTTTTCGCTTGTCCCAGTCTTCCCGCCATAAGTAGGGGAGCCGCACAGCAGTTCTCATCGGGGCCTAGAATTGTGAAGTCTACATTTGCCTTTCGGAACACTTTTATGGCCGCCAAAGGTATTTTTGCAGCGGAGGGGCTATATGCAGAGTTGCAGCCAACAAAATACCCCACCTCAGCTGGGACCTTCACCCGGTCTTCCACCGGCTCGTCTGATTCGTAAGTCCACATCAACCAGTCTTCCCTATCTGCTCCATGGACATTTCCACTATCCTGAATATTATCTACTATCTGTTTTACATTTGTGGGAAGCTCTTCCTCCCCTAATTGACTTCTAAGGTACTCAACGACTAGGGGAACTGGGACACCTCTAGGACAGACCTTCACACAAGCCATACATAGGGTGCAGTTAAAGGAGTTTTTGGCAGAATGTTTCTCTCTCTCCAGGGTTCTGAAGCCCTCGGAAGCAAAATATCTAGAATTTACTGGTGAACTTGCTCTGGCCACAGGGCAAAAAGCGATACAGGTGCCGCATCTTATACACTTATCTGTTTTTTTGAGAAGTTCGGCTTTCTCACCCAATTTAATACCCCCTCAAATATTTTATTACTTCAACTGCTGATGAGTATCCTGTACATAGGGATGTTCCCAATCCTATCATGTAATTTTCTGAAATGCCTGAACAAGCAGCAAAAATATTCTTAAAGCTCTTCCCGTTAAAGATAAGTCTCATCTTCTTATCCGTTTCGAAATACCGCTCCATCTGGAGATTTAGGGATGCTTGAAAACCATTTTTCCCCCTTATGTTGATTGTGTCTCTCATTAATTGTCCAGTAGCTATTATGACCGCCTTGGACAGTATTTCCTGTTTACCACCATTTTCTACGATTTTGATTTTGCAGCCTTGTCCTGTGTCCCTTATCTCGGTCGACTGCCACCCCAATTTAATTTCAACCCCATTCTCTATGCATGGCCTTTCTAGTAGCTGTTGTAGTCTTAGTCCGGGAACGGATGGTGGAAAGGACATAATTTCAAAAACCTTAGCCCCCAAACTTTCTTCAAACTCATGTATGATCTCCTCTGTTCGACGCAAACCTAGAACTGGGGGGAACGCCAAATAATCGTAGCTTCCCAAATTATGCTCATCCAGACTTTTGATTATACCCTCACTGTTAGATTCCAGCAGGAGCGACAGCGGCACTGGTTGAGTTTCGCTCCTATCCAGTTTTACATAGTCTGCGTCCACTCCCCAAATTTCTCTTAGTGAACGAGCGATTAAAACTGGGGTGTGGTTTATCAGGTTGCGGAAACCAACCACCAAAACCTTGGAGCCTTCAAGGTTCTCTCTTGTTCCTCTCATTATGCTGGACTGAGCCAATAGAGTGGGTTTAAACAGTCCTAAGGGAGTTAAAAGAGTTTCATTTGTTTCCAAATTTCCCTCATACCTAGTAAAAGAATCATACTTCTCTCTAAACTCTCGAAAAGCCTCCAAAATCCTTTCTACGCCGACTATAGCGTAGGGGTGGCTGGGATTCCTACTAACAAAATCCCCCAGCACTTCCAAGGGTTTTTTGACATTCCTATCGTTAAAGTATCCCAGAAAATCTATGGTCCCTGACGAAAGCACTGTGCTGCCTAGACCGGATGCAACCACCATAGTGGAGAGCTTCGCCTCGCTGGTTTTTCTGGCAGCCACCAGACCTGCCATACCACCGCCAATCACAGCTACATCAACTTCATGCATCCTCTTTCCCTCGGTGTCTTATGTTTCCCACCATCTCAAACATGACTTTGGCGAACATGAGTTGCCTAAGTTGGTCTCCCTTGAGTATGTGAACAATCTTCCACTGTTCATCTAGGAACTCAGCTAGTGAATTCAAAGCTTGTGGCGCCGAAAATTTGAGGTCTTCAACCATGATTTCTGCGGCGCGATGCACGCAGAATTGACCTTGGCAAGTTCCCATACCTAATCTGGTGCGCCTTTTGATGTCTCTCAGGTTCTTGGCCAATAATGCTTCAAAACTGTGAACTATCTCTGCTCTGGAAACTAGACTACACTCACATATTAAGCCAGGTTTCTGGGGCATTGTCGATGACATTGTACCATACTTATTGATAATCTCTTTAGCGGTTAGGGAGTTAACTTGAAAACGCCTTTGAATCTCCTCAATTGATGGTGGCGTTCCCTCACTTCCAAGAATTGGCTCCTCCGCGGTTCTACACTTTGCTCTAACTCCCAGCTTTTCACAAACTAGGTCCGCTGTCTTTTCCGCCATAAGCCTATAAGTGGTGAGTTTGCCTCCCGTAATGGTTACAAACCCTTCCACTCCTTCTTCCTCATGGTCAACTAATAACATTCCACGTGTGGCTGTGCGTCCCGAACCCGCCCCAAAAAGAGGGCGGACTCCTGAGAAGGCTCTTATGACCCGAGATTCTGCAACAATGGGGATCATCTCCTCCCCCTCCTTCATGATTTTTTCAACCTCCTCATTTTCTGGAAGAATACTATCCGGGTTTTCTACGAAGGTTGAGGTAGTTCCTAAAATCATTGTAGAATAGTGGGGTACGATTATGTCTCCATCTGAGGGGTAACGGAGATGATTAATCACATGGTTTATTACTCGATTATTGAGAACTACTAGAGTACCCTTGTTAGGTCTAATATTCAACTTGATTCCCACTTGCCCCGCAACAATACCTGCCCAGGCTCCAGTAGCGTTAACCACAATTTCAGAAAAATACTTTTTACTCTTCCCGTTTCTCAACACTTCAACACCTGTAACTGCTCCATCGCTTAATATGGGTCTGGCGCTGGTGTAGTTTAGAGCTTCTGCTCCATTCTGCAGTGCAGACAACACGTTGGAGACGACAAGTAAGAAGGGATCTATGGAGCCATCATTAACCCAAACTGCAGCTTTAATATTTTTGGTCAAAAAGGGCTCCTTCTCTAAGGCTTCTTCAACTGTTATTTCTCTATGCTCAACTTTGGTTTTGCTGCAACCCTTAAGGAAAGACTCTAAATATTCCAAGTCCTCATTTCTGGTTGCTACAAATAGTCCCCCAGTATCCTCTACGGTATGCTTGGCTATCCTTCTAAGAATAATATTTTCCATGGCGCATTCTTGCGCTGACTCAGGGTCACTGATTACGTAGCGTGCCCCACTATGCAAAAGTCCATGATTTTTACCTGAAGCTTCCGAGGCGAAGTCTCCCCTATCAACAAGTAGGGTGCGCACTCCCCTGAGCGATAGATCTCTTAGGACACCACTTCCTACTACTCCTCCGCCTATAACAATTACATCAAATTTTGACATAGTGATCTCTACACAGAAAATTCTGAAAGCCTCGCGTAAATATTCTTATCCTTCAAAGCCATGTAAACATCATTGTGCACCTTATATAACTTATCGTAAACCTCTCGATTCTTTTCGTCAGGCTCCTTTCTCTCCCCTATCTGCACCATACTTTCCGCTGCATCTGAAACACTTCTGTATATTCCTACACCCACACCAGCTAAAATGGCTGCACCCAGTGAGGTGGCCTCCTCCACCTTCCCTCTAGCCACTGTGATATTATAGATATCTGCCTGAATCTGATTCCATAGTGGGCTGCGGGTGGCCCCTCCTGTGATTCTAACTTCCTCAAATTCTAGTCCTAATTCCTTCATAACCTCAATGTTTTTACGGACCTCGAAACAAGCACCCTCCATTATAGCTCTGATGAGGTGCGCCCTAGTGTGGCCAAGAGCCAAACCTACTATAACTCCTCTTGCATCTGGATCCCAGTAAGGAGCTCCCGCGCCCACAAAGTGCGGTAGTAAGACTATTCCTCCAGAGCCTGGGGGTGCCTGTTCTGCCACGCTGCATAGGATGTCGTAAGGATCTTTTCCCAAGATTTCTGCCACATTCCTTTCAGGATGTCCCAACTGGTCTCTAAACCATCTGTACACGCTACCAGTGGTAAACATGCTAGCTTCAACAACCCATTTACCGGGGTCGGCGTGGCAACTGAACAGTACACGTTTTTTAGGGTCACGCTTAGGTTTTTCGGTGTAAGCTAGGAGAAAGGTTCCTGTACCCATAGTTGCCTTAATTCTTCCCGGCTTTATTACTCCCACCCCTAATGCGCCACACTGCTGATCTCCACCTCCCGTAACCACAGGTGTTCCTTCTGCAAAACCAGTCTCTCTCGCCGCCTTCGCGGTTACCTCTCCAATTTTTTCACCGGAAGCATGTGATTCATTCAATTTTTCAGGCGGGATTTCCAAGGCGTCGCAAATCTTGTCAGACCATCTAAATTTTTCAACATCAAAAAGCAAAGTTCTTGAGGCATTTGACCAGTCGGTGACAAACATATTTGACAATTTCATTTCGATGAAGTCATGAACCAGCATGAATTTATAAGTGGAATTGAAAATTTTTGGTTCATTCTCTTTTATCCAGAGAATCTTGGGAGCCGAAAAATAAGGGTCAACTGTGAGACCAGAGATCCGGTATACTTCATCAACGCCTACTATCCTCTTTATTTCATCACATTGTTTGACCGTCCTGCGATCCTGCCAAACAATAGCATTCCTCAAAGGATTCCCATCTTCATCGACTGGAACTGTAGTCTCACGCTGATTAGTAACACTTATACCGACAATATCTTCGGGAGCGAGGCCTGCTTTTTCGATGGCCCTTTTCGAGGTGTTACAGACAGCTCTCCACCAATCCAACGCGTTTTGTTCCACCCAGGCTGGGCGAGGAAAAATACTCGGGTATTCTTCATAATCTCTAGAAATTTCTACTCCATTTTCATCAAAAATTATGGTGCGGCAACCGATAGTGCCCGCATCCACGGCTGCTATTAACTGCATTCACATCCACCTCTTTTAAACTTCCAAAGGGAGCAAAACAATCAGTAATATACTGATAATCTCTAATAAGAATAGCTCTCAAATATGAACCATTTGTTATGAAAAACTTGAGGGTTTCATTCTTTATCTAAAACGCGTAAGCTTATGTACGTTTACAATGAAAAAACTTTAGGTTTCCACCCTTTGTCTAAAGCGCTTTAGCGTACGAGTGTTTACCTATAAAAATATTTTTTATCTTTCACATAAAGATAGAATAAAATAGATAACCTATTTCTTGTCTTTGGCTGCGAAGTGCTGTCTTCTAACGTCCCTAAGGCGTTTGCAAATTAGCCAGCACCAATTACTTAAACACATAGAAGACGGTGCTTATGCGCATTGCCTGAGGATAACCTCACAGTTTTCAGAAATGTGGGACTCAACAGTTGAAAGATTACAAAAAAGGTAATCCCGTTTACAAATGTGCAAAAATTGTCCCTCCCAGTTTGGAACCCAAGATAGTTTACACGCCCCTTCTTATGCTCTGTTAAGAAGCGCGTTTATCTTCCGCAAAACCTGCATTTTAAGTGCGTCTTTTTCCAAAAAAGAAAATAAATGAGGGTCTTTTTGAGAGTTGGGGTGGCGCTAGAGACCTAGAATTTTTTTTAGCTTGTCTGGCTCCTCGCCCTCTTCAACAAAGACTTCTTTTTGTACTCCTACACGCTCCGCGTCGAATTTTCTGGCTATTCTACCGCCTACAACTTTTTCTCGAACGCTACTTTTTTTACCTTGCCAGATATACACTGTATCGTATGTGTCTATCAAGAAAACATCCTCTGAGTCCAGAGACGCTTTAGATAGTGGCACTTGAACGAATTGGATATCATCAAGGGTTTTAAACTCTTCCCCTGATATCCTGTACATGACAATGGGGTGTGTTTTTTTCTCCATTTTTTTGAGTATAGATTTAGCGAGGTCTTGATCCACTATGCGCATTGGACCTACTGTTTTTCTAAATTCTAGTGGTTCACTACCTTGGTGGATTGTTTCTACGTGGGGTTTGCCTTTCCGTTGCTTATCTATGAGGTCGCTTATGAAGGCGCCAGCGAATTTTTCATCAACTGTTGTTTTTTCACCCAACCATATCCATATTCGGTCTTCAGCGTCAACAACATAGGTGTCTCCAGTCGAAAAAACAGGTTGCATTATTTCCTCATAATCGCCTTCCTTAATTAAGTAAATTTTTGCCAAGAGAAAAACCTTCTACAATAATTTGTACAATTTATAATATTAAATTCTTGTTATATTAAATTACCCCTATTTAGCGGTTTGGATGAAGCTTCTTTTAACCATTTTTCGCGGATTTGAATTTTTATATCTATTTAATGCTTATTTTACTGGGATTTTTATGAAACTACTGAGCGTTAAAAGCAAAGGGCGTGAACCAGCTTGCGCTCATTGTTCCCCAGAAGAACTACAAGGAACTCAGGCTACCGGGTATAGAGTTTCTCATTAATTTTTTCCTAAACCTATCCTTGACCGGGGTTATTTAAGGCTTCTTTCACCAAAAAAAGGCGGAAAAAACCATACTTTCTGGAAGCAAAAAGGAAAAAATTAAATGGAAAGTCTATAACTTGAATTTGGTCGCTGCTCTCTAAAGAAAAGTTTTATTATTCCCTGATTGCCATTATTTATTAAAGTGACTAGTGGAGCTGACCATTGTGTCATTTATTGAAGAGCCTCATCTTACACGAAGTAGGCAAAGATTCAGACTTTTAGTCTCAAATTGTGATAAACTCACTAAATTGGTTCTTGAAATGGTAAATAGTTACAAAGATGGCGGTTTGAACAGGCAGGAATTTTTCAGGGATATTCGTGATCACAAAAAAATAGATGTTAGTGTCTTAGACAAGCAATTTCTAGAAGAATTGGAGAACAGCGCTGGTATTTTGTATATGCGAGGCGAGTACCGCCTCAATATGAACCGCTTATTAATGCTAATAAACATGTTTCTTAAAGAAATCGAGCATTTCGATAAAGATAGGGCTGATGAATTAAGAAAAAATGTTAATCAAATTAATCTCAAAATTGACACTCTAACCGGCGAGACTACCGAGGTTGCAAAGGCCGCTAAAACAAAGTTACCAGAATATGAGGAAATCGAAAAGGAGGAAATAATTCAAGAACCCGTAATAGTGTGGGAAAAGGCGGGATTAGAACCTGTAGATAAAGCTCTCACCACCTATATTAAAGAGTATGACAAACTCAGCCTTGCACAGATATCTTCAGTTTTAGGCATACCTGAAAATGAAGTCAGGAAGAGATTAAGCTACCTGTTAGACCAAGGAATTTTAGTCGGCAAAATACAAGATGAGTACTTCCTAAGAGAAGCAGTAAGCGTGATACCGACTCCAACAGAATTAGTAAAAGCAGAAGCAGCCACAGAGATAACAAAAATCGCGAAGGTTACACCGACAGCGGAAGTAACAGTTAAACCGCCCGCGATAAAAGGTATTGAGAAACCTTTAGTTGAAGAAGCCATCTCCATAAAACCGGTTCAAGAGCTCAAGGTTGAGGGTTCAGAGGTGATAAAAACCCCTATCGAGAAGCCCGTGGTTGAGGAGCCTGCAGTTAAGGAGCCTATGGTTGAGGAACCAGTGGTTGAGGAACCAGTGGTTGAGGAACCAGTGGTTGAGGAACCAGTGGTTGAGGAACCAGTGGTTGAGAAGCGAGTGGTTGCTGAGCATATTGAAAGTTCGGTTGCTAGGGAGGCCGCCGTTGAGACACCTGTGATTGAGACTGTAGAGGCGGCGCCACCTGAGGAGGTGACTTATACCTCTAAAGAAGTTAAGGAGATTTATAAGAGGGTGAAGTTGTTTATTGAAATGGTTTCCCAAGTTCTTGAAATGGTGGTGGTACCTGAAAAGCCAGGATTTGATAAGAAGGCTCTATATAAACTGATTTATGACTACTATTTTCTTCCCATCGATGGGTCTTTTGATGTGGAACCGTTTAAGGAATTAGAGAAAGAGGGGGTAGTCCATGTGGAAGAAAATTGGATTAGATTTGATTTAGACAAATCCCTTTCACTTTTCAAAAACAAGTATATTCCCGGGATTAGGAAAGTTAAAAAGGGAACCGCGTCCAAGCTGGAAAAGGCTTTAGATGAACACATAGAGCAAATGATAAATAATCTCCTTAAGTCTAGAGCGTAACGGCAATGCAGT
Source organism: Candidatus Jordarchaeia archaeon (assembly GCA_029856435.1). Lineage (GTDB taxonomy): Archaea > Asgardarchaeota > Jordiarchaeia > Jordiarchaeales > Jordiarchaeaceae > Jordiarchaeum. Next base: position 33,713 of record JAHQXB010000035.1, read on the forward strand.
TATCCTAATTAATCTATTTCCCTCTACTTTTTAGCTTCCAATAGGTAAAGGATTCTTGCAGTTGCTTCTTCGTGAGTGGAATAAAAAATCTAAATTTCCGGTGGCGGGTTTTGCTGCATTTGTAGATTAGATGTTCTTACAGTAACCTATTATTTCAAAGTCTTCTTCGTCGAATTCGTTGGCGGTCCATTCCTCTATTTCTTTTATCATTTCTCTTATTTTTTCTGGCGGTCCGTAAATTATATCCTTTGTTACGTTGAGCCTATATTTTGACCTTGCGCAATCCTCTATGGCTAATTTTAGGAATTTTTCAGCTTTGTCTTCAGATATACGAAACTTTTCAGCTAATCCCGGAATTATCTGCCTCTTTTTTTCTATAAGTTCGGTAGAAGAAATCTTCTCACTCATTTCCGTATGGGCTCCGCTATCCTTTTGATATTTTAGGGGGTTTAACTTTTGCTTATTCTCTTTTTTATTTTTCTATTATTTTACACTGTGCCTTCTAGTTGCCATAGTTCCTGTACTAATCTAGGCAGGAATGCCCCAATGTCGCTTATTATTCCTATGGCATATGTTCCTCGGTCTGTAAGTTTTGTCACTACTGCTGGGTTTATGTCTATACAAATTGTTTTTACCGTGGATGGGAGCATATTTCCCACAGCTATGGAGTGCAGTGTAGTTGCGAGCATAAGCACCAAGTCGGTTTTTCTCAATGCTTTCCTCATTGCGTCTTGTGCTTCCATCACATCGGTAATGACATCTGGTATAGGGCCATCATCTCTTATGGATCCTGCGATTACCAGTTCCACATTGTTTTTTATGCATTCGTACATGATTCCGCTTTTTAGAATCCCCTTCTCAACCGCGTTCCGAATTGAGCCTGCTTTTCTGATTACATTTATAGCCATCAGGTGGTGACGGTGTCCCCCTTCATAGTTTTCGAGTGTTTTTAAATCCATTCCAAGGCTGGTTCCGAATAATGAGTTCTCTACATCGTGTACTGCCACAGCATTTCCAGTTAGTAGTGCCTGAACGTAGCCCATTCTTATTAGTTCTGATAGTGCTGCCGCTGCTCCAGCATGGATGACTGCGGGACCTGGGACTACCACGATTTTTCCTCCTTTTTTTCTGAGCTCAAACATTTCTTTTGCTATCATGCGTGTGAGGGATAAGGTGGGTTTTTCTGAGGATATGGCGCTGCTCATAAAGCTGAAAACCTCTTTTTTTCGAGATCTTTCTGGAGGAATAACCTTTATGCCCTTGTTTCCAACGACAACTAGTTCCCCCTTCTTTACCTTTCTCATTGGTATGCTATGAGGTTTGCCTTCTCTAATCACTATAACCTTATCCATTTCTTGGTTTTCTGTTTTTATCCACTCCCCGTTTATCATAACAAATGTGGGATGGTTAGTTGTTGAATAGAAATTGTCAGGTAGTACCCCATCTTCAGGGGCTGGCATTAGTTCGGCGTCCACCGCCTTTTCGGTTACCACCGCACCTAACTTCTGAAGTTCCCCAAGAATCATATTGAGATGTTGCTGATCTTTGCCAAAAATGCGTATATGAGCGTGTGAATACTCATTTTTAGTTTGTCCAATCCTGAACTCCAATACTTCGAATTCTCCGTTTAAATCATAGATTGCTCCAAATATTTTGGGAAGTATCATTGAATCTATTATATGCCCTGTTAACTCAATTTCAGCTTCAATCAATATGTATTCCCTCTTTAGGGTTGGTGTCGGGCTTTCTAGATAAATTGATGCTGTTTTTGGGTGTTTGTTTTATTAACCCTATTTTAGGGTCTTAGGTGTGCAATAAGAATGTTATATTATAATATTTTTGGGTCTATTTCTGGGAATGTTAAACACGAGTTACCTCCTTCTGTGCTTAATGCGGTTTTTTCTTCTTCGCCTCTTTTTCAGTTTAAACAGGACTCGTCTCCCCCTTTAAAACTTGTTTTCCCTGTTTCTAACACTTCAAAACTTCTATTCGTATGCGACAGCTTATGCTGGGTTAACTATGCTTTGCTCTTTTGAAAAATTATTGTTGTAAGTTTTTGTGGTTTTTATATACGATTTTGCAATATTTTATGTTGAAACTTTAGGGGCAATTATGAATATCTTAAAAGTGGATGATGAAATTATGTGGAATGGCTTGGGAAAAATGTTTAAGTCTAACTTTCATCCTTTCCTATGCCTCATTCTTCTATTACAAATTAAGTTTATCTTATTTAAGGTTGGTCAGCTGACCTTGAGCAGTAGTTTTGTGAATCTTTCTCACTTCATTCACTCAGAATCTTTCGTCCTGCCTTTTCTCATATTTTTTGGTGCAGTGTTTTTTGATGGAAAAAAGGTGCCTTTTTCTCGTTATCTCCTAACGCAGGATAAAATTAGATTACTTAGGGGGAAAAATGTCTTGTCCGAGGAGACTGTTTTCCAATTATTTCCATCTTCCGAAAAGGATGGATTTAACTCTCCCTTGTGCCAAAATTTTTTGGTTTCAGATGTAGAGTTAGATGAACAACTGGAGTACGCATACGAGATAAATGTTAGGGGGGAAACAATCTCTCCTTGCCTTTACATTTTTTCAAAGCAACCAATCATGGAAGAAGATTTAGATAGAAAAGTTCAATCTGTTCTATCAACCTTTAACCTAGGCGCCGATTATACTAGAATGTATTTCGAGATATTGGAAGAAGAGTTTTTGGGTTTGATAGGAGGAGCTTATTTCACTGCGATTCGAAAGGCTAAGGGTGAAAAAAATATTTTAATTCTCGACGCGAATGGAAATTCAACTTACGTTGCTGTGCTTATTTTGAAGGGGGCCCCAAATTGTGAATCACTAGACCCGCAGTGCTTAGACCTTTTCTTGAACTCTATTGAAAACTTGGATACAAATTTAACCCTCGTGATTCCTTTTCGATTTTTGAAAAGAAAGGAATCTGAACAGACTTATAAGAACTTAAAAACACGTGTTCGAGTTAAAAGTAAAACTCCAATTAAATACTGTGAAGCCTCTCCCTACTTGGTTGTAAGGGGCGCCTCTTTAGAGAGCATTAAAAATCACATGAAGAGAGTGTATGCCGCCGCTAGTGCTGCTTGGTCCGGAGTTAGGGAAAGAATTAATGTAGAGTTCTTGGACTGTAGCGGAATTAAAAAATTTCTACACAACATAATCTGCAGGCGACTCCTTCCCGATAAAGATGTCTTTTTCATAAAAAATTTAAGCATTTATTTGAAAGTTCCTACTTCTACTAACAAGAGAAAGTTAAACTCTCCAATTGGGCTTGCCAATGAAAATCTGAAGGGCAATATTTCTAACAGTGATAGAATCCTATTGGGCAAAACTGTTTTAAGTGGACGCACAGTATCCGTTTGGATGGATTATGAAAATTTGTTACACTACGTGGTCATTTTTGGCGAATCCCACGAAAAAACTTATTTTATAATGAGCCTCCTCAAAAAAATTAAGAAGCCTTGGATAGTTTTCGATTTTAAGGGCGATTTCAAGTTGAAGGGTCTATGTAATGATTCAATTTCATTTTTCAGTCTCAATTCTGGGTCTGAGCAACTTAAAATAAACCTCTTTGATTCTAAAGGAAAATCGCCAGAGGAACACGCCTCATTCCTAATTAGTATTTTCAAAAAATTTTTTGAAAACAAATTGGAAAATATGCAGGAGCCACTTCACAGAATTCTGAGTTACTTCAGTAATGCGTTGAGATGTGAACATGGTCTCAGAGAGTTTAACAACGCCTTTAATGAAATATTGAAAATTAATGATTCTAAAAAGCAGACCATCATAAGAGAACTTACGCTCCTGCTTCACAATCTTCAGCAAGGTGCTCTAAGCAATGTTTTCAGCAGTAGCCACTCTAACGTAGGTCCGGAAATAGCTGATAAGCGTGTAGTCATTGATTTAAATCCTCTATACTCTGAAGCGGATATTATTGGCATAAAATTTCTCACAACCTATATTCTAGCATTATTGTCTAGTGGTTTGTCTGAGGAAATAAATGGCTTAAAGCACGTAACGGTAATAAACTGCCCTGAAAACTGCTCAGAACTGATTAATTTCTTAACACAAGCGGTTTTAGATAAATCCACTTTACTAAAAAACGGTGAGGGTCTTATTCTATCTGTCCCTCATCCCCAAGACTTTAAAAGCATCTATAGTTTGGACTCGTGTTATACAATTATTGTTGATGGTCTAAGAGAACCCAGAAGGGGTGCTGAAATAATTGGGGGGATAAATCCAGAAGAAATAGAGAATCTCGGCGGTAAAACTTTAATGATAATGCCGGGAACGGGAAACAAAATAAAATTTGAAACCGATTGGGACAAAAACTTGGTTAATAAAGAAACAGGTCTCTCGCTTAAAGGTGAACTTATCAATAACTGTTTCAAAGCACCAGCTACTTTTGAAATGGAAGGAACCAGAGATGAACTTGAACTAAAACATCAGCTCTTCCCTGTAAAGAATACTTTCGTAACCGCCGATCAATTTCTTAGGGGAGTCAATAACCCGAAAATTTCATTCAATCCCCCATATGATTTAAGTGGTGAGCAGGTCGCAGTACTCGTGGAGCAGGTTTTAAACATTCTTGACAGTGAAATATACTTAACAGATCTTTTTATATCAAAAATAACAGGATTAACTCCAAAAACTGTAAACAAAATTATGCGTGAAGTCTTAAAATCGGATTCAGGAATTCAGAGAATCTATGTTCCCGTAGTTGGAAGCAAAACAAATATTCCTCTGTACTACTCTAAATTCGGACCCAAATACGAAAATGTGCAGGACAAGTACTTGAAGGATATCCTAGATGAAATATGCTTCAAAAATGGCATCGATTTCTTGCTAAAAAGCGACCCAGAAACCGGAGCAGATGGTAAAATTGAATCTTACGCTCTTAAACTGTTTGTTCACCTGCCTAGAGATGATGAGCTAAAAGGCACATTTCAAAAATTATTCCTGAAGTTTAACAGAGTTGCAGTTTTATTCCTCCATGAAAAAGATCTTGAAAAGGCCGAGAAGCTGAACAGCCAATGGAAAATACCCCTACTTATGGGCAGCCTAATTAATCTTAATATGCTTCTCACAGAAATAGTGAAGTCTTCTGGAAAAACATCAAACCTACCCTACAGTCCAGAGAAGGATTTACAAGAGTTAATATCTTGGCTTCGAACAGAAACTTAACCCAAAAAGAAAAATCCATGATTTAAAAAGAACTTCTGCATAATAATCAAAAAATACACCTTAAAGAGAACCTTTTTTCACTTCTCAAAAAGGGTTTACTTTTATGGCTTTGGAACGAAGTATACGCTTCACATCACTTTTATGCAGCGCCAAAAATATGAGAAACTGTATCCGCTTCAGTATCATTGGAAAATTTTTTATCCTTTATGCTATAGACTTTCCATTTAATTTTTTCCTTTTCGCTTCAAGAAAGTATGGCTTTTTCCGCCTTTTTTTGGGGAAAGAAGCCTTAAATAACCCCGGTCAAGGATAGGTTTAGGAAAAAATTAATGAGAAACTCTATAAAGAATTATGCGACTATAGCTCTCAAAAGTTATGGTATAAACTCGTTATGCCTTTAATGAAAGGGCCGCATCATTTTTCAATGAAATTTTCGTTAAATACTTTAACCATTATACGCTATAAGATAAGTGGTCGGATTCTGCGATGTGTGACAAATTTGATGAAGCAGTTTCGGAGCTAGTTGCAGGGGTAGAGGCTCACGGTGGTAAGGAGTATAAAATTGCCTCACAGCACTTTAAGAAGGCTGCGGAACTATTTAAAAGGTTAAGGGAGGAGGAAATGGATGAGCAGCTTCAGACCACCGCCGCAGGAAACTTTTATCAGGCCCGCGCCAATTATCATCAGTCTATTGCGGATTATCTAAACTTTAAGATGCAAGATTATGAATCCGCTGCAAATAGCTACAATAACGCCGTTGCTGACAAAAAAAATGCTATAAAGATTGTAAAGGATTTACTAAAAGAAGGGTGGATTAAAGACCAAAAACTCCCCTTGGAGTTGGAGTCAGATCTATATGGACTTGAGGCGGCAAGATTTGAGTGTCTGGCCCAAACTGCGATTATGAATAAAAATCTAGAGAAGGCAGCGGATCATTTCCGAGAGGCTTGCGAAGCATTCAAGAATAAAGAAAAAATTGAAGAAGATCTAAAGAATCCCCACGAAGAAAAACTCGCTAGAGCTGATAAGACCAAGTGTGAGGGCCTTTACCATGAGTGCTTGGGTATCTACTACCTTGAAAAAGGTAAGAAAAAGCAAGCTAAAGAACTATTACTCAAGGCTAAAGAAAGATACGAAGAAGCAGTAAACCTAAATCCGGAATTCCAGGTGTTAAGTAAAGCTCTTGAAAGAGTAAACCACATCCTTCTTAAACTTTAATTTAATTCTCATTCAGCTAAACACTTTCAGTTTTCAAATGTCTTTTTGCAGTCTTGTGTAGAAGCGAACAAGTGCTCCCGTTGCTTTAACCGCTCTCTCCACTTCGGTAAAGACTGGAATCCGAAGTTTATATAGGCCACTAACCACTCGCCCATAACAGTCATTTTCAATCTGAATACACGCTGCTACAATTGGCTTTAACCTTTTTTCGGCTGCTTCCTTAAAGGCTTTTTCTATGTCAAACTCTATCTCTTTCATCAGTTCAAGCACAAGAAGTATGGCGTCCACGTTCTCATCTTCAAGGAGGGCTTCCACTGCGACTTTGTGTTTGTTTCCCACCTCTACACCATCAAGACGGCTTGGAGGCCAGTAATCTACAGGGTTTACCGTTTTTGCCCGCTCATTTAGCACTTTTTCTTTTAAGATTTTAACTGTATTTGGGCTGAGATCGGCGATTTTTAAACCATTTTTCTCTAATGATCTTACGGCTAAATCAATGGCGCCAGAGGAGGGGCCCACTATTGCAACTCTATTCCCCTTAGGTTTAGGTGAAAGAATGAAAATTTTAGCCAGTTCAAATATTTCCGTATAAAGGGACGCACAAATAGCTCCTGCCCTAACTAGTTGCTCTCTTCTTTCCTCAGGACAATGTAAAATTATGGGCTTCTGATGGGAGACCTCTCTAATCACATCCACAATCTCATCAGTAACCCTTCTAAAATAAGCTGTAATAACCCTTGTAGAAGGATCTTGTGCAAAAAATCTGAGTAGCTCCCCTTCACTGACATCACAGGTATTTCCTAAGTGAACTATTTTATTGAATCTTAAATCGTTTGGCTGCCACCATCCCAGTCCACCAGACAGCCCACCACTTTGGCCGATAAAGCTTACTTCTCCCGCTTCGAAGTTTCTAACAGGAGTTAGGGTTGTGGCGAAACGATGGGTGTAATCTATTAAACCTATGGTATTGGGGCCAATTAGCCTCAAATTGTTCTCCTTAGCTATACGAGTGAGTGTTTCCTCTTTCTTTTTTCCCCAACCATCACATTCGGAGAAACCCGAAGATTGCAAAATAATGTTCTTAACACCGCTTCTAGCTAACTCTTCAACCGCACCCACCACCAGATCTGAAGACAAAGCAACAATTGCGGTCTCTGGAACCTCTGGAATATCTTTAACAGTTTTAAAAGCGGGAAAACCAAGAATATTATCCCTATCAGGGTGAACCAAAAAGACTTTGCCAGTGTAGCCAATTTCGATTATATTTTTTAAAATCTGGTTTCCAAATTTTCCAGGAGAGCCTGAGGCTCCTAGAATGAGGATGCTTTTAGGATTAAAGAAGGATTCAAGACTCATCTTCAACCCCTATACCTGAATGCCTCTAAGATGCTGGAACACGCCCCACAACGCACACATCCAGCAAGATTCCTAGAAGGATCAAGATTGTATTCAGACAAAATCTCGGCAACCTTTAGATAAAGATTTATCATTCTCTCAGCACTCGGAGGGTTAAGACTCTCAAACTCAGTCCCCAAAATCGGTCTGAAAGGAACCAAAAAGGGAACAACCCCTAGCCTAGTAACTGTTTCCACTCCCTGTAATATGCTTACATCATCCTCCCCCAAACCTGCAATAATATAAGTACTAACCTGCGACTCTCCAAATAGTTCCACCGCTTTCTTCCAAGAGTTCAAATACTCATCAAAACTTACCTTAGCCTTACCCGGACATACCTTTTCTAGGACTACCCTATCAAAGTTTTCAATGTGTATACCTACCGTATCCACTCCCACATCTGCTAACAACTCCAAATACCCGACACTGGGTGGCTCCAGCTGTACATGAATTGGGACATCATAATTTTCCTTTAATTCTCTAGCTGTTTCTGCCAGAATTTTTGCCCCCCTGTCGGGCGTGCCTGGAGTACCAGTAGTTAATGTGATGTGACGGCACACGCCTTCTTCAACTGCTGCTCCAGTAACCTCCACTAAATCCTTGGGATTTTTTCTTGGAACAGTGGAGCCATCCTTTAGTGAATTTTCAATTCCACAAAACTTACAACTTTGACCAGTAGACCAATATACACATTTCTGAAGAACCGTTGTTGCCAGACAGTCCTTACCGTGGAGGAGTGCTATTTTATACATGGGGTGTCCGCTGGATGTTTTTCGAGAATAAAATCTGGGAGAATCAATCAATTCTATGTCGGTGATCTTATCTCCATCTTTGTAAAGAGACCAGCTGGAACCGAGCTTTCTTAAAATAATATCCGAATTTTTTACAAAGTGTGGCCACAGGGGAACATTAACTACAGAGTTATTGGGTAAAATCATGAATCTTCCGCCAGCTGGGCCGGCTCCAGCCTTCCTCCCCTTTTCGATACTGTCTTCTGTCTTAACCCCTTTGCAAAGAAGCTCTGTCTTTAAATTCATTAGTTTCAAGAAGTTTCCCCGCTTTTTGTTAACGAAATTTTCGGCAACAAGATAAAGATGTCTAAACATATATACCTTTTGCCACCAAAAAAGGTACAGTTTCTTCAGCGTCTCCTGTTGCGGGGTGGTGCTGTTTTGAACTCTTTTCTAGCTTAAAATTTGACATTTTCCAATCATCAAGCATCGGTTTTAGGCTCAAATAGGTTTTTTTATGCGTTGGATTTCTCCCACAAAAGGTGACGCTTGGCTAATAGTGCCTATTTATAAACCAAAAAATAGTTTAATATGCCTGTTTTTTGAAGTTAGCTGCGTGAAGAGCAACGGTAACACCGTATGCCCCCCAATCCTTCCACAATAGAACCACGCAACGATAAGAATCAAAATTGGATATACACATACCTTTTATGCAAAAACATAAATACTATATAATGTGCCGAAAAGTTCTAAAAGTGGAATCTAAATCATTCATTTTTTAGTATTCCTCGTTTATCTCTATACAAAAAATAGAAATATCGGGGGATGTTTATAACTATTTGAGATTAATAGACTAGAAGGGAAGGTATAAAAAGTGGTTACAGAATTAAAGGAAGAAAAATTTAAAGAGTTCGTTTCATCAAATCCCATAGTGTTAATAGATTTCTCAGCGACTTGGTGCGGTCCCTGTAAAATTCAGGGAAAAATTCTAGATGGTATTGAAGCTAAATTTGGGAATAAAATTGCGATAGCCAAGGTTGATGTCGACCAAAATCCGAATCTTGCACGAGATTTTAACATTTACGCAGTGCCTTCACTAGTATTTTTCTACAGAGGACAGCCTGTGGTTTTTGATGTAAAATCTGAAGAATCAACTGAGGAAGAACTGATAGAATCCTCGAAATTAGTGGGGGTTCAAAGCGAAGAAAACCTTGAAAAAATTATAGAAGAGCTTCTCTCGCAAAAAGACTCCAAATAACCGAAAATAAATATGAAAAGAATAATACATCCAAAAATGTTTTCCTTGAGTTCACACTTTGCTTCCATCACCGGCCCTTATGCTAAAACACCGCTAGTAACTCAATAATTGTTTTTTTTATCCTTCTTTTAAGCTTTAAATTCTTACTTAATAGTTTTCGGCAGATTTTGGGGTATCTCCAAATTAGCCCGTAAGGTCTTCGGGTCTTCAAAAAGTACTAATAGCTGTTCCCGCTAAGTTCTCAAAGAAATAATTTTTGGAGGAAGTTTTACTGCCTATTCCTAAGATTCAAAAAATTATTCTCAATAATGAGCACATTGAAATGATGCTTGAAGAAACTCGTAAAACCTATCCCAAAGAAGCATGCGGAGTTATTTTGGGACTTTTCGAGGGGGAAACAGCCAAAGCCCAAGAAGTGGTTTTTACCAAGAATGTGGCGGAATCATCAGTTAGCTTTGTGATAGATGTTGAGGAGCTTTATAGGATACTGGTGCAGGCTGAGGGCGAGGGTAAAGAAATGATTGGGATCTTTCACTCCCACCCCACCATCGCTAAACCTTCAAGTGCCGATAAACCTTTTATGGAGATAAATCCAGTAGTTTGGGTCATATTTGGAACCTTAAGTGACAGGATTGATATGGCCGCGTATCAGTGGTTCGAAAATGTTATACATCCCGTAGAAATAGTAGTGGAACACTAAAGGTAATAAAGGACTGTTTTTAAATAAAGATCTTGGGGATGTTCTTTGAGTAATTCCCTTTTTGGAATTCTAAACAAGGTGAATATGGTCACCGTCCACCCTAACTAATCCCTTTTTCTCAAGTTCAAGTACTATGCGTCTTACTGTTCCCTCTTGTAATCCCAATGCTTTTTTAATATCCTGTATGTTGCTAGAACCGTATTTTTTCACTATGAAGTAGGGCTTGTAATTAATGTCCTCCATTATCAAGGATTCTATTGAAGCTAGTTTTGAGTCTTTATCTTTGATTGTTTTCTCCAAGTCTGAGATTCTTGCGGCTGTCACGTCTAATTGCTGATTTAGTTCATTTATTATCTCATCTTTTTCCCTAGTTTGGTTCTCCAGTTCAGTAATCCTTTTCTCAAGGCTACGTATTTTAGAAGTTAAATCCTCTTCTCGATACTTGTGATCATCTGATTCATCTTTCATTTTGCTCTCTAGGTTCTTTATTTTGTTTATTTGGTCTTCAGACTGGCTCTTAAGCTGGTTTAAAAGGTCGCTGAGTTTCTGGATTTCAAGTTCGTATATCCTTTTGAGATGTGCTAATTCATTTTCGCGCTGCTTGACCATGTTTTCAAGTTCCTTGATTCTAAGACTCTGCTCTTGTATAACTTCTCCTTGTTCTAAAACTTTTCTTTCAAGTTTGCCGTAAGCTTCCTTTTGAGCTTCTGTCATGTCTCCCTTTTTTTGGTATACGCTCAATCTCATTTCTCCAATTGAATAATTAGTAGGGGGTCAGTTTTGTCACGGGTTCTTCATATTGGCTCCGTCTGGGACGGTAACATCATCCCCAAATAAAAGTACTTTTCAACTCTTATTAAACTTCTCTATTTCTCTATAACTCTTTTTGAAAAATCTCCGGACACCCCTTATTGTACCCGAGACACCTAGAGCATTTATTATAAGTGGTGATTCGTTTAACTCGGTTACTATTGCTAGTGCTGCCTTCATCATGTCAACACTCGTATGTGTACAACGTAAAATTCCCTCCCCCTTTTCTGGATTATACTCTATTAACCAGAAATTTGTTCTACTCGCCCCAACCTCCCCAAAAAGGTTGAGGAGCATTCTCCATATACAATCAACAATTCTCTCTGCCGAGAAGGCCGATTCACTAATAATTTTGAAGGCTATGTAACGGTTTCTATATAATTTCAAAGATAACTCTCCCCTGTCTGCTAGTACTTCTTTTTATTTTGACTTATTTCTCCGCTCCAAAATCTTTAAAGGATTTTTCGATAAAGCTTCCATACTCCGCTCGTAAGGCATTCCCAGCAAGCTACCTAATGCAGCCAAGGCTTTTGGAGCCCTTAATTCAAATTTGTTGTGCGCGTCGCTTGTTAAAACTAGTGAAATCTGCTCCTTCAAAGCAATTTCCAATGCGCTTCTGATTATGCCCAAAACGTTGGCTCTTCTTAAGCCCCTATTTAACAATATGGGTCTGATGGATATTTCCAATGCGTTTTCACTACTGTAAATTAGACCTACAAGTGATTTATCGACTTGTTTATACATTTTAACTTCTGGAAAATAAAGTAGGTCTACATCGGTGTTCCTAGTTGCCCAAACTGCAACCCTCCTATTCAAACACGCAACTGCCACTACATCGACAGAGTCCCTAACCCGGTTCAACATCTTATGATTTTTAGCTACGTTATCAAAATTTAGATTTACGCGGGAATAAGCTGTTAGAGGAAGTTTGGATAGAGCTTCTTTAAGTTCTTTGTAATTGTCTTTCTGGAAGAAGTCTGCGAACGCTAACCCAGAGAAACCCAAAATTTTTGATATCCTGGCCATATCTTCAGGGGTTGACTGGCCCTCGCCAAAGTTTGAGCTCACATTAAAATCTAAATAAGTTGTCATTTTATCATCAGTCCGCGATCCAAACAAATTTCCTCAATAAGTTCTTTGCTAATGGGATGGGCTGCGAACCTAATTCTAACGCGGATTACGTCCTCACTCTCGCTAAGCTTGAGTCTACCTAAGAATGCTTCCTGCTTGTCGAAGCGAAGATAAAGTATCCCTGAATTGTCAAACCTCATATCAAAAAGTTGAGAAAGCCTCTTCTTATCCTCACCGTTCATCCTCTCTGAAAGCATACGCAAAAACCATTCGATAGTCTTCTTATCGGTTAGTTTAGCCTTGTAAATAATTATTATGTTACGATAGTGGCCCTGCGCAGTTTCTCTGCTAACTAACTTTTCTCCCCCCTCTGGTAAGAGAAAAGATAGAGCCTTAAAAACCTTTTCCGGCTCTTCTGTAGCATGGGCAAAGGTTTCCAAATCAATCCAAATTACACGGGCCGAAGACACCAGTAGGCCACCCAAAACCTAGAATTACTTTTACCTTTTCCTTCCCTTTTGTACGCTAGGTCGAATTTTCTCTGCGCCCACTCCCTTGCGACGGAGGCCTCTTGCCTTCTTCCCGCTGGAGGTTAAACCTCGAAAAACACGTCTCCGATTAGACTTGTTACAAATCCAGTTTATGCTGGGGTCATTCTTAATGGCGGGATGGTTTGGGTCAACTAGTATAACCTCGTACCACTTCGAGACGCCATCTGAAGCAACAAAGTACGAGTTTAAAACTTCGAGGTTAGGAAACTTTCTTGCAACTCGCTCCTCCGCGATCCATTTTAGATTCTTCACTGCGGTTAGCCTCTTGAATCCCATTTTTCTCGGTTTTCTGCCACTTCGGGGGCGGCTCCTACGAAGGGCGCCACGTCTCACATGGACTCGTGCGAGGACATAGCCCTGCTTAGCTTTATAACCCAAACTTCGCGCACGGTCCAAACGTGTAGGATGTTCTATGCGTACCACTGTTGGTTGTTTGCGCCACTGGGCAAGTCTCTCTCGCCACAAGGTACGCATCTCGTCAGTATCCGTTTCTCTCCAAGTTTCAGATATATAGCGATACATGCTCTTAACCATAATATAGCCTCCCTATTCACGGTTCAGCCATTTAAGGCAACATTCCAACGGGTAAGCTTTGAAAAACAAACTTCCTGTGTGAGCGATGATGAAGAAGTGGTTACTAATTAACTTTTTGTATATCCCTTTTAAAGAATTCGATGACTTTATCAGCGATTATTTTACTATTCGCTATTAAAGCTTCTTGGGTTGAAGAGCCTATGTGTGGTGTACATAGCACGTTTGATAGCTTTGCAAACGGAAGACTGGTGGGGGGTTCTTGCTCATAACAGTCAAGTGCTGCTCCCGCTACCTTTCCACTTTTCAAAGCTTCAAATAGTGCCTTTTCATCTATTATTCCGCCGCGTGCTACATTTAGAATAAATACTCCATCTTTCATTAGCGATATGGTTTTATCATTAATCATATGCGCTGTTTCAGGTTGGTAAGGCACGTGTAGTGTTATAATGTCAGACTCTCTCAACAATTTCTCTAACGCTTCCCTTGAGGTTCCAACGAAGCATACTCCCATTTTCTCGGCATCTTTTCTCCTTTCTTCTAAAACATCGTAAGCTAAGACTCTCATCTGGAAGGCGATGGCTCGTCGTGCAACTTCTTGTCCTATTCTTCCAAAACCGATTATGCCCAGCGTTTTTTCCTTAAGCTCACGGCCCTCTAGCTCTTTTTTAAGCCATTTCCCTTCCTTCATTGCTCTATCTGCTGTATGAATATTCCTCATTAGAGAAATCATGGCCCCTATCGTCAATTCTGCTACAGAAACACTAGACGCTTCTGGTGAATTAATCACCCGAATTCCTTTTTCCTCAGCCGCTTTCAAGTCTATGTTGTCCAAACCTACACCACTCCGGCCAATAAGAACCAACTTTTTCCCTGCTTCAATAATTTCGCGGGTGACCTTGGTTCTACTTCGAACAATTAGAGCATCAAATTCAGATATCTGTGCCTTAAGCTCCTCGGGAGAAATTTTATCATTCACAACTACTTCAAGACCCGCATTCCTCATTCTGCTAATTGCCTCTGAATGCATTGTGTCTGCCACCAAGACTCGTCTCTTCATAAGAATTTCCTCGATTAAGACCTTACACACCTTAAAATTAGAAATAAAGGCATAAATTTAAAATTTATTACGCTTAAACCCTTCTAGTTTTTCGATTCTGAATCAAATTTGAGTCCTATGCTAAAAACCTTCACTAAGGATTTAAAAGATAATTTGCGTTGGATTATAGGATGCAATTTTTTCTTTCCCTTCATAATATTTAATAGTGTTGTGGAGTGCCTTCGCAGCGCTGGCGATGCTTAGAAAAACTGGAAAACCTGCCTTTATAAAAATCTCCTTCACCTCTTTGTACTTTTCTTCGTAAGAGGTCCTTGGTATGACAATCAAAACAGGTTTATTACTTTTATCACGAACTCTTTTACAGCCTTCCACCATACCGCCATAAATAATGTTGCTTATAGGTATGTCAACTAGTTTTTCTACTAGACTAGTGTAATGGATTTGTACTTCGAAAATAACTGATCCAATATTTCTATCCTCACCTAATATTCCTAGAACATTCTCCAATACTCCTGGGTAATTGTAACTTCCGGCCAAATCTAGGGGATTTTTCACACTTGTTCCCATTTCTTGAATGTATCCCTTCAATTTCTCTTTAGTTTCTCTAGATAGTTCTGGAACTTCAAGTCCCTCCTCTACGCAGAAATCAGTGTTAGAAACACTTGAACCTCCCGAAATTGATACCAGAGCCAATTTTCTGTTAGTTGTCGGAGGACAAGAAACAAATGCCGAAATGGTATCTAAAAGTTCATCGAATCCCCTAACGGACACTACACCCGTTTGTTTGAAAATAGCCTCCCAAATCTTGTTGGAACCAGCGAGGGAGCCTGTGTGGGAGGCCACGGCCCTGGCGCCTGCTTCAGTTCTTCCGCCCTTCCAAACCACTACTGGTTTAATTTTCGCAGCTTTTTTAAGAGCAGAAATAAGTCTTTCCCCATTTTTTATTCCCTCAATGTACATTCCTATAACCTTGGTTTTTTCATCCTCAGCGAGGTACTCTAAAAAGTCGGGGCTATCTAGGTCGCAGGCATTGCCGTAACTAAAAACTTTACTGTATCTAAGTCCGAGAGTCTTTCCCACTATGGAAAAATTGATTGCATGTCCTCCAGATTGCGAGATAAAGCCAACCGGTCCGGGCTCCATGCAAGTGTCTGGGCGGAAGGAGATTTTGCTCTCTGGGCAGTAAATCCCCATACAGTTGGGGCCAATTATTCTTGTCCTCGTTCCCCTTATGGTTTGCACCAGTTTCTTCTCAAGCTCAGCCCCTTCCTCACTATTCTCACTAAACCCCGAAGAAAAAATAACAATACACTTAGCCTTTTTCAAAACGCTTTCCTTCACAACTTCGGGAACCACCTTAGCCGGAACCCGAATAATCACTAAATCTATCTCTTCTGGAACTTCTAAGAGACTCTTATAAAACTTCAACCCCAAAGCGCTTTCTACACTTGGATTAATAGGGTAAATGGGGCCTTCAAACCCGCTTTCCACAATACTTTTCAACCAATAAAGTCTACCTTTTGGTGAATCACCAACTACGGCAATAGAGCGAGGGTGCACGATTTCATCGATTTCATTGAATAGTTCGCTGTGGCTCTCCATCTGCATTGAAAGCACCTCCAAAAGTGTTGGCCGCTTACGAATAGCACGTTACGAGTATAATTTATATTTTTAACTGGACCTTTAGAAAACCTCCTAATGGAATCATAAATCAGAAAATTCCTACACAAAAAATTAAGCCATAGTTAGCTAAATCCTGGGGGAATCAGTAAGCACTATTAATCTCTTTACAAAACGAGTTCAGATACACACCCTACCCATGCCAAAAGATTATCCGTTAGGGTTCATTGTTGCCCGAACTTGTTAAAAAATAATTGGCATTAGGGGGGATGTTTTGCCTTTTTTTGTGTTCCCGTGCTTATTTGGGGTGTATGTTTCTCTCTCTACTCTACATGTTCCAGTCTTCTTGTGGTGGGGGCTGTGAGGCGGACTAAATGGGGTGGACTAAGCCTGTTTTTCCACAGATTGTCTGCTCCATGAACTGGGGTAGAGCCACTTCCTCAGGAGGCGGTTTTCCGAGGAGAACGAAGAAGCGCCTCATCCCAAGGAGGAACAATACACGCCTGATTTTGCGATGAATAGCCCCCAGCTTGAGAACCTTGTCATAATTCTCCTGCTCCCCATAGTAGCTTGTTTTGCCCGCTCTGGCCTCCATGTTGGCGAAGTTTCATTCCACCAGCTTTCTCCAGCAGTACAGGTTTTGGTCAAACACCTCCCTTGCAGCGTCTAAACACCGCTCCCCCGTAGTCTTCTCCCCCCCACTTTTTAGGCCTTATGTGGTAGTGGTGCCCCCTCCCCTCACAAGCCTCAATGTTACTTTTAGTATAGTAGGCGCGGTCGAGGGATACCGTGCTTCCCTGAGGGATTCCCCCCAGCAGTTTTGTGGCATCGTTCTGCTTTGAAAGGGCATCCACCCCTATGGTTGGTTTCAGTGTTTGCAGCTATCTGGTAGGGTTGGGGCTTGTGGGTGAGGGTGCTACGCCCGGGCGACTATGGTCTCCTCAGTGTGGGCTTTTGTTTTTGCGCTTCCGTCCACGGCAAAGACATTTGGTTTCTCCCCCGTTATCTCTTCATATATTCTTGCCCCCACCCTGTAGATGAGGTGGGTGTTTCGTCGAGGGTTTCCCGCCCACCTTCTTGATGTGATAGTGATACGTGCCACGAGCAGGGTTTTTCTGCTCCCCTCTTTCCCTTTGGCGGTCATGTCTAGGTTTAGGTCATTCACGGTTTTGGCGATTTC